>JAFUMW010000056.1 GCA_017482465.1 Clostridia bacterium
AAAGCGAGAGAGCACGGTATATACCATGGCACGCGTCATCGCGCCGTCGGGGTCAAACTTATCGGAGGATACGCCTTTGAAAAGCCCCGCATCGGTTACTTTTTTGACGTAGTCCTTTGCCCAGTGACCCACTGTGTCCGAATAAATTCCCGTGGTGTAGAAGTCGTTTGCTCCCTGCCAGTTAAACGGTTCGGGCACGTAGTCCTCGGGCATATAGTAGAACTCGCCGTCACGCTCAACGCCCTGCGCCTGCAGCTTTGCGAGTGCCTCGGGGGTGTAAGCGTAATCTGTGACAAGTCCGCTTCCTTCAGCTGCATTTGTCATAGATCTTGCAAAAGTTTTGCCCTTTGCGATTATATAATCGTTATCGACAAATCCCATTGTATTCTCAGAGATGAACTGTGAAAGAAGTCCTACGCTGTAGCAAATGAAGAATTTATTGTCATAAAATTTACAGTTTGTAAATTCAGGGTTACTGTGGTAAGCACCGTAGAAGAAGTTACCGTCTTTACCGGGTCTTTGATGACTCCAGCCATAACCGTTATTTCTGGTATAGTTATCGTGAACAAGTATATTTTCGCAGTATACTCGCTTATCATCGTTAACAGATTTTCCGTTCCATATCTCGGGACCGCTGTTAGCGTACTCGCCTACCGAGTTTGAGACCTCAAAGTTCTTTATGATAACCGGTTCGTCCAGATCACCTGTATACTGCGTTGTATAGCAGCAGTCATAGATCTGGTACGACCAGCAGTGATCTATAAGGAAGTCCTCGCAGTTTTTCCAGTTCTGAACCGCGTTTCCGAGTCTTATGTCGCCCGACTGTATCGAGCCGCCTATCCAGCCAAATACGCAGTTTGTTACCTTGAAATTCTTTGCGTTTCCGACGCCAATGCCATGCATACCGTAGCCGAAGAGCTTGATGTTATCAAACACTACATCGACCGCCGAGCCTGTAACGCCGTTTATTCCGGCTGACAGCTCTATGCTGTCAAATACATCGCCCGGGTTGCCGTCCTTGCAGTAGAGGTATGTGCCGCCCCATGAAATAAATTCAAGGTTGTTTTTAAGAGACTTGTGTTCTTCCCATGCTCTGCTTGGTGACTGATACGGCTCATCAAGTCCGTTATCAACAAGTCCGTTATCCATGGTGATGTTCTCATCGCTGTTTTTGCGGGTAACTCTGATACCCCAGTGCTCGCCGCCGTTGATGATTATACTTCCGACATTATTTACCGGTGTTTCGAATTTATATACATTCGGAACGTCTGTCTCATGCCACTTTTTGGGATCAGACGCGTCTACCGAGCCTACAAGAACAGGCTTGTCGCCCTCTCCGTATGCGGAATATGTAACGCCCGTCTTCATGCTGAGCGAAACACCGTCGGCTCTGAAATAATCGCCGCGCTTGAAGAATACGCCGTCGCCGGGTTCAAGCGCCGCGTTTGATACCTTACGTATGGACTTCCATGCTGTTTCGGGAGTTTTACCGTCGTTGTTATCGTTTCCGTCTGCGCTGACATAGTATTTCGTACCTATTATCTCAACGGTGGTGGGAGTATTCTTTATGACTTCGATAAGTGCGTCGCACTCTTCGTTATATTCGGCCAGCTTCGCGCTTCCCTCTTTGATAAGGTCGGAGTCTACCTCATACTCAGGAATTTTGGAGCTATTAAATTCATCATAATTAAAATTCACAGCTTCCTCCTCGCTCTTGAAAAGAGCAACATATTTAACGTCAAAATATGTGTCCTTTTCAATGGTTTTGTTACCCGCGCCCCAGAGCTTAAAATGCAAGGCAACATTCTTTTCGTCCTTTGCGGGAACAGAGGTTTCCGGAAGAGTGATATCATTAAGGTCCCACACAAAGCTGTGCCACTTGCCGTCGCTATTAAGTTCGGGGTGTGAGTTTCCCCAGCTTTCGCCTTTAGCCGACCTAAATGTCGTATCAATTATTGGTGAAGAAGAGTCGGATCTGTATTCCATTTTTAAATATGGATACTCAAGTATCGCAATATTCGGGTCCTGAACTGTGAATACAAGCTGATTGTTATTGTACGTGCCGGGCTTCGCTACGAGGTGTATATATGAACCCGAGGCATCGGTAACAGGAGTAGATGATATCGAGTTAGTCTTGAAGCAATCAGCTCCGTCTCCGAACGGGTCGTAGAATATCATGCTGTCACTTTCGTCTGCCGACGCCGTAATAACAGGTACGGATGTAAAAAGCATGATCATTGAAAGAATTAACGCGAATATTCTCTTTTTCATGTTTTTCTCCTTGTTGTTATACAAAATTAAGTAAGCAATATCATTGTAGCATACGAAATTATATAAAGTCAATGGAGTTTCTTGAAAAAACATGGACTTTGTTGCTTATTCACTTTTCCCACAGTGGCGTTGAAAGGTAACGCTCGCCATTATCCGGAAGGATTACCGCAACCGTTTTTCCGATATTTTCTTCGCGTGACGCTACAAGCTTTGCCGCGTGCAGTGCCGCGCCGCCGCTTATTCCGCACAGAAAGCCCTCGCAGGCTGCAAGTTCTCTTGCCGCCGCATAGGCTTCTTCTTCGGTCACTGCGATGACCTCGTCAAGAAGCGTTTTATCAAGCGTGTCCGGGATAAAGCCCGCGCCGATGCCCATCAGTCCGTGAGGACCGGGTGTGCCGCCAGAGATAACAGACGAGCCTGCAGGCTCTACTGCTACAGCCTTGATATCGGGATTTTTTTCCTTGAGGTAGCGGGCAACACCGCTTATCGTTCCTCCTGTGCCCGCACCTGCAACTATGATATCGACCTTGCCCTCGGTATCATCCCATATTTCGGGGCCTGTAGTGTTATAGTGCGCTTCGGGGTTAGCGGGATTTTCAAACTGACCGAGTATCACCGCGCCCGGTATCTGCTCGGCAAGCTCGTACGCCCTTGCAATAGCACCGTTCATACCGAGCTTGCCCTCGGTCAGCACTATCTCGGCGCCGTACGCCGCAAGCAGCTTGCGTCTTTCAATGCTCATAGTCTCGGGCATTGTGAGGATAGCTCTGTAGCCACCCGACACCGCCGCCATCGCTATACCGATGCCTGTGTTTCCGCTTGTCGGCTCGATTATGGTAGCGCCCGAATAAAGAGCACCGTCCTCTTCAGCCTTTTTAATCATGTTGACCCCGACTCTGTCCTTGACGCTTCCCGCCGGGTTCATGTATTCAAGCTTTGCAATAATCGCAGCTCTCGACTTGTTATAATTTTCAAGCTTATTAAGTCTGAGCATCGGGGTATTTCCAATCAATTCAGTTATATTGTTGAATATCTTCATTTTTATATTTCTTTCTGTTTTAAAAATGGGCGGACA
>JAFUMW010000057.1 GCA_017482465.1 Clostridia bacterium
GATAACATCGGTGCGCTTCTCCGTGGTATCGATAAGAAGGGTATCGAAAGAGGTCAGGTTCTTTGTAAGCCCGGCTCCATCAAGCCCTACACAAAGTTCTCCGGTCAGGTTTACGTTCTTACCGAAAAGGAAGGCGGACGTCAGAAGCCCTTCTTCTCCGGTTACAGACCTCAGTTCTACTTCAGAACAACTGACGTTACAGGCGTAATCAACCTTCCCGAAGGCACAGACATGTGCCGCCCCGGCGATAACGTAGTTATGAACGTTGAGCTCATCACTCCTATCGCTATCGAAAAGGGACTTCGTTTCGCTATCCGTGAGGGTGGTAGAACAGTTGGTTCGGGCGTTGTTACCGAGATCAACGAATAAAAGCGAAAATTGTTGCGCAATTTTCACTGACTGAGGTTCTGTCTTTGGCGAAACCTCGCAACCTGACTCAGCTTGAGCTTACGCGCAAGCTCTGTCAATAATATTTAAGATACTTGTGCAGGGCTGATATTTTCAGCCCTGCATAGGATTATCTTCGGGAATTGGTGAAAATCCATACCGGTGGTATAGCCCACTAACACGAAAGTGCCGAGCAGGTGAGATTCCTGCGCCGACGGTAAAGTCCGGATGAGAGAAGATGCCGTGTAGCTTTGCGGTATCTCGCAAAGCTATTTTTATATTATGCATTTTGTCTGATAACATCAAAGTGTTCACCCATACCCCGAAATCTGCACATAACGGTAATATTTCGAGGAGTAAATTATGAAAAATACAGTAAACAAACGCGGTGCATCCTTGCACTATATAATCAAGATAGCGATTCTTGCGGCAATATCGGCAATTATAATGCTTTTTGAATTTCCGCTTTGGTTTGCCCCCGGATTTTATAAGCTTGATCTTTCAGAAGCTGTTATTTTAATGGGTTCATTTGCAATGGGGCCGATAGCCGGGGTGCTTATTGAACTTATCAAGAACCTTTTGAACATTTTATTAAACGGAACAACTACGGGTTACGTAGGTGAATTTGCAAATTTTGTCACGGGATGTGCGTTTATACTTCCCGCGGCTATTACATATAAATATAAGAAAAACATAAAAGGTGCGGTTATCGGAATGATACTCGGTACGCTCTCGCTTTCGATCGCAGGCGGGTTGATGAACTACTTTGTACTCGTTCCCGCATACGTGAAAATGGGTCTTTTGCCGCTTGAAGCTATAGTTTCCGCGGCAAGTAAGGTAAATTCGGCAGTGACCGACCTTAAATCAATGATCGTGTTTGCGGTGATGCCGTTCAACCTTATAAAAGGAATTGCATGCTCGTTTATCGCACTGTTGCTTTATAAGCGTCTTTCCAATATTCTTCATAAGTAACGAATTGAGGTAACAAAAGTTGAACTTGTTGTTAAAATACCTTATTGTATTCGGAGTTTCAATGGTTCCGCTTATTGAACTTCGCGGTGCTGTGCCGATCGGAACCGGAATGGGACTTGATTGGCTATCGACGCTGATCGTCAGCATAATAGGCAATTGCGTGCCGATACCGTTTATTCTTTTATTTGTAAAAGAGGTGCTTAAATGGATGCGCGGTTGCAATGTACAGCTGTTTTCAAAAATATCAAACTGGCTTTATGATAAAGCTGAGAAAAATCGGCCGCAGATTGAAAAATATGCTATTTTCGGACTTTATGTATTTGTTGCAATACCTTTGCCCGGAACTGGTGCTTGGACAGGAGCACTTGTTGCCTCTGTCTTTGATATGCCTAAATGGAGAGCTTGCATTTCGATATTTGCAGGTGTAGCGACAGCAGGACTCATAATGACGGTCGGCTCTCAGGCTGTAGCGGCTATTGTATCTTTGTTTTAATGAAAGGATTGATGATAATGCGTAAACTCGGTATGAACATATGTACCGCATTCGGTACAAACGAGATTGAAACTATGCAGTTAATGAAGGAAACAGGTTTTGATACATGCTTTACCTCTTGGGAGCTCGGTAAAAATATTAAGAATATCAAGCGCTTTGCAGACAGCATAGAACTTGAGATCGAAACCTTGCATGCTCCGTTCAGTAAGATAAACAGTATGTGGATCGCTGACTCAAACGAGGGAGATTACTATACTGAAGAGTTGAAAAAATGCATATGGGACGCAGGAGAAAACGGCATACCTTATGTTGTTTTGCATACGACTATAGGGTCTGTAGTGCCAATGACTTCGCACATGGGACTGACGCGCTTTGGCAAACTCGTTGTCGAAGCCGAAAAGTGCGGCGTAAAGCTGGCGTTTGAGAATCTTGAATTTCCGCGCTTTATGATGCTGATACTTAATTACTTCAAAAATGAAAGTGTCGGTTTCTGCTACGACATCGGACATGAGTATTGCTATACACCCGGTCTGACATTTTTGCCTCAGCTCGGCGACAGACTTTTCTGTACACACATTCATGACAACTTCGGTCTTGGAAAGGAGAAGAACGTCGATTACCGTGATGATCTTCACCGAATACCGTTTGACTGTGACCTTGATTTTGAAAAAGTCTGCAAGAAGCTTAAAGAATGCGGATACACCGGCTCGCTTATGCTTGAAGTAGGAAACAGATCCGATTATAACTACTATGACGGACTTACAGCAAAAGAGTTTATAATGAAAGCATATGACTCGGCAGTAAAGCTTCGCAAGCTGACCGACGGTGAGTAAGGAGGGGCATATGAATAAGTTTGGCATATGTATAACGGGAAATGTTCCGGAGAGTGTTGAAGAAAATATCAAGGCAATGGCTGAAGCGGGATTTAAGTACACTTTTATCGGATGGAAGGAAGAACTTGATCTCGGCGAAAGAATCGCTCTGTTCAATAAATACGGCATTACTGTCGATAATTTTCATGCTCCGTTCGGCGGTATCAACTGCATATGGAATGAGTGTACCGAGGGCAGCGACTATGTTGATCGTTTGAAGAAATGCATTGATGATGCTGCAAAATACGGTGTTAAATATGTAGTAATGCATCCGACTGCGGGCGCACCCGAGCCTCATACCAGCCCTGTCGGTATCGAACGTTTTCGGTCGCTTGCACAATATGCAACCGAGCGCGGTGTAAAAGTGTGCTTTGAAAACCTTGAATATCCCGAGGTGCTCGGTATAGTAATGCATGAGCTTGCCGACCTTGATATCGGATTTTGCTATGATGTCGGGCACGAGGCGCAGTGCACACCGGGTATGCAGTTTTTACCTATGTTCGGTGATAAGCTTTGCTGTACACATATACATGACAACTACGGAATGAGCCACAGCACGGTTGCGATAATCCATGGTGACTGTCATATGCTTCCGTTTGACGCAAGCATTGATTTTAACCGCGTAATGCATCAGATACGCGATACCGGATACGATGGTGTGCTTATGATCGAAGCGTCGATAAGAGACGATCTCGGAACATATATGGGCATGACCGCCCGTGAATATTAC
>JAFUMW010000058.1 GCA_017482465.1 Clostridia bacterium
CGCTTATGTTCCTGTTTGCAATAATCATGTCCTTTATCATGGGCGGTCGGCTTGCACTTATGTTCGTGGTTGTAGTACCGATACTCGGCGTCGGACTTTTTATCGTAGCAAACAAGGCTATGCCGAAGTTCAGGAGCGTTTTCCGCAAATACGACGATCTTAACAGCTCGATACAGGAAAATATCAAGGGTATGAGAGTCGTCAAATCATTTGTACGCGAAGAATACGAAAAGAAGAAGTTTGGAAAAGCGGCTGATAACGTACGCCGAGACTTCACAACAGCCGAAAGGATCGTCGCGTTCAACTCGCCGCTTATGCAGTTCTGCCTATATGTTGACATGATCGTCGTGCTCTTTTTCGGCTCGTACATGATAATCACCTCGCGCGGACTCGAGCTCGACGTCGGTCAGTTCTCGGCAATGCTTACATACGGCTTTATGATACTCAACTCGCTCATGATGCTCTCGATGGTTTACGTTATGATAACCATCTCGGGAGAATCGGCACGCAGGATAACCGAAGTGTTGAGCGAGGATACGACTATATCAAATCCCGCAGATCCCATTACAGAGGTAAAAAGCGGAGACATTGAGTTTGAAAACGTAAGCTTCAAGTATTCGGAGCGCGCAAAGCGTTTTGCGCTTGACAATATAAATCTAAAGATCAGATCGGGTCAGACCGTCGGCATAATCGGCGGTACAGGCTCGTCAAAATCATCGCTCATACAGCTTATACCCCGACTTTATGACACTACCGCGGGTACAGTACGAGTCGGAGGCACAGATGTTCGCAACTATGACATAACGGCTCTCAGAGACGCTGTATCGGTCGTTCTTCAGAAAAATGTGCTCTTTTCGGGTACGATCAAGGAAAACCTGCGCTGGGGCAATCCGAACGCCACAGACGAAGAGCTCGTAAATGCATGTAAGCTCGCCTGCGCCGACGAATTTATAAGCTCATTCCCCGACGGCTATGACACATACATAGAACAGGGGGGCGCGAACGTGTCCGGCGGTCAGAAGCAAAGGCTCTGTATCGCACGCGCACTTCTCAAGAACCCGAAGATACTCATCCTAGATGACTCAACAAGCGCGGTCGACACCAAAACAGACGCTCTCATCAGGCGAGCATTCAAGGAATACATTCCCGAAACAACAAAGATCATCATCGCACAGCGCACTGCCTCGGTTTGCGATGCGGATATGATAGTCGTTATGGACGGCGGCAAGATAAGCGATATCGGAACCCATGATGAGCTGATGCAAAGCTCGGATATATACAGAGAGGTATATGAGTCGCAGAACAAGGGAGGGGATAGTGATGAAAAGTAAACCCACAATGGCAAAGCCCGGTACCCTTAAGCGGATACTCAAGGAGCTTTATCACTTTTTTCCCGTACTTCTGCCTCTTGTTATAGTATGCATACTGTTCTCGGCAGTTGTCAGCTCAATACCGTCCCTGTTTATGCAAAAGGTGATCGAGTGTATCGAAAAGTATTATCTCTCGGGCGATTATGCCGCGGCAAAATCCGAGATCATACCAAACGTGCTTTTGCTCGCACTCTTCTATGTTCTCTCCCTTATATCCGCCTTTGTTTATACACAGATGATGGCGTATATAACACAGGCGTTCCTTTACAAAATGCGTCAGAAAATGTTTGACGGTATGCAAGATCTCCCGGTCAAATACTTCGACACTAACAACCACGGCGATATCATGAGCTACTACACAAACGATATCGACACTCTCCGTCAGCTCGTGTCACAGTCGATACCCCAGCTTCTCATATCGGGCGTAACGGTACTCACCGTATTCTCTATCATGCTGTATTTCAGCGTGTGGATGACACTTGTAGTTATCTGCGGCGTTATAATCATGGTCATGGTAACGCGTAAGATCGGCGGCGGAAGCGCAAAATACTTTATGCGCCAACAGCAGGCAATCGGTAAGACCGAGGGGTTTGTTGAGGAAATGATGAACGGCCAAAAGGTCATCAAGGTCTTTAACCACGAAGAAGCGAGTAAAAATGATTTCGACAAGATCAATGAAGAGCTTTACGAGGACTCGCGCCGTGCTCACAGCTATGCCAACATGCTCATGCCGATACTTAACAACATCGGTAATGTGCTCTATGTTGTCGTTGCACTTGCAGGTGGCTTCTTCTTGCTTTCAAGCATACCGAATATCGGTCTGGCGGGTCTTCCCTTCTCGATAAGCATAGTCGTTCCGTTTCTTAACATGACAAAGCAGTTCTCGGGCAATATCAGTCAGGTATCCCAACAGGTCAACTCGGTCGTGATGGGTCTGGCGGGCGCCTCTCGTGTGTTTGAGCTTATTGATCAGAAGCCCGAAGCTGACGATGGGTATGTTACTCTTGTAAACGCCGTAGAAAACGCAGACGGCAGTATAAGCGAAAGCGAAAAGCGTACAGGCAAGTGGGCGTGGAAGCATCCGCACAGTGACGGAAGCGTTACATACACTCCCCTGCGCGGTGACGTAAGACTTTACGATGTTGACTTCGGTTATGAGGAAAACAAGACCGTTCTCCACAATATCACCCTCTATGCCGAGCCGGGTCAGAAGGTCGCATTCGTAGGTGCGACCGGTGCCGGAAAGACCACCATCACAAACCTTATCAATCGTTTTTATGATATCGCCGACGGCAAGATACGCTATGACGGTATAAATATCAACAAGATAAGAAAATCCGATCTCCGCCGTTCGCTCGGCATAGTTCTGCAGGACACCAACCTGTTTACAGGCACTGTGCTTGAAAATATCCGATACGGCAAGCTCGATGCCACAGACGAAGAATGTATCGCCGCAGCAAAGCTTGCGGGGGCGGATGACTTCATCACGCGTCTGCCCGACGGCTATAATACAGCGCTTACGGGCAACGGTGCAAACCTGTCACAGGGACAGCGCCAGCTTATTGCCATCGCACGTGCGGCGGTCGCAGACCCGCCTGTAATGATACTCGACGAGGCTACCTCCTCGATCGACACACGTACCGAGGCGATAGTTGCACGCGGCATGGATAAGCTCATGGAGGGCAGGACCGTGTTCGTTATCGCACACAGACTGTCGACCGTAAAAAATTCAGATGTAATCATGGTGCTTGATCATGGAAATATAATCGAGCGCGGAAGTCACGACGATCTCATCGCCGAAAAGGGCACGTATTACCGTCTTTACACCGGCGCGTTCGAGCTTGAATAAATATGATCTTACAAATGCGGACATTTATAAAAAGTGTCCGCATTTGTCTGTCTGACGCCGTTTTCACCTCCGTAATATTTTCGGTATTTTCTCAAAAAAAAAAAAAAAAAACGTTTTTTGCATAAGAACAGCAAATTTTGTTAAACAAACTATTGAAATCTGTTAAAATTCCGAGTATAATCTTTATGTGTCTTTATCCGTTTTTTCCTATTTTCGGGATAAAGATAAGTTTTGTCAAACAAATTCTTTTAAGGAGGCAAAAAACAATGACAAACACCAAACGCGCTCTGTTTTTAAGCGTTGTTTCCATGTTCCTTTGTATAGTTATGCTCGCAAGCACAACTTTTGCATGGTTTACTGACAGCGTTGAATCAACAGGCAACATCATCAAGACCGGTGAGCTTAAGGTCACAATGGAATATTCGACCGATAACGCTGACTGGAAAGACGCATCCACCGGTGCGATCTTCAACTACCAGCTCTGGGAACCCGGTTACACCGATGTTAAGTACGTAAAGGTAACTAACGCAGGTAACCTTGCACTCAAGTATAAGCTTGACATCCTTCCCCTTTCTACAAGCGAGCTTAAGCTTGCAGACGTTATCGACGTATATTACGCTATCGTTGACACAAGTACCGGCACGGTTACACGTGACAACATGGCAACAAAGCTTACAAAGGCAGGCACACTTGCTTCGCTTATCGCTGACGCAGACGGTGTTGCTCACGGTGTTATCCTTCCTAAGGAAGGCTCAACGACCGTAAGCACAGATGCTATTCCGTTCCCTGCATACGCACAGGAAGAGGACGTAACCATCTGCCTTGCACTCAAGATGCAGGAATCCGCAGGAAACGACTATCAGAATATTTCTGTAGGTAACGGCTTTACTGTAAGACTCTTCGCTACACAGTTCACATACGAAGAGGACAGCTTTGATCACCTCTATGATGAAAACAGCGAGTATAAAACAGCAGAAAAGTGGGACGGTACTATTGCTGCCACACTTGAAGCAGATGCAAACGGTGTTTACCACATCACTAACGCGTCCGAGCTTGCTTACATAAATACGATACTCGCATCTATTCCTACCGAAACCGCAATAAAGGTAGTTCTCGATGCCGATATAGACCTTGCAAATATCTCATGGACTCCGATCGGCTCCGAAGCTCATTCTTTCACAGGAACATTTGACGGTCAAGGACACACAATATACAATGTAAACGTAACGACAAGCGGTAACGCAGGTGAGGTCGGAGACGCAGGTCTCTTCGGTGTTGTAAAGTCGTACGGAACTATCAAGAACCTCAATCTTAAAAACGTAACCGTTGATCTCGCAAACGGCGAGCGTGTCGGCGGTCTTGTCGGTAAGACACTGATCATCAATATCGAAAACTGCCATGTAACAAACGCAACGATTTCAGGTGAAAGCAAGGTCGGCGGTCTTGTCGGTGACGTTGTAGACGCGACAGTTTCGGGCTGTTCGGTTACAAACGTAAGCATCACTGCTGATGAAAGAGCGGCAGCTCTTATCGGACGCGTTCGTTCTGAATACGGCACATCCAAATCTGCAGTTAAAAACAACAGTGCAAAGGATTCTACCGTATACGCAGACTCTTCTGTTGATTACTACGTAGGTCAGAATCTTGTAAATGTTGATCTTTCCACCAACACCAACTCTAACGTCAAGCTTTTATCAGCTGACAATGCAAGAGAGGTAAATCTCGGCGGCGGAAACTTTGTTTATGTTGACAAGACAATCGGTAGCATCAGTAGCGGACGTATCGAGAATATGTTAGCAACAGATGACCGTATTCAGGTTGCTGCTGACTTTGCGGCGGCAGGCGTTACCGACCTCGCTGTCAACATAATCACAGCTGACGGTACAGTTCTTACAACCATCACACCCGAAGGCTACAGCATTCCCGCAGACGGAAACATCGGTATAGTTGATCAGATCTCGCAGGAAAGCTGGACAACAGTTTGCGCTACTATCCTTGATGACTCAAGCTCATGGCAGCACACAGAGTGGACACCTTCCGTTGATGCTGAACCTGCTATCATGGTTCTCTATGTAAACGGCGAGCCTGCTGCTTCTTGCGATATCACAAAAAACGAGTTCGGCACATGGGCAGACGTTGTAGCCGCAGTTGAAGAAGCTACATACGGCACAAAGGTAGCTGACGGTGTATATTCTCCTGCGGCAAAGACCTATAACGTTACAAACAAAGCTGGTCTTATGAACATCGGAGGTGTTGTTGCCGCGGCATCCCCTTCTGAAGCAAACATCCTTACAGTTAATCTTCTTGATGACGTAGACCTCGACGGCGAAGCATGGACTCCTATTGATTCCATGTGGATCACATTCAACGGTAACGGTCACACCATTTCAAATATCGACTGCGGCAGAGATAGTTACGTAGGACGCAGCGGCTTCTGGGGCTACGCAGGAGCTGTTACTATCAACGACCTCACTCTTGAAAACGTAACCTCCGAGGGTACTCAGGCAGGTACGTTTGCAGGAAGCGCAGACGGTCTTAAGATCAACAACTGTTACCTAAAGGGAACAAACAGCATAACATGGAGCCAGAATCCCGCAGGCTCGGCATACATCGAGACAGCAAGCGGTATCGGCGCGGTAACCGGAGTAACCATTAACAGCAACATGAACGTTGTAATTGACGGCGACGTTACAGTAAACTACAACTCCATGGACACAGTTCTTGAAAAGATCGACAATCTTATCGGCTATAAGGTAGAAGGTTATTCCACCAACAGCGGTACTATCACAGTAAAAGGTAATATCGGCTGATAGCTTTTAACGTTAAAAAGCCTTGAGCTTTCGCTCAAGGCTTTTTTGATTTATCATATTCACACATTCATTATTATCGGAAGTATCATCGGTCTGCGCTTGGTACGGTTGAAGATGAACTTCGACATACTGTCCTTTACCGAAAGCTTTATCTCATTCCAGTCAACGCATCCATCATAGAGACAATCGTCTATCGCATCCTTGGCAACCTCGCGAAGCTCTTCCATAAGTTCTTCAGCTTCCCTTACGTACACAAAACCGCGCGATACGATATCTGGTCCCGATACGATATCTCCCATTTCCACATCGACCGTTGCCACGACAACGATAATGCCGTCCTGTGAAAGATGGCGTCTGTCACGAAGCACGATGTTTCCTACATCCCCAACACCCAAGCCGTCAACAAGCACGCGTCCGCAAGGCACATTTCCGCCCCACTTCGCAGTCGCACGCGAAAGCTCGAGAACCTTTCCTATTTCGGAAACAAATATATGATCGGGCTGCATACCCATTTCCATCGCTATCTCACGATTCTTGATAAGATGCTTCATCTCGCCGTGTATCGGCATAAAGAATTTCGGTTTCAACAGCGCATGAAGAAGCTTTAATTCCTCTTGGCAAGCATGCCCTGACACGTGAACATCGGCTACTGCGTCATTGAGCACGGTCACGCCCTTGCGGTATAGCTCATTGATGATATTGCCTACAAGCTTTTCGTTTCCGGGTATTGCATTCGCGCTTATAACAACGAGATCCTTCGGACCGAGCTCGACCTTGTCATGGTCGGAGAACGCCATTCTGTAAAGCGCACTCATCGGTTCACCCTGGCTTCCCGTCGTGATGATCGTTACCTGCTCAGGCGGATAACGCTTGATATCATTGATGTCTATAAGCACATTTTCGGGGTCATGCATACATTCAAGCTTTATAGCCGTGCTGACAATGTTTATCATACTCCTGCCCGTTACCGCCACCTTGCGTCCGTGTGCTGCACTTGCGTTGATTATCTGCTGTACTCGGTGTACGTTTGAAGAGAATGTAGCTATAATTATACGCTTATCCGTGTTCTTTAAGAAAATATCGTCAAGCGATTTGCCGACCTTTTTTTCGCTCGGCGTGTATCCGGGACGCTCCGCGTTGGTCGACTCGCACATCAAAAGCAAAACGCCCTTATTGCCTATCTCGCCGATACGCGCTATATCTGTCATCTTGCCCTCGATCGGTGTAAGGTCAAGCTTGAAGTCACCCGAATGGAATACCACGCCGACCGGTGTTGTTATTGCAAGTGCACACGCGTCAACTATCGAATGGTTAACATGTATAAACTCTACCTTGAACCAGCCCGCCTTTATAATATCGCCTGCTTGAACCGTGTTAAGCTCGGGAGTGTAATCAAAGCTGTGCTCTGTGAGCTTATTTTCAATAATACCGATCGTCAGTCTTGCACCGTAAACAGGTGCTTTTATTGTTTTGAGTATATACGGAAGCGCGCCTATGTGATCCTCATGTCCGTGAGTTATAAAAAATCCGCGCACCTTGTCAATATTTTTCTCAAGATATGTTACATCGGGGATAACAAGGTCTATACCGAGCATATCGTCGTCCGGGAAGCCCAGACCGCAGTCAACGATGATTATATCATCCTCATACTCAAGCGCACACATGTTCTTGCCGATCTCCTGAAGTCCGCCGAGAAATACTACCTTAAGCTTATTTTTTGCCATATAAGATTACCTTTCCGCAGAGACACACTCTGCTTTTTTCGATTTTATGTATTGCGGCGAACAAAACCGTACAGTTTCGCCGCTTTTATTGTCAATTAAATTTGTGCACAGCAAAATAAAGCCTGAAGCGTAGTTTCAAGCTTTCAAAAAAATATGCGCGGAACGGGCGTTCAATCCGCGCCATTTACTGTGCATTTGCAAAACGGACATTTAAATACAAATATATTATACTATATACAAAAACGATTTGCAATATGCATTTTTAACAAATATGTTAATTATCATATAAGTGTGGCCAGATACAACGCCGCTGACACCGTACCGAAAACGCTCATTGCAACAAGCAAGCAAAATACTGCAAAGCTCATCTTAACATATCGCCTGTCACGTCTGTCCGAAAAGCTTGAGTTTTCGCGTATTATCCTGTTTGCCTCGGCAATAATATCGCGTTCGCTCATCCTATCCTTTTCACTTCCCGGCTTCAATACAAAATACGCTTCCTCAAAAACCGTATCGGCACAGCCGGATATCTTTATCATTTTTCTTTGCGTTCCCTTTAATACCACTGCATACATCCTTTCAAAAAGAATAATATTTTCAAGGATATTATTGACAATAGTTGTTATTTTATGCACAAAACCATATACTTGTATCAGATAAAAAGACCGCGTTGTTTCCGCGGTCTTAAATGTCATATCTTCGATGCTATCTCTTTGGCACATGCCAAACAAACATACGACGAGCCGATCTGGGTCAGATCTCTGTCGCGGCGGCATATCGCACACAGCGGCACCTCACGTCTGATCACTATCGCATTTGACTCGAGAGATATTCTCAAATTATCGTTTTCGCTGATACCGAGCGCTGTTCTCATCTTTTTAGGAAGAACAACTCTTCCGAGAGTATCAAGCTGTCTGATGTCTGATGTTTCGCTTTTCATGTATATCCCATTCCTTTCCGCATAACTACATGCACAAGCGTTTTTTGGTGTTTACGAGCTTATTTTACATTATCTGCCAAAATTTGTCAATTAATTTTTTGTGAATTCGTAATTATTTTTTTATAAAAATGCTTTTTTCATTCAGAAAGGAGAAAAAATGCTTGGTAAAACATTTGGTGTAATGTGTATAGTATCATTTATTGCGGCAGGAATAAACGGACGCGTGAGCGAGCTTTCCGCGGCTGTATTTACAGGAGCCGCCCGAGCTGTAGAGCTGACTGTATCGCTTCTCGGAATGATGTGCTTGTGGTGCGGTGTAATGAATGTACTAAAGGACGCGGGGGCAATTGAAAAAGCCGCCCGTTTGATCTCGCCCGTACTCAAATTTCTGTTTCCCACCGCATATAAGACAGGAAACGGCATCGACGAATGTGCCGCTAATATATCGGCTAATCTGCTCGGCATTGGAAACGCGGCAACACCGTTTGCAATATCGGCGCTTAAAAAGATGCAGCTTGACAATCCCACTCCGGAACGTGCAAGCGATGACATGATAACACTTGCCGTCATGAACTCGTCTCCGATCAGCCTCATGCCTATGACGCTTATTACCTTACGAAATGCCGCGGGAAGCACCGATGCATCGCGTATACTTGTTCCTGTCTGGATATGCTCTTTCTTTGGTTCTGTACTGTCTGTGCTGCTCTCACGTGCCCTTGCGGTCTCGGACAGAAAAAGGAGAAAGAAGAAAACATGAAGCTTATAAGTTCTTCCATCGTTCCTGTCATTCTATGCATTACCGCAGTATTGCTTCTTCTTTCAAAGAAAGGTTTGATCGAGAGCTTTAACAAAGGTGCAAGATCGGGTATCAAGACCTCTGTGTCGCTTTTGCCCGGACTCGTACTGATGTGTACCGCCGCGTCGATGTTCACCGCATCGGGGGCAGGCGAGCTTCTTGCAGACATACTTGCGCCCGTGACCGAATTTATCAACATCCCCTCGGACATACTGCCGTTTCTTGTTGTGCGCCCTATATCGGGAAGCGCGTCGAACTCGGTATTAAATGAGCTTTTCGACAGTATCGGCAGTGACAGTCTGAGCGGATTTACGGCGTCTGTGATCGCGGGAAGCTCTGATACTATGTTCTATATATTCGCTGTCTACTTTTCGTCCGTGGGTGTAAAAAACACGCGATATGCCGTACCGGTAGGACTTTTCGCGATGTTATTTGTTATCCTTCTCGCTTGCGCCGTATCACGTATATTCATATAAAGACACAGGACGGTCTATGACCGTCCTGATTTTTTAAGTTGTTTCATTCGATCCGACATCGGTGTCTTCACTATCAATTTCTTCAGTGTCCTTGTCGCTATCCTCTGTTTTCATATCGCGTCGCATCGACGAGCGGATCTCGAGAAGCTTATACATAAATAACAGAATAAGCCCGATTAATGCAATGATTATACCGATATGGAACTCAATCGGAATATATTTGACCTTTATCTCATAC
>JAFUMW010000059.1 GCA_017482465.1 Clostridia bacterium
AATCACTGCAGAACCGGATTGCGATTAAAAATAGAAAATTCTGTTAATCCCGAAGTGCGTAAAGCAGGTAAGAATTTTGCAGTTTGGTTGAGAAAAGAGTACGAATTTCCTATAAGAGTGCCAATATATATTAAAGGTTCTGCTAAGATCAAGGCGTTTGATGGTGAATTTGTTGTTGGTACTTTTTTTGAACCATACAGTTATTTGGACGAACCATACGTTAGAATCGCTACCGGAGACTATCTCGAATTAAAATGTGAAATTGGGCAATATGATGCATTGGCAAGCATTCTTTATACGATAGCTCATGAATTAACTCATTATTATCAATGGTTAAATCACATTGATCGTTCAACGGCTTTTTTGGAAAGACAAGCTGAACAATGTGCAAGGAAAGTTTTGGATGATTATGCGTTGACACGTGAGACTCCATAAATTGTGTGTAATCTGGAAATAAAAGTATTGGCAAAAAAATAATGGAAATCTTTGTTTTTGACGAAAATCGTTTTTTGCCAAGCCAAAAAACATTGATTAAACGATCAACTTTAATGTATACGATAGGGTGTGCTTTGCTTGGCAGAATAATAATGATTTCCGGAGATTTTATTGAGATTTTTGACTGAAAAAGAGATGTACTAAAAACGGTGGTTGCAGACAAAAAGTTTACGCAAGACCACAAAATGAAATTTGCAAAGAAAACGAACAGTATGATATCAAAATGAATAATCTTTATGCTGATTATTTGAGAAATATTTACTTGAAGTGATCTTAAAGTGTGATTTAAACTTTTTGTGTAACAAAAGCCCTGTTATCGGAATATAAGGGTGTTGGGGGAAAATGAACAATATATTGAAAATATCCGAGTTTGATGGATTTGTGCATTGTAAATCAATGTTTGGTGAGTATTTATCATTATGTAACGATATTCAATATAATTTCAACACTGGTGTGAACATCTTGCATGGTGATATTGATGATTATCCTTGGGCAATCAGCTATACATTATCCAACTATAAACAGTGTTGTGATGATTTTATATTGTCCGGAAATGAAAAAGTAGTTTACAATGAAACAGAATTAACATTGATGGACTTGAACAAATTTTCTTGCTATATTGATCGGAAGATCAATAACAAACAGAAAGGTACTGTTCGAGAGCATATCAAACAAGGAAAATTGATAAGTGAATCTATACATTCGTTTGATGACATAAAAGATTTATTTGCGTTGAGCGAGGATCGATTGGATAGGACGATTGATCAGGTAGGCAATGAATTTATCAGGAGTTTGATCGCGATTGAATATGTTAATGGAAAAGATATATTTTGTTTTCCTTGGCTAAGTTCAAAAAAGTATGAGTATTATCGAGCTAATATCGATTATGTGTCTCATATACTTACTCAACTTGGCAAAATAATAATTATCCCAACCAACAATTCACCTAATAATTGTTACCAAATAAGAAGACTCTCAAAAATTGTGCGATAATATAACGGCGAGCGCATTTCAAGGTGGTTAAGTCAAATTGCTATAAAGTTCGCTGGACAAGGATATGATATTTTTTCGCGTGAAATTTTAGCAGCGATAAAAAGAGGCGAAAGTAAGGTGCTTAAGTGGGACTTTTTTATAGATTAAGAGTTAAAGAGTTTATTGGCATCATTTTGTTTATTGTGTTTGTTATTTTTGCTGTGATTGTTTTCAAGGATAATGGCGATGAACATTATACTAAGAAAATCAAGTCACTAAAACCCGGTGAAAGTATTACCGTTAGTGAGATTTTTGATTTTGAATTTGATCGTGCGTATGTTTTTGATGAGCCTTATATACCGGGCGAACATCTTGCAGAAATATACAATCTGGACATTTCTATTGATGAAGGAAAAGTTGACTCGGTTACAGATAATTGCGGAAGGATAGTTTTTGTTGATAAGAATGGGGAATATATCTACCATTATGTTTACTTTAAGAATGACATTCTTTTGCAAGAAAGAGTTGTATTATTTCCATCGACTATAATACAAGCCAACATCGATACATCATGTGGAAGATATACGCTTGAATTTGTTGAGGCAATAGAATTCTAAACATCTCTGACAGCAGTTCAAAAATGCCGTCGTGGGATTCTATATATTGACAAAAAACAGCGGAGAGTATATAATAAGTTATATTCTTTATAAAATAAAACCATATGTCGAAACTGAATTTGAAAAGTATATCATGACGGTATTGATCAGGTGAAAGCATCATTTGATTGATAACATTGATCATATCACACCGGGCCATAATAAAACAAAAAAATTCTTGGAAGTTCATTAAATGGCATGATGTATTATCCGTTTTTGGATGGGATTGGTCCGGCATGCAGTGCATCAACGCATTATATTAACGCAGTTATGTTAAGTTGTAGAGGAGTGTATTGATGTATAAGAAACATGAGTGTGAAATTATTTTCTGTGACTGTGATTTCTCGAAAAAACAGTTTGAATTTCCTTACGTGTTCATGTATCCAATAGTAATCGGGGAATATGAAGAGAGTGGAGCATGGACTGCTAAAATTACCTTGCTTGACTATTTTGATAAAAAAAGCAGAGGGTATATTGAATTGCTATTTGATGATGCTCCTGACAATCTTTTGATACCAGGAAGTAAGTTTGTACTATCTCCGGGCTTCCAACTTAAAACAAATAGCATAAAAGATTTGTGTATTAAGGCAAATGGAGTGGTTCTGTAATTGATCAAGCATGATTTGGTTCTTATTGAAAGAAAGCTAATGTCATAGATTTACATAGTAAACAAAAGCCCTATTGTTTTGGAGTGTTATCACAGGACAATGGGGCGATTGTTTTTTACCTAAAAGGCGAAGAAAACGTACACAAACGCGGCAGGCGTAGAAACAGTCCTTGCAAAAGCGGAGTGCGACACCTCGGCAAGGTAACAAAGTATATTGACAAAACCGCGCGAGAACCTATGCATTTGATATGTTGAAAATTTGCGTAATATACCAAAATAATACTTTTTCCGAAAAAGTATTGATTTATTGGTTGGATTATTATATAATAATAGTATATGTCAACAAATAAATGAAGTGAGGCTTAGTAATATGGCTAAGAAGATCACAAAGGCGATAATACCCGCGGCGGGACTCGGTACGCGTATGCTTCCGATAGCAAGAGCTGTGCCAAAGGAGATGCTCCCGATAGTTGACCGTCCTGCGGTATCTTACCTCGTGGAAGAAGCGGTGAACGCCGGTTGCGAGGATATACTTATAATAACCAACCGTGACAAGGATGCGATCGAGGATTATTTTGATTACTCGGTCGAATATGAAAAGAAATTGCGTGATTCGGGCAAGAATGATAAAGCAGACGAGATGAGAAGGATCGCTGATATGGCGAACGTGTACTTTCTTCGACAGAAGGAAACGCGCGGATTGGGTCACGCGGTCGCAAGAGCAAGGAGCTTTGTCGGCGATGATCCGTTTTACGTTCTCTACGGAGACGATATAATCTTTTCCGAAACACCTGTGTGCACACAGCTTTTAGAGGCGTATGAGAAATACGGCAAGCCGGCTGTCGGCGTCAAGGAGGTGTCCGATGAGCTTATCGTCAAATATTGCTCGCTCAAGACCGAGCATCTCGACAAAAATATGTACGGTGTCACCGATATGATCGAAAAGCCGCCGATAGAAAAGAAATTTTCCAACTTTTCGATACTCGGACGCGTGCTTCTGACACCTGAGATCTTCGATGTGCTCGACATGACGCCGCCCGGAGCGGGAGGCGAGATACAGCTTACCGACGCGATGCGCGTTCTCGCGCAAAAGAGCGGATTTGTAGCGGTAGATTTTGAGGGCGAGCGCTTTGATATGGGCGCAAAGCTCGGATTTCTGATGGCTAACGTCAAAATGGGAGTAAAGCATCCCGAAACAGGACGCGAATTTGCCGAGTTCTTAAAAAAGTTTGCAAAAACACTTTAATACATAAACGGAGAGAAGCATATGAAAAAGGATAGAGTAAGCAAGCACAACTACTACCTCGATATTGCTCAGACTGTTGCCGAAAGGAGCACATGCCTTCGTAAATCGTTCGGCTCGATAATCGTCAAAAACGACACGATACTATCGACAGGCTATAACGGCGCACCCCGCGGACGTAAGAACTGCAGTGACCTGTGCACCTGTATGCGCGATGAGCTCAACATTCCCAGAGGAGAAAGATATGAGCTTTGCCGCTCTGTTCACGCCGAGGCAAACGCGATAATCGCCGCACCCCGCGATCAGATGCTCGGCTCGACACTGTACCTTTCGTGCGTTGACTCGAAAACAGGCGAACTTGTACCCGGAACCTCGTGCTGTATGATGTGCAAGAAGCTCGTAATAAACGCGGGTATAGACCGCGTTGTGGTACGCGATAATGAGAACGATTACCGAGAGCTTGACGTTAATGATTGGATCGAAAACGACGACAGCCTTTCGGGTGAATTCGGATATTGATCTTTTGGGAGATTTAATGAACGCGATAGAAACCAAGGAAAAGCTTGTTAAGACCGAGACATATGAAAAGTCGCACAGCGTACTTTTTGTCTGTACCGGCAACACATGCCGAAGCCCGATGGCTGAAGCCGTGTATAATTTTTACGCAAAAAAATATGATTTGAATACGCGGGCGTTTTCGGCAGGTGTTGCCGCGAATGGCTCGCGTATGTCGGCACACGCCCGCACAGCCTTGCTTGAGGCGGGGTATATAGACGAGGACTATGAGTTCGTGTCAAGGCAGGTCACCGAAGAATTATGCCGTGATGCTGACGCGGTAATAGGACTTACCGAAGCTCATGCGATGCGTCTGATAATGGCGTTTCCCGAGCATGCAACAAAGATAAGAGCCCTTTCACACGACATTTCCGACCCGTTCGGCGGATATCTCGAGCGGTATAAGGAATGCTTGTCCGAGATCGCGCAGGCTGTACATGATGAGTTCTTTGACGGTTACGGCAATGAGTGAGCTTGTTATAAGAAAGGCGTGTGACGTCGACTTCGGCGATATATACGCACTTGAACAAAAATGCTTTGCCGATCCGTGGAGCGCGAACATGTTCGACTCATTTAAACGCTCAAATGTCACCGAAGCGGCTGTTGCTGAGCTTGATGGGACGATTTGCGGATTTGCTTGCATATATGTCTTTGACGGTACTCCCGAGTGCCCGTGCGGAGACACAGAGCTTGCCGATATCGCGGTTGAGCCCGGATGCAGACGTATGGGCATAGCCAAGAAATTGCTTGAGCATGTTTATGTACGTTCAAAGGAACGCTTTTGCTCGAATGTATTTTTAGAGGTGCGTGAGTCGAATACGGCGGCACGCGGACTTTATGAGTCCGAGGGCTTTTGCGTTACCGGAAGAAGAAAAAATTATTATGCATCGCCACGCGAGGACGCGGTGCTTATGAAAAAGGAGCTTACGGCGAAATAACCGTAAAACAACGATGTTAATTCTGGCATTTGAATCATCCTGCGACGAAACGAGCGCGGCGGTCGTTGAAATGAGCGACAGTGAGCGCAAGATAAGATCGAATATCGTCGCTTCTCAAATAGAAACGCACAGGCTTTACGGAGGAGTAGTGCCCGAGATCGCTTCTCGTGCACATTCGGAGGTCATCTCGAAGATCACCTGCGAGGCACTTGAAAGTGCGGGAATAAAGCTTTCGGACATCGACGCGGTCGGCGTGACGAATACCCCTGGACTTATAGGTGCTCTGCTTGTAGGCGTAAATTTTGCCAAGGCGCTTGCTTTTGCAAACGACCTGCCTCTCGTACCTGTCAATCATATAAAAGGGCATGTCGCGGCAAACTACTTTGAGTATCCGGATCTTAAGCCGCCGTTTCTGGCACTTGTTGCCTCGGGAGGTCACACCTCGGTCATAAGCGTTGACTCGTATACCGACTATAAAACGGTCGGACACACGCGTGATGACGCTGCAGGCGAAGCTTTTGACAAGGTCGGACGTGTACTCGGTCTTTCCTATCCGTGCGGCGCGGAAATGGATGTGCTTGCGCGTGACGGCGACCCCGACGCGATAAAGCTTCCGATGGCAACGATCGGAAACGATACCCTTGATCTGTCCTTCAGCGGCCTTAAGACTGCTGTTGTGAACTATCTTAATACAGCCTCGCAAAAGGGCGAGCAGGTAAACCGCGCGGATGTTGCCGCGTCGTTTACCAAAAGCGCGGTAAGCTCGATAACACAAAAATTATCTATGGCTCTTGACAAGTACGGATATAAAACGCTTGTGCTTGCCGGAGGTGTCGCGGCGAACTCGCATCTGCGCGCGTCTCTTGAAAAGATGTGTAGTGACAAGGGAATAAGACTCTGTATGCCGCCGCTTTCGCTTTGCGGAGACAACGCGGCGATGATAGGCGCGCAGTGCTACTATGAATACCAAAACGGCGTGAGAGCCGATGAATCTCTCAACGCATTTGCCACGGGAAGCGTAAGCTTTTGAGCCTGTGACCTATATAAGCTTTTGAAAGGTGAGTCGTAAAATGGCGGAAAACAATGAAAAAACAGCGAAAAGAATAAAAAGAGGTGTGCCGTACAGTGCGTCCAGGAGCGAACAGCCTGTTGTATCGCCGACTGTCATAAAAAGGCTGCCGAGATATTACAGATATCTCCGCCAGCTTCTCGCTGATGATATAAGAAGAATATCTTCCGGAGAGCTTTCGAGGATGATGAACGTCACAGCGTCGCAGATACGTCAGGACTTTAATTGTTTCGGAGGCTTCGGTCAGCAGGGATACGGCTATAATGTCAAGTATCTGTACACGAAGATAGGAGAGCTTTTAGGCGTAACGAGCAGTCTGACGGCGATAATAATCGGAGCGGGAAACCTTGGCTCCGCGCTCGCATCAAGTCCGATCTTCGAGCGCCGCGGAATAAGACTGCGTGCACTGTTTGACAATTCAAGCGAGCTTATAGGTACGTCCAAGTACGGCTTTCCTGTTTATGATGTGGCGGAGCTTGAGACTTATATTAAAGAAAATGATATTGATATAGCGATAATAACGATACCGAGGGATGTTGCTCCCGAGATGGCTGAAAAGCTTGCAAGCTACGGTGTTAAAGGACTTTGGAATTTTACGAGCGCCGAGCTTGATGTAACAAAATACGGAGTAGAGACCGAGAACGTACATCTCGGCGACTCGCTTATGACACTCTGCTACAGGGTAGCAAACAAGAACGAAGAAAAGGATTGAGCCGTATTTTCGGCAGGTAATTATAATGAAGCTTGAAATTAATAAAAAGGATAACTTCTGCCTGCCGCAGAAAGAGCTTTCGCGTGCGCTTGACGGCGCATCAGAGGACGATCTCAAGGTGCTCTTGATGCTGTGCGCGCTCACAGACGACGGTTCGTTTGACACCGGCGAGTGCAAAAGCACGGTGACAGAAGCTGTCGGTATCGGTGAGACCGAGTTTGAAAGCGCGGTCGCGTATTGGCGCGGAGCGAGAGTGCTCAAGTTAAAAAAGGCGCAAAAGGCTAAAAAAGACGAAGCTGTCACCGAAGAGCCGAAAAAAAAGCAAAAAACTCTTCTTGATGACAAGCTTCCGAGCTACACCGAAGAGGAGATGGCGTCAAAGATAGAGACTGCAAAAGACTTAAAGCAGACGCTTGACGAGTGCCAGCAGATAGTAGGAAAGATATTTACTCCCGCGGATATCTCGGTCATCGTCGGACTTTCCGACAGGCTCGGCTTTACGGGCGAGTTTATAACAATGCTCGTCGCTTACTGTACGGGCACAGGCAAGAAAACGCTCAGATACGTAGAAAAGAAGGCGTTTGCTCTTCACGATGAGGGTATTGACACAGTAGAGAGCCTTGCCGAATACATAAGAAAAAAGGAAAGCATGCACGAGGCTCTGCCGAGGATCAAGAGAATGGTCGGGGCGGGACAGCGCGAGCTTTCGGACAAGGACAGCAAGCTTGTCGAGACATGGCTGTGCGAATACGGCTACAGCATCGATATGATAAAGATCGCCTACGAAAAGTCTATACCGCGCGTGACAAACGGTCAGTTTATCCCGTATATGGGTGCGATAATCGACAGATGGTACAAGCAGGGAATAAGAACGCTTGAGGGTCTTAGCGAAATGCTCGGTGCGTACGAGACCAGCAGGGTACAGTCCAAGGGCGGCTTTGATACCGATGACGCATTTAATAAATCTGTAAGAAGAACGGCAAAGAAGAAGACTGCCGAAACGGAGGCGTAACGTGGGATACAGCAGAGAAAACCTAAAAAAAATAAAAGAAGAATTCTCGCAAAAGCGCCGTGCGGCACAGGTCGCAAGCGAGCAGAGAACAGAGGCGCTTGAGAAGAAGCACCCCGAGCTAAAGGAGTTAAACGCGGTCATAAGAGACACGGGGCTTCGCATCGTCGAGACCGCATTTTCAAAGGATGAGAACGTTGAAAAAAGGGTAAGGGAGATCGAAAAGGAATACGACACGAATGTCGGTTACCGCAAAGTGTTCCTTAAAACCTATGGCTATCCTGAGGACTATTTTGACGTAAAATACGAGTGTGAGCTGTGTGATGACGAGGGCTTTGACGATGACGGCAGGATGTGTATATGCATGAAGCGTGCGCTTGCTCTTGCAACATATGAGAGCTCGGGTATCGGTAAGCTTATTTCAAGGCAGAGCTTTGACAATTTCGACCTCGGTTACTATAAAGCCGGGCACGAGAGGGATAATATGCGCTTCGTTCTCGACGCTTGCCGAGAATACGCCGAAAGCTTTAACTCAAAAACAACAGAGAACATGCTCTTTTTCGGCACTACCGGTCTCGGAAAGACGCACATGTCCACATCGGTCGCAAAAACGGTGATCGACCGCGGATATGATGTGGTATATGAGACTGCACAGAAATTCTTTGACGATTTCGAGCATGAAAAGTTCTCGCGCGACTACAGTTCTTCAAAAGAAAGCGTGACCGACAGGTATTTTGACTGTGATCTTTTGATAATAGATGACCTCGGTACAGAGCTGTCAACGCAGTTTACGGTGTCCTGCCTTTACAATATAATAAACACCAGAATAAACAATGAAAAGCCG
>JAFUMW010000060.1 GCA_017482465.1 Clostridia bacterium
ATCAGAAGGTCTATATCGTAATCAGCATCAAATTCTATTACCTTAGCTTCGTCGTACCCGTTTTTACCGATATTGACATTTACTGCAGAGATATAAACGGCCGGGATCATGCCTGTACCTGTATCAAGATCTCCTATCATAGCGTTTTCGTCATCGTTTATGGTAATGCCGAACGGTATATCACGGCTGACACCGTGCATGAGTGAGTCCTTATCCTTGTACACAAGGTTTACTGTAAGTATTCCGCCGAGTTTTGCGGGCGCGTCCTTGATATCTGCCGCTCTGTCGTCGCGTACGCTTAAAGCGGTGTCACAGTGGAGTATTTCAGCGATCTCGGGAAGCTTCATATCAAGCTCGATGTTATCGCTGAAGCTATGCTCGCACAGTATCGCCGAGCGGCATCGGCACACGGTCATCTCTCCCCACTTATACTGCATATCTGCGTCCGATGGTGCATCAGCAGACAATACCGGATATGAGCTTGTGCTTACATCCTCATACAAAAGTGTGTCAAGCGTTGCCTTGATCGAGAATTTACGCGGATTTGCAGTGCGGCAGTTGAGCTCACGCAGCTTTGTATGTGTGCCTACTCCGATATTACCGGGGCATTTATACCGACAGTTCAGCTTAAAGTCATCGGTAAATCCTACAGAGCATATAATATCTTCTCCCATATCATTTACTGCCGAAAACATTATATTGTAAGCTATGCTTCCGTTTATTTCTCCGTCATTGGCTCCGAAATACTTTTTCACATCATATATCCTCGCGCTTGAAGTCAATATGCTCTTTACGTCAGGATACGAATCGGGGAGGATATAGTCGCCCGAAACCTCATTTTGAATAGATGTAATTTCTGTTTTTATGTATTTCTTTTCTTCTTTCATGGCTACCACCCTTACATTGATTATTGTTACATTTATATTCAACGTATGGACAGTTTATGCAAAAGCCGCACATTGAAATAATGTGCGGCTTTTGCTTATACGGTTATATTAAATATTCTTGTTGCAAGTGAGAAGAACAGCATAGTCGAGCATATGTCAACTATCGTCGTTATTAGCGGAGATGCCATGATCGCCGGGTCAAGCTTGACTCGTTTTGCAAGCATAGGCAGCATGCACGCTATCGCCTTTGACATAATGACCGTTGCCATAATCGCAAGGCTTACAGTAAGCGCAAGCTTATACGCATCTACGCTTGGATCGTTATTATATGTGATTATAAGTCGGATGGCATTGACAACCGAAAGAGCAGATCCGCAAAGCAATGCGATACGAAGCTCCTTGAACATTACCTTAAAGAAGTCCTTAAGCTTTATCTCACCGAGTGACATTCCGCGGATGACCATCGTTGATGTCTGTGAGCCGCAATTACCGCCTGTACCGGTGATCATCGGTATAAACGATACAAGCAGAGGGACTGCCGCAAAGGCGGCATCGTAGCGCGAAATAATAGCTCCTGTGACCGTTGCTGAGAGCATGAGTACCATGAGCCACAGTATACGGTTCTTTGCGTGTGTAAACACGGAGGTTTTGAAATATGACTCATCACTGTGTCCGACAGCCGCCATTTTTTCAAAGTCCTCGGTCGTTTCCTCGGTTATAACGTCGATAGCATCGTCAAATGTAACAATGCCTATCATTCGCATATCCTTATCTACAACGGGTATCGCCGCAAAGTCATACTTTGACAGTGTATCCGCCACTATCTCCTTGTCCTCATGAGTATCAACAGAGATAACGTTCGTGTCCATTATATTTTCGATAAGCTCATCATCGTCTGCCGTCAGTAAGTCAAGTACTGAAAGAACACCGATAATCTTACGGTTTTGGGTAACATATAGAGTATACACCGTTTCCTTATTCATACCGGTCTCGCGTATGAGCGATATAGCACGTGCGACGGTATAATCCCGACGCAAAGCAACATACTCGGTCGTCATCAGCGAGCCGGCGCTGTCCTTGGGATAACGCAGTATCGTGTTTATCTCCTTGCGCGTAACGCTGTCGGCAGAAGCGATTATACGTGCGACAAGGTTGGCAGGCATCTCCTCTATCATATCGACCGTATCGTCGATATACAGGTCATTTATCACATTTTGAAGCTCCTTATCGGTAAAAGACGTGACAAGAAGCATCTGCATATCGCTGTCCATATATGAGAATACGTCCGCCGCCGCGTCCTTTGGAAGCAAACGGAACAGCAGTATAAAGCGATCGCGCTCGATAAGCTCGTCATCGTAAAGCGTCTGGAACAGCTCGGCTATATCTATATCGTTCAATTCAAGAAAGGTATCGAGTATAGCCTTGTAGTTTTTTTCATCAAGATAGTTAAGTACAGTGTTTTGCATACTTTTCCTCCTTACTCAGGATCGTTAAAAAGTACGAATCACACATTACAGGATACAAAAAATCCCGCACAAAGGCGGGAGACACTGTTTTGCGGCTTGTCTCCTGTGTCATATAAACACAAGCAAAGAGCCGCGCGGTAATATATCAGAGCACTGCGTGGACCGTTTTGCTTATGTTGTTTTGTGTAATTCTACTTCGCCCGGGACAGTCCATTGTAACAGTTCTCCTCAAATATAAATTTACGCAGTACGCGCATATTTATATTATACGCGTTTTTTATTGAATTGTCAATAACTAAACTGCATAAATTTATACAAGGGCATACACGATGTATTGCGTACGAAAAAGTGAAAAGACGGCCTAGCAAATGCTATCCGTCTTATTGGGCTTATTCCGTGATATTTTCGCTCATTACGCTTATACTTGATGCGTCAAGAAGTGTCATAGGATCAACATACGCACCTGCTGCTGTCATTTCAAAATGAAGATGCGGTTCACTTGCCACTTCAATTATCGCACTGCTGCCGACCGCACCTATAAGCTGACCCTTTTCGACCACGGCACCGACTGTAATATCGCTCGGAAGCGTTTCGTTAAGATTCATATAGCTCGAACAAATACCGTCAGCATGCTCTATAGTAACGGTCGTGCCCATCATCGGATCACTTACTATTTCCTTTATAACGCCCGACGCCGCCGCGCCGACGGCGCTTCCTTCTTCACAGGAGATGTCGATACCCGTATGCGCTCTGTAATCGTTCATTGTCACAGAGAAAACCGGTACATCGACCGAGTACTCCTTTGTTACAGCTCCGACCACAGGCAGATCAAAGCTCTCTTTTTCTTCAATCACCGTGGGCTTTACTTCATTTTTGGGTGTCTCTTCCTTTTTTTCGCTTTCCGTAACAGGCTTATCGCTCACAACAGCGGCTTCTGTGTCCTTTTCGCTTTTCTTTGCACTGTCTGAAATGCTTTCGTCTTCTTTGACGCTTACATTTGCTTTCTGTGTATCACTGACCTGCTCTGTGTCTGCGACAGTGTCGGTGAGAGGCTTTTCCTCACGCTTTGATGAAGCGGTAAAAACCGATATCACAGCGACTGCAATGACACAAAGTACGATAACAAATTTCAGCATGTTATTCGCGCGCTTATTTTTTGACTGTTCCATTTATATGTCCATCCCTTTCTGTATCGGACTTATGTCCGAAATTACGTTTCACTGGGTTACTGACCCATTTTACGTTACTATTCTTTACATATAAACACGCTTTTATTCAATAAACGAAAAAAAGACCGCCGAATTTTCGGCGGTCTGCATGTCACAGATTCTTTAACCACACAATCGAGTGCTTCATCCATGTTGCTATGTTGGTATAATTCTCTGTAGTACCGTTACCGTCAGGCACTCCGAGTCCGTGTCTGCCGTGAGGATAGATGTGCATTTCGAACGGGATCTTCTGTGCTGAAAGTGCCTTTGCCATGACAAGAGATGATTCAACCTTTACACAATCATCATCCGCTGTATGCCAGAAAAACGCGGGACAGGTACGCTCATCAACATTAAGCTCAGAGGATACGTATTTAAGTTCTTCCTCGGTACATTTCCCTCCCCAAAGAGTGTTTAATGTTCCGCGGTGATATTCCGGAGTGATAACGGGATAGCAAAGAATCATGCCCGCAGGCTTATTGTAACCATATTCCATCGGTTCTGCAGCCGCGTACACTTCTTCACGATGCCATATAGTGCCGAGCATACTTGCGAGATGTCCGCCTGCGGAAAATCCAAGTACAAAAACATTGGCAGGGTCAATATTGTAACGCTCGGCGTTATCCTTGATATACTTCATTGCATTGGAAGCATCGATCAAAGGCATGGGATATTTTAAATTGGGCGTATTTCCCTTTGTTGAGTAATTAAGTACAAAAGCGTTGATTCCGGAAGCGAGATAATTAAGCGCGATCTTTTCACCCTCATGATGCGCGCATCCGCAATATCCTCCGCCTGGAAGTATAAGGACCGATCTTCTCGGTTGTACCTCGGGTCTATCGGTCGAAACAAAAGTTGTAAGTGTCACTGCAGGGTTATCCGGTCTGATTTGTATAACTTCATTGATCATGTAAGTATTCTCCTATATAATTTAGATGATTTTATTTTACCACCGCGGTCGTTTCAGGTCAATATTTTACAATAAAAAAGCGTTATTGTTAAAATTAAAATTATGATATGTTAAATA
>JAFUMW010000061.1 GCA_017482465.1 Clostridia bacterium
ATGGAATTTGTCGGTATTTTTCAAAAGTTATTATCGAATTGCTTTATTTGTATTGACTTTTTCGCGAGAAGGTATTATAATATGGATATAATAAACTTTTTGGAGGTTCACAATGGAACACATCAAGACTCTTGAAACTCGTAATTTGTGTGACAGCGCAAAGAACGGCGGTTGCGGCGAATGCCAGACTTCCTGCCAGTCGGCTTGCAAGACCAGCTGCGGTATCGCTAATCAGCAGTGCGAAAACACTGAAGATAGCAAGGAAAGCAAGTAATCACAGATGTCGAAATGCCGCCTTACAGGCGGCATTTTTATCGTGTACACCAAAATAACGGAAGGAATAACCGTCTAATGATACATCAGTATAAACTCGGCAAATACAATATCGTACTTGACATCTGCTCAGGCTCTGTCCACGCTGTTGACGAGGTCGCCTATGACATAATTGAAATGTTCGAGGACAACGACCGACAAACCGTCATTGACGCCATGAGTAAAAAGTACGCCGAACGCTCGGACATCACTCAGAACGACATCAATGAATGTTATGATCAGGTCCTCTCGCTCAAAGAAAACGGCAAGCTTTTTGCTCCCGACACCTTTGAACCGATGGCGGGACATCTCAAGGCAAAGACATCGGGTGTGGTCAAGGCACTGTGCCTGCATATAGCGCATACATGTAATCTTAACTGTGAATACTGCTTCGCAAGCCAGGGAAAATATCACGGCGAACGCGCGGTAATGAGCTTTGAGGTCGGTAAAAGAGCTCTTGATTTTTTGGTCGAAAACTCGGGCACGCGCCGCAATCTCGAGGTCGATTTCTTCGGCGGAGAGCCGCTCATGAATTTTGAGGTCGTAAAACAGATAGTAAATTATGCGCGCAGTATCGAAAAGGAAAAGGGCAAGAATTTCCGATTTACGCTTACAACAAACGGACTCCTTATCGACGATGATGTTATAGATTTTGCGAACCGTGAGATGAGCAACGTCGTACTCAGCCTTGACGGACGCAAGGAGATACACGACCGTTATCGCGTTGACTACGCCGGTAACGGAAGCTGGGACAGGATCGTGCCGAAATTCCAAAAGCTTGTAGAAGCTCGCGGCGGCAAAAATTATTACATGCGCGGTACGTTCACACATGCAAATCCCGATTTTTTAGAAGATATAAAACAAATGCTCGATCTTGGCTTTGACGAGCTGAGCATGGAGCCGGTAGTATGTGCCCCGGGCGATCCGTCAGAGCTGACAAAGGAAGATCTTCCCATCGTTCTTGAGCAGTACGAGAAGCTTGCACAACTTATGCTTGAACGAGACCGCGAGGGTAAGCCGTTCACATTCTATCATTACATGATCGATCTTACGGGCGGTCCTTGCATATACAAGCGCATCTCGGGCTGCGGCTCGGGAACAGAGTATATGGCAGTAACCCCGTGGGGCGATCTTTATCCCTGTCACCAGTTCGTTGGCGAGGAAAAATTCAAGCTCGGTGACATATGGTCGGGCGTTACTAACACAGAAACACAAGAGGAATTTGCCTGCTGTAACGTATACGCAAGAGAAGAATGCCGTGACTGTTGGGCAAGACTGTATTGCTCGGGCGGATGCGCGGCGAACGCATATCATTCGACCGGAAGCGTCACAGGTGTTTACAAATACGGCTGTGAGCTTTTCAAAAAGCGAATGGAGTGCGCTATAATGGTAGCCATCGACCGCGCCTTCAACGGTAAATAACGATGAACACACCTATTTGTGATTTTGTCCGCGATTATATAGAAAAAAACGCACTGCGTATGCACATGCCGGGACATAAGGGAACAGCTCTTCTCGGATTTGAGCCGTATGACATCACAGAATTTGTCGGCGCTGACAGCCTTTACGAGGCAAGCGGTATAATACGCGAAAGCGAGAAAAACGCAAGCGGTATATTCGGTGCGAATACCTTTTATTCGACCGAGGGCTCGTCGCTTTGCATACGTGCTATGTTATACCTCGTTGAGCTGTACGCACGCGAAAACGGCAAAAGGGCGACGGTCGTTGCCGGAAGAAACGCGCACAAGACCTTTTTAAGTGCTGTCGCGCTACTTGATATAGACGTACAATGGCTGTATCCCGAAAACAACAGCTCATATCTTTCCTGTGACATAAGCGCGTCATCGCTTGAAGCTTTTCTGACCAATACCAAAGAAAAGCCGACGGCGGTGTATATTACAAGTCCCGATTATCTCGGAAACACGCTTGATATAAAGGCGATCTCAAAGCTATGCAGAGCACACGGGGTCTTGTTGCTTGTTGACAACGCTCACGGTGCGTATCTGAAATTTCTTGAAAGGTCAGAGCATCCGATCGATCTCGGTGCTGATCTCTGCTGTGACTCGGCACACAAAACGCTCCCGGCACTCACGGGAGCGGCATATCTGCACGTATCACACAGCGCTCCCGATATGTTTGCCGCACAGGCAAAGACCGCGATGGCGATGTTCGGCTCGACAAGCCCGTCATACCTTATCTTGCAGTCGCTTGACGCTGTAAACAAGTATATATGCAACGGATACACAGCAAAGCTCGGTAAGCTTATAAGCAACGTCGCAAGAATCAAGGATGCCCTTGCGGATATAGGATACTCCTTTATCGGAAACGAGCCTGCAAAGCTGACGCTATGCGCTAAAGCATACGGATATACGGGAACAGAGCTTTCAAAGATCCTTCATGAAAGCAATATAGTATGCGAGTTTTTCGACCCCGATTTTGTCGTTCTGATGCTTACGCCCGAAACAGGCAGAGACGGTGTTGACAGGCTTTATTCGGTGCTGTCATCTGTTCCGAGAAAAAATGCGATCGGTGACAGCATGCCAAGGCAGTCAGTACCCCAAAAAGAGATGTCGGTGCGCGAGGCAACGATGTCTGCAAACGAGGTGATACCGGCAAAGGATAGCCTTGGGCGTGTGCTTGCAAGCGTAAATCTCGCGTGCCCCCCCGCTGTGCCGATAATCGTCTGCGGTGAGCGTATCGACAGTGATACTATACGTGCTTTCGATTATTACGGTATCGAAAGCGTACGTGTCGTGAATCAAAGGAGAAAAGCATGAAACATTTATCTCAAAGTGAATGGTGCAATTTCAATTTTCATGATGCCTTTGCCGAAAATATAAAATGGGAAAACGGTTCTATTGTTATGGGAAGCGTTTTCCGCCTCAACATCAGCAAGGATAGCGTACACAATCCCTTTGAGTATGATATGGAGATCAAAGAAGCAAAGGTAAGCTTTAATAATGTCAATGTTATATCATTTGAATACGGCGGCGGAATAATAACCGATGCAAACGGTCAAAAGCATGAAGAACCGCGTTGTGTCATAACAGGTGCAGAAGCAAGCGATCTGTTAATGAATGAGCTTAGCGGATCACTCGGAATATATTTCCTTGATATGGAACATGATAACGGAAAACAGATATACACGCTTGAAGCTCATAATGTGATACCGTTTTTCTCGGTCGTTTTTTCGTCAGATCCAATTATAGTGCAATGGGATGATTATTCATGTGAAGCGTGGTACGAAAGACATCCGTTCAGAAAAGATTAACAGAAGAACTTGACAAAGGATACAATATACTATATAATGCATATGGGCGGATATCCGCCCATATTCTTTTTGAAAGTCAGGGCTGCACAATGAACTTCTTTCGTAACAGAACTCTTTTATGCATATGTGCTTCGTTTCTTGCTTTTCTTGTGTTATCAGCATATGCCTCTGATGCTTTACGCCCGATCTTAGTGTGCGCCTGTCTGATTTTTCTGGCAGTAAGCGCCGCTTTTTTATTTATATGGCACAAGTACAAAAAGCTCCCTTTTAACAAGACCCGTAAAGTTCTGCTTGCATGCATATTGGCTTCGGCAACAGCACTTATACTTCCGCTCTTCATGTTCAACCTCAAAAACGCGGACGCGTACAAGCTTGACGGTCAAAACGTGAGTCTTAAAGCCACAGTGACCAAGCTCAACACCGAGCAAAGCGAATACTCCTCATTTATCGCAAGGGTGAACAGTGTCAATGATGAAAATGCCGATTTCAGTATACTTGTATTCACCGAGTTTTCACCGCAGATCAAGCTCGGTGATATTTTTATTTGTAACGCAATGTTTGACAGTAACATTGACAGCTACTACTATTCGAAAATAATGCTCAGACGGCAGAACATCCTTTATAATGTAAGACTGTCGCCCGGAGATAACTTTGAGATCGTCGGTGAGAACCGCTCGCTGCTGACACATCTAAACAAGCTTTCAAACGAGATCGGATACATATTCGACCGCACATTCTCACCGGACACCTCAGCTCTTGCTAAGGCTCTGCTTCTCGGTGACCGTCACGAGCTTCCGGATATACTCAGCCGCGATTTCACACGGGTAGGAATATCGCACTTACTTGCTTTGAGCGGCATGCACCTCGCGCTGATAACCGGATTTATAATGTCGGTCTTAAAGTACTTCATGCCCAACCCGAAGGTGAGATTCGTCACAGTTGCTCTTTTGTCCGCATTTATAGTCCTGTTCACCGGTGCATCCGCGTCTATCCTGCGTGCCGGACTAATGCTTATCTACTATCAAGCCGGATATCTGTTACGCGACAGATCGGATATACTCACAACACTTTTTGCGATAACGACCTTTATTGTTCTTTTCGATCCTTACGCGGTATTCGACACCGGTCTGATCCTTTCATTTGCCGCGACATTCGGAATAGCACTGTTACTTCCGGTGATGACAGACATCTCTTTGAGGCTGTTCGGCTCACCCATGGAGCAAAGTATTCCCGTTATTATAGTACGGTATTGTTTTGAATCTGTATGTATTTCATTTTCA
>JAFUMW010000062.1 GCA_017482465.1 Clostridia bacterium
GTGGCCGAGCTTTACGAAAACGGCGCTTATGGCGATAATACCTATTACTACACCAACGCAAAAGCACCGAGCACGCATAAGTGAAGATATATTGTTTTTTGCGAGAGGGGACACTTTTTTATAAAAGTGTCCCCTCTCGTGCTCTCCCCCTCACAAAAACTTTCAGGAAAATATACACAAAATATTAACTTGACAAATCGGGCGTAAAATACTATAATAAATAAGGGAACCTGCCGCAAGAGCTTGCGGCGGGGTTTTCTTGTGTAAAAATATAAAAAGGGTGATTATAATGAAAACCGACGTTGTAATTGTCGGAGCAGGTCCTGCCGGAATATTTACGGCGATCGAAATGATACGCAAGGGTACGAAAAAGAAAATAGTTATCGTGGAAAAGGGCGCGCCTATCGAAAAGCGCAGATGCCCCAAAAAGGAAACGCAGAGATGCGTTGACTGCAAGCCCTATTGCCACATCACCACAGGCTTCTCGGGAGCTGGCGCGTTCTCGGACGGTAAGCTTTCTCTTTCTACCGAGGTCGGCGGCGATCTGCCGAACCTTATCGGCGAGGAGCTCGCACAGGAGCTTATCAACTACACGGACAAGATATATCTTGAATTCGGTGCGGACACCAAGATAGAGGGAATAAGCGATCCCGAAGCGGTTAAAGAGATCCGTAAACGTGCTATTCAGGCGGGACTTAAGCTTGTTGACTGTCCGATACGCCACCTTGGTACAGAAAAGGCTCAGGAGATATACTACAAGCTTGAACAGTATCTGCTCGAAAACGGAGTTGATATAATCTTCGGCTGTGAGTGCAATACTCTTAACATAAAGGACGGCAAATGTTACGGCGTAAGTGTTACCGAAAAGAATGGTACATATGACATCGAAGCCGAAACCACTATTGTCGCAACAGGCAGACGAGGCGCCGAATGGCTCGAACATCTTTGCAGTGAGCACGGAGTCGAGCATCAGCCGGGTACTGTTGACATCGGTGTTCGCGTAGAGGTACGCAACGAGGTCATGGAAAAGGTAAACGAGGTGCTGTACGAGTCTAAGCTTATCGGCTGGCCAAAGCCGTTCAAGAACAAGGTGCGTACCTTCTGTCAGAATCCTGGCGGCTTTGTCGCACAGGAGAACTACGACAACGGACTTGCCGTTGTAAACGGACACTCATATAAGGAGATAAAGAGCCAGAATACCAATCTTGCCATACTCGTATCTCATAACTTCCGCGAGCCGTTCGACCAGCCAATCGAGTACGCGCGCAAGGTGGGAGAGCTTACTAATATGCTTGGTACGGGACATATCCTCGTACAGCGCTACGGCGACATACTTGACGGTAAGCGTACATGGCAGAAGGAGCTCAACTTTTCCAATCTCAAACCTACGATACCCGATGCGGTCGCGGGAGATATCACAGCGGCGATGCCTTACCGTGCAATGATGAATATAATCAACTTTATTCAAGCGGTAGACCACGTTGTCCCCGGCTTTGCGTCCGAGGAAACGCTTCTTTACTCACCCGAGCTCAAGTTCTACAGCAACAGGGTAAAGACTGATGAAGACCTCAACACGAGTGTTGACGGACTTCACTGTCTCGGTGACTCGTCCGGATGGACGCGCGGACTCATGATGGCGTCTGCTATGGGCGTACTTATGGGACGCAAGCTTATGGAAAAAGAAAACGCGTAAAACAGAAAAGCGGTTGCAAAATTGCGACCGCTTTTTTACTTTAGCGAAAGATAAGATGAATTCACGATAAAAGAGAAAATGAACATTACCACAGTCTTTTTTCGATGAGAAAGAGGGGGTGATCGTACGCGTGGTCTCAAAGAAATGCGTTAGACCGTTTTCGCTTCGGATCATTTTGCTATATCATGTGCTTGTATTCGCTTATGGTCTTGCCAGTTTCCTCTTTGAAGGCATAACGGAAGTATTTAACATCCGAGAATCCGCATTTCTGCGATATTTCAAGCTGAGAGTAATATTTTGAGTTGAGCATGAGCTCGGCTTCCTGTATACGTCTTTTTATCAGGTACTTTTTAGGGCTTATTCCAAGCTGTTTTTTGAATTTTTGCCTTAAGTAGACCTCGCTAAGGTATAATTCCTTAGCCAGATCCTCGATCTTGAAGCCGGGAAGCTTGAAGTTCTTTTCGATCATGTCTAGTGCGCGGGAAATATCGCTGTCGATGTTTGAGCCTATAAGCGCACCGTCAGCCTGCAGCTCTGAAAGCACCTCGTACAGTATAGCGGTGGCTCTGTATCGGTAGCCTGCCGCTTTTGCCTGCCAGAGCTCGTATGCTTTGGTAAATAGCTTTTTATATTTTGCAGGGGTTTGCGGAGTGAACACGCGTATCTCGCTGTCAATTCCGTTAAGCACATTGAAATGAAATACGATGCGCTCGTCCTTTTGTGCCGAATGTTGGTATTCGGTATTTTGCGGGATAAGACAGATATCTCCGTTTTTTACCGGTATACTCTTGCTTTTATGCTTGATAACTGCGCTTTCACATTCGATCCTGAACGAAAGCGAGGTGAAGCTTTGCTTGATCGCGGCAGTGCTTTTCATCGGAAACCAGGTCTCGACTTCATCTACGCTCGGTGAGGCGTATTTGTTCAGAGTAACCGACATCAATGAGTTATAATCGGCAAAATAAACTATCTTGAAATACTTATATTCGGACACAAGGTTAAAGTCAAGCTTGTGTCCGCGTATCAGCATTCTCAGATCATTGTTCGCATAAGTTCCCGGAGATATCGAGAGCCTTAAATATTCTTCGTTATCATACTTTTCCACGGCAGAGTTTATATCGTTTGTAAAGTTTATCCGCGGATCGCTGTACATTCTCTGTGCGTTAAAGTATGTCTGTCTGCTTCTTTTTTTGCTCGGATCGAAGTTTTGCGCCTCTTTTTTTGTTTTGAAGAAGGCTATGTATTTTATGCAGAGACTTGAAGGCTTGACTATCGTCTTTTCAAGCGGACCGAACAGCTTCAGCACGATGTTAAAATGTGTGTAGTCCGGAGTGAGACCGCCGGGAACTTTTGCATTGATAAGAGTTAGGTCGGCGATATACTCGTGCTCAGCCATATCATCTGTCGCTTGAGGGTGGTTTGTAATGTGTTCGTTCAGCAAAATTACATCTAAAAGCTCCGAGGTAAGATTGTTTAATTCCATACACGATACCCTCCTTTGCTATATGATATCACAAATAACATCGAAAATCAAGCTTTTCGTATTGATAATAGGGTTGATTTACATTGTTTTTTGGGTGTATTATAAATATAAGATCGGATCTTGGTGTATATTCGGCATCCGATACGATATGAAAGGAATGGTAAGATCATGAAAAACATACTTTCCCGCATCATTTGCGTTGTACTTACGGTCGTTATGATCGCTTCTGTGATCCCGTTTACATTTGTAAGCGCAGATGATACCGTAACAGAATCTGCTGTTACCGATTACAAATACTTCAGTGCACAGGATATTGCGGATAACGGCAATATCTCTTATACAAGCGACATAGACGTTGCGCTGATAAAGGAGAACGGGGAAAACCTGCTTAATTTAAGCGTTCCTGCGGGTACTTACACCAACAACTCCGCAAGAATGATTATTGCCGGACACAATTTTGACTTCAATCTTGTATCCGACTACAAGTACATGAAGTTCGTGTACACTGCAGATTACACGAAGACCATGAGCTTGACGCTTAATAAATACGCATCTCCGAGCGTTTCGGCGGTCGAGTCGTGGTTCGGTTCAAACGGAAGCGGACCCAAGACTGTCGCGGATACTGAGGTAGAATATATCACCGATCTAACATATATGGATGCGAAGATACCGGACGGTATGACTTCCGACTATACCACGTTCAATATTGTTTTGAAGATACTCGGAAGCGGCTCAAAAACCACTACCGAGACATCCAACTTTAATATTAAATATCTTGCATTTTTCAAGAGTGAGGCAGATGCCAATGCATTTACGCCTCCCGAACCCTCAACCGAGGGAAAGACCGTGCTTGAAAGCGAATATACTGCGGTAAATGACACCCTTTCGACTACTATATTCACCGACTTTTACACCTATATGGATGCAGAGGAGATATATAACAGTACGCTTGTAAGCTTCACAAGCGACATAGATGTGTCATTGGTTGAGATAGACGGCGAAAAATATGTGAGATGCAGAGTTCCGGCGGGAACATACACAAACAATGCTGTTAAAATGACACTTGACGCAACAGGGCTGCCGTTTAACCTTGTTTCCGACTATAATTTTATGAAATTCGCATATTTTGCTGATTACGCTAAGACGATGAGCATGGGTATCAATCCTTATGCTACGCCGACCGTTTCGTCGGTGGAAACATGGCTTTCCGGCGGAGGATCAAACCCCAAGACAACTGCTGACGGCACTTTGACCGAGCATATCCTTGACCTTAATTATCTCCAGCACAATACCGATGGCCTCTCGGCGGATTATACGAAGTATCTGCTCGGCTTCAAGATCTTGGGAAGCGGCTCAAAGACCATGGAGACAGAGTCAAACCTGTACATCAAATATCTTGCTTTTCTTGGCTCTCAGGTAGACGCCGAGGCGTTTGATCCCGATGATCTTCCTGTTGTTGATCTTTCGGATTACGATACCGACGCGCTTATTGAGACAGCGGTTGAAAAAGACGCGGACTATATAGATATAAATGTTTTCACTGTAAAGGGAGCTGAACTTACTCTTCCCGAAATATTTGTAACAAAGCTTGTAAAGGAGCTTCCTAACGCATCTATCAACGTGATCTGCGGCGGCTCCAAGGTAACTCTTACACCTGATATGATAGCTGAGCTTTGCGATTTCGGTGCTGATGCTGTATTAAAAATCGAACTTGTTGATGAAGAGATAAACATAAACATGACCGACGGAACGGATGAGCTTGCTCTTGATTCAAGCGTACGTGTTCTTGTCGGCAACGATACAGGCGACAGCTCGGCTGTTGCTACACTCGATGGAGTTCCGGCTTCTGATTCGGGTATAGTCACGGGTCTTCCCGCCGTAAACACGACTCTTCCAGCAAAGGTGGGATATCTTGCAAACGGATATACAAGCTTTGAAGATACACTCGGACACTGGGGCAGTCATTATATCCGATTCGTGTCCTCGCATGAGCTGTTCAACGGTATCAGCGATATTGAGTTTGCGCCCAACGGAAAAATGACACGTGCAATGGCTCTTACCGTCCTGATGCGCCTTGCGGATGGAAGCGTTTCGGGCACATATGAGAATGATTACACAGATGTTTCTGCCGACGCATGGTATGAGGACAGTATTGAATGGGCATACAGAAACGGAATTTCTGATACAACCGTCGAAACGGTTCGTCCCGATGAGCCTGTGACACGTGAGGAGCTTGCAGGATTTATCTACAATTACGCAAAGCACGCGGACTACGATCTTACATATGACGCATATGTCGATTTCACAGACTATGGTGAGATCGCTTCCGAGTTTACCGACGCGGTTGATTATTGTGCGGCAAAGGGTGTCATAGGCGGATACACCGACGGCTCGTTCATGCCGAAGAATCACGCAACGCGCGCCGAGGTAGCTGCGATGATAACAAGGTTTATAAATTCCGGACTCAAGGCAAACGAGCTTGACATTATTGATTACAGTAATGTTGATTTTGATGAAAACAACCTTGCGCTCACCTTCCTTGCGATAAGTGACGTTCACATTACCTCGAAGAGTTCGAACAACCGTCCCGTAATCAATTATCAGAAGACGGTCGCGAAGGCGTACGAGCTGGCACAAGACAATAAGATCGACCTTGTGTTCCTTGCCGGTGACCTTGTACAGAACATATGCTACGACACAAGCACTGTTGCGGAGTTTGATGCTTTCAAGTTCCAGACCGATACTTTCCTTGACGAGGATACCGCGCTCGTTTATTGCACGGGTAACCACGACAGAACAGAAGAGGAAAGCTTTGAACAGTACATCTATGAGATCATGAGCGCGACAGACGCTGACAAGGAAAGATACTTCAAGTATGATGTTGTTGAAGACTGTCAGTATGATCTCGGTAACCGCCACGCGGTTGCAAACGGATATCACTTCTTAAGCGTGGGATATCTTCAGGACATTGAAGCTTACTGCAAGCCGATCCTTGATAAGATCACAGCCGAAGAGCCTGATAAGCCTGTGTTCGTTCAGTATCATATCCACACTCCTGCGACTATTTACGGCACGAGTGCAAAGGCTGATGAGGTGACCGAGTTCTTCGCAAATTATCCGCAGGTGGTATTCTTCAGCGGACATACACATCAGGCACTCGATAACCCCAGAGCGATCTGGCAGGGAAGCTTTACTGCGGTAGAAACAGCGGCTTCCAAGTATCTCAATGACGATATGCTTATCAAGAGCAGTATAGGCGTTCCGGTAAATGCTCTTACAGGTGAAAATTACGGCCGTGAGGCAAATCTCGTTGAGGTTGACGTAAACGGTAATACTCGCTTCACGATGTTCAACGCGTTCACAGATCAGATCATCGCAACATACACACTCGCAGCGCCTAATGAAAATAATACTCATCTTATAAAATACTCGGATGCAAGAGAACA
>JAFUMW010000063.1 GCA_017482465.1 Clostridia bacterium
AAAACCCGTGAGGGCGACCTCTGGTATGTAACTGGCGATTGCTCTGGCTGGGTAAGACGAAACATTGTTGCTGGCGATATGGTTCGTTCGATTTCGTTTGACGAATCCCAACATCCCGAATGTGATGTGGCTGAAAATGTTTTGATGTTAAGCACAGATTCAAACAATAACGCAACGCTGGTGTCTACTGCGGACGGACGACTGATGAGTCAAAGCGAAACTATATATGACGGTAGTAACTGGAGTGGTATCGCTCTTGGTTTTTATGCCGGAATAGGAATGGACTATCCTACGGTAGTTTCGATTTCCACATCAAATCCATTCTATAGCTCGATAGTTTGTGAGTGTTACGAGTCTTATAAAGCAGGAAAGCTCTACAGATACAACGGAAGCTCTTGGCAAGAAATTGTTGATGCCGATGCTATTGAGGCTATTGAAAAGGCAAACACTGCACAATCTACCGCAGACCAAAAGATTGTAACATATTATCAGAGGTTTGAACCATACCAACCTACTATCGGTGATTTATGGTATAACACCGCAGAAGCCAAAACTGAAACAAGACATATTGAGGTTGGTGACAATCTCGCAGGCGTAACCATTACTATAGACACATCTCTTGGTATACCATCTGTTTCAGATTACAACGAACTCATCAAGGCCTCTGGTGGTCTTATCTGTAGACAACCGTCTTTACTCAACAAAACCAGTCCGGGTACTTTAGAGTTAGTATTAAACAATATGTATTCTGAATTTTTATGTGATGGAGAATACTGGAACGCAACTACTACCGTACCTACTCCTTTTGGTATTGTTGATTCTGTAGATAAAGCAGACCCGTTCTATGCTTTAATCACGGCTACATTCACAAGCGACTACGAACCTAAGAAGCTTTATCGTTATGACGGTACATCGTGGATTCTCGTTGAAGACGGCGATATCGAAAAAGTTAAAACAGATATCGACAACATTGGCAAAACTCTTGGTGAGTATATCACAGAAGAGGGCTACCTTACTGCTTCTAAATTAAAGGGTGCAATCAGCACAGCTTTATCTACTATGCAGAATGGTGCAGGAAATGTAATGTTTGATGACGACGGTATCTGGTTACTTAACGCCGCAACCAAAGAAGCATCTACCTCTGCTATCTGGATGAATGAAAAAGGTATTTTATTCGGTACCGGTACACGCGGATATATAAACGCAGACGAAGATGATGATAACGCTTGGACTTGGACTACCGCTATTGGTCACGACGGTGTTATTGCCGATGCAATGGCTACCAAGGTATTAAGTGCGTTCACTATCAATGGCGGTTCTATCAACATAGGCAACGGCAACTTTGTTGTAAATACCAAGGGTGAGCTCACCGCAAAAGCGGGTGTGTTCAAGGGTGTTGTACAGGCTTCTGATTTCAAAGACTCAAGCGGTAACTCTATGATGAGTGGCAGTAAGTTTGATTCTGAATACCTATCTTTATATGGTATTGAGATTAAAAATAAATCAACGAACGCTGTGACATTTGCGGTTGATGAAAACGGAGCGGTCACTATCAATGGTAGTGTTACACTTGGTACTGGAAGTAAAATCGAATGGGCAAACATTGATGAATCTGGAAGCAGTGCTTATTCAGCAGCACAACAGGCAATTAGTGATGCCGACGATGCTTATTGGTACGCAGATGATGCTTATGACTACGCAAACTCTGCTTATTCAAGAGCGAACTCTGCACGAACACTTGCTCAAAATATTGCGAACGGTACTTATTCAGGTGGTACTTTCATCGATGGCACAAAAATCTATTCGCCAGAGATATATTCAGAGGAGTTTAGTGTAATTCCCGCAACCACCAGTTCAAGCGGCAGCTTCAATCTTTATGCGTACTACGGCTCAAGTTTATTACACTGCTTTGAACTTGGATATTACGCAGGTACCGCACCATATGTTACATTTGATTCTCCTTGTTCTGCTTATGCACAATGGAATTTCAGCGTTACTGATTTTAGCGGTAATATCAGCTTTGCTAATGCTACCGTTACAGGCTTAGATGTAACTGCAAAATTCGGATAATAAATACAACTCGCCAGATTCTCTCTGGCGAGTTTTCATATGATTGGAGGTGAATTGATTGGCAAGTATAAGCGTATCTAATTTAACAAATAAAACCTGTACCGTCAAGCTGACCTCTTTGGATACTGCTTGGGGTGGCGGTAGTAGAACTGTTAAATATTACTTCAAAACGGGTAGCTACCCTACGGAGTCAAGCTACTCTAAAAAAGTAAGCGGTAGTACTATATACGGCGCTCCTTCTTCTGGTGGTTCTGCGTCTGTTTCGGGATTGTCCGCTAATACGAAATATTATTGTCGGTGTTATGTTTATAACGGCAGCACATTACTTGCAACGATTCAAACCACATTCACAACAAAAAAGACAGTATCTGTTTCATCGTTCTCTGTTACACAAACGGCTACAGGTACCAAAAAGGCAACTGTTTCTTTTAGCGGTTCAAATTTGAGCGGCGGTTATTATTATATATGGGTTAGCGGTTGGTGTAAAGCTGAAGGCACACTATCATCCAACTCCAAAACAGTTACTATTTCGTTCGACTATTTCCAAGAATATGAGGTCGAGCTTGAAGTTGAAAACTATGGGCAGACCATATATAAGTACAAAACAGTAGACATTGAAGATATTGACTTAACGCCAACAAGCCTATCTACCACACGAATAGATGGTGGTTTTGAATTCTCGTGGAGCGGAGCTTATGATGCTGAATATTTTAAGGTCAGGCTTACAAGGAATTACGATAGTGTTACACAGACAAAAACCGTTTATTCAAAGTATGCTGAATTTACAGGACTTCAGTATGGTGTTGCGTACACCGTAGAAGTCAGAGCTTATTATAGCTCAAGTAACTATGGAAGCTATGAGTTTGGCTATACTTGTACGACCGCTCCGGCTCAGCCAGAGTTTACGGCAACATCAAAAAATGGTGTTATCACGGTTAGCTATAATCTGGCGGATACTTCAAATGTAACCTATGTATATATTAACCTATATGACAGCACCAACACTACGGCACTACAAACCAAAACACTTTCGGCGGCGTCTGGTTCGGTCTCGTTTGCTAAAGTTAGTGACGGGAAGTATTATATCAGAGCACAGTCTGTGTTTGTGTACAGTGGTAGTTATCTGTATTGTGTGGATGATTACGGAAGCAGATATACATTAACGAAGTCAATTACTGTTTCAAGCAAACCAGCATCTTTTAGCTGGACATACAGTAAAAGCTCAGGTAGTGCTTTTAACCTCAAGGCCACAGAGTGGAACTCGTTTACAAGCAAAATAAATGAATTCAGAGAGTGGAAAACCTTGAGTGATTATTCTTTTACCACAGCGGTTAAAGGTAATACTTTCACTGCCGCAATGTTTAATCAGGCAGTAAATGCAATCAACGCAATGTACAGTAATAACCCGCTTTCTACCGTGTCTAAAGGTAGTACTGTAACAGCTTATCTTTTGAATAACATTGTCAGTGTGCTGAACAATGTTCCAGAATAAATTTATGTATGAAAGGATAGTTTTATGAACACTCAAATCTTAAATAAACTTGCATCTGTTGTTAATGCACTTAACAACATCGAGGTTAAAGGAAAAGCAAACCTTATGAACCTTGGTGGTTGTATTGCAATTATCGAGGAAGTTTGTCAGGAGATTGTTTCTGCAAACGAGAACTCTGATAAAGCGGAGGCAAAAGAAAAGAAATAAATAGCGAGGTGATACAATGGCTTTTTATGGATGCGAATTTAGCTTTAACGGCATTTCGTGTACAGAGTATGGATTGATGATGTATGACTTCGGAACAAAGTCCGATACAAGCAACACCTTGTCTGTTAACTCGGAGATTGTTGAGGACAGAATCGCAAGACGATATACCCCGTTGCATTACGGCGTTATTACAAATAAACCGCTTGAGTTCACTATGACATTTGGAGCGGATATCAATGCCATTAACAAGGGTGTGTTTCTTGATAGATGGGATATGGATATTATTGCGAACTGGCTAACGGCTCACGATAAATACCAGTGGCTTGAGATAACTCAGCCAGATATGGAAATGTTCAGATACAAATGTTTTATTACCGACCTCAAACATACTGATGTCGGAAATCTCCCTTGGGGATTTACCTGCAAGGTTATCTGTGACTCTCCATTTGCATACCAGTATCCCGAAGTTTTCACGGGTGTTGTAAACGGTACAACAGAAATTGATATACATAATAAAAGTTCGTATCGCGGATATTACAAGCCCAAGCTTAATCTGTTCCTTAGCAAAGGCGGGACATTCAACATTATAAACGAAACGGATAACAATCGTATTATGCAGTTTACGGGATTGCCTACTTCTGCAACAAACATTTTTATTGATACAGAAAACGAAATCATTACTTGCAATACGGTTGAAAACCCATATCAGTATTTTAATTTCAACTTCCTGAGATTATGTCGTGGCAACAATCATTTGATTATGAACGGCGTAGGAAATGTTGAGATTATGTGTGAATTCCCAATTAGCATAGGAGGTTGATGTTATGCAAACAACAGTTTATACACTTCCTGAGATTTCGTTTGTTGGAGGCGAAACCCAGAAGTTTAACTTTCATTTGAAGAATCAAAGAGGCGAACCATTTGACGCAAGCGGTGCTGATGTTAACTTCGCCATTTGTAATTATTCCAACAAAACTGGTGAACCACTCTTATCATATACACCCGAGTTGTTAGCTGATGAGGATGGTGTCGCAAGCGTAATCATTTTGACTATTCCCAAAGAGGATACAGCTCTTCTTTATGGAAAGTTCATTTACCAAATCACCATTGTTGATGCCAGCGGTAGTTCAGAAATTCCTAATCAGGGCATTATGAATATCGCTAAGAACATCAACCAAGAATATGTTTTAAATTAAAGATAGGAGGAAACGACATTGAATACTACATACTTTAAGAATGTCATTATGGGTAATGTTTTCGGTACTGCAACCGGTACGGAACTCCCAACAACTTACTATATTGGTCTGTCAAGCACAGCACCTACCGCTGATGGAACCAATGTTACTGAACCTAACAGTGCCGGTAGCGGATATACAAGAGTTCAGCTCTCGTCTTTAACTGCTCCTGCCGACGGCGTAATCAGTAACGCAAACGCAATCAATTTCCCTGAGAGCCTTTCTGACTGGTTTCCTGCATCTGCTCCCGCAAGATATTATGTCATTTATGATTCTAAGAACGAGGGCAATCTGTTGATGTATAACCAGCTTACCACTTCGAGAATTATCGAAACAAACACTATTGCTACTATTAAGGCAAACAGTCTTTACTTACAACTTACAGATTAAACGAGGTGATGAGTCTTGGCGCAGATTGATATTTTGCTAAACAGTCTGCCAAAAGAATATGACATCGTTGTAGATAAAAATAATTCATTCGATATTGTTCTTGACGAAAAGTATCATAACTACGATGTATATATTTATAACTTGACAGACAGGCAGGGTATCTACGGAGACGAGTTAAACCCTCTTATCTTCCGACTTACACAAAATGAGGTTGACTGCTTAATAGATGTCAACCTCTTAAGCGACAAGAACTATAGCTATCTTGCACTTAATGGAAGTAAGGTTGAGGTAGACAAGAAAATGCTTGTTGCCTTAAAAGAGCAAATCTTAAAGCTGAAATCGAATGTAGATATGGCATTGGTTAAGACGACAGATATTGAACCGAATGAATTCAAGCTCCTTACTTCTGGAGAGGTAACCAACACAACCAGACTGAATACCACAAAATTATCAGCTCGTTTAACAGACCGCATCACTGCTAATATGAGTAAGGTTGTTGAGCTGTTATTAAACACAAGTGGTACTCACTGGTTTGACGGCTATCTGTATGAGTATGACGACTGGCTTCTCTCGGATATGGATTTAATATATCCTAAATTATCTCTCGTTACGACCTGCGGGAAAATGTATATGAAATTCACATTTGATATCGGAGAACACAACCTGCATATATCAAGTGATATTGCAGACTTCACTTCAAATGTTGATATCAGAAATGTTGTAAGAAACACCTTACAGCTTTCTGACGACATAGACTTTTCTTATCAGATTATTTGCTCTTGCAAACAGAACATCTTTGCTTTGAAAAACCCAGAGATATCTATAAGTATTTCATCGCTTATATATCCAAAGCAATCTTTAGCGAAGCTTTCAAACCAGACTCTTAAAGATATGGAGATAGCGGCAGGTCTTAATGTTGTATCTCAAACAATATTAAGTACATTTATGGTTGCTGATGAAATGGAAGCATACTATGGGCTTGGGCATTACGACAAGCGATACTTGTACCAGTGGGATAACCACACGATTTACAGTATGAGTGCCGCAGTCGTAACTACACCTCAAAGCGGCTCTGTAGATATGTAAAGAATTTAATATAAGAATTGGAGGAACGATATGAGTTATACACCAAACTTAAACTTATTGCTTACTCCCGAAGATGATACCACAACTACCTTTAAGGACTGGCGTGTTGGTATCAACGGAGAAGAAGGCAATTCCAATATGGCAAAAATTGACGAGGCGTATGGTGCCTTAAACGACCAGACACAGAAAATTCAATCTAAGGTTGATGTTGTTTCAGACAAGGTGTTTGGTGACGCTCCTAAGACTTGGGGCGATGTGCAGACAATCGTAAGAAACGGTGCGGCTGCACAGTACTTCGACATTGGTGACCAGTTCATTGTCGAAAAGTTATCTGCCGTTACAGCAAGTAAGGGTACAAGTACTGGTATTACAGCGGTTACTGTTAATGCAAACTCTTTCGTAGAAGGTTGTGGAGAAGTTCACGCTGGAGAGTATGTTTTCACATTTGATGGCAAGTCTTGGCGTAATGAAGCCGGTAAGGCTGTTAAGATTGAAAACTATGGTATCTCTGTAACCGGTACCGCTAAAGCTGGCGACCATGTGATTATCACAGAGACATCTACACAGCTTGCTTTTGATGTTATTGGTATCGACCACGACACACCTGCAGACGGAACCTTAAAGCACAGTATGACATTACAGATGCACGACCTCTGGCCTACTGCTATTGCGTTTGACGCCACAGAGGCTACTTGGTATATCGACGAAGCTACCTATCCTCAGGGGCTTGTTGCAGGTACATATCACTTCACACTTCCTGCTGGATATGATAACGCTTATGGTGGTGGTTCCACATTAAACTTCACACTCACAAAAGATGTTCCCGTTGGTGGACAAATCAGATTTGCTTGGAGTTACAATGTGCAGGCTAACACTTGTAAAATTTCCACATACGAGTCTATCGGAGCGACTGCAGTAATTGAAACTGTAAGTGTTGCCGATGGTGAAGCAGGAACCGCAATGCCTACACTTCACGCTACAGCGGTAAGTGATAACGCAAACTGCGTACATCGTTTCCGTTATGGTTCTAATAACTGGGCAGAATCTGGTCTTCGTCAGTGGTTAAACACTGATGCAGAAGCAAATACTTGGTGGGAGCCTAAAACAGTATTTGATAGACCTATTGCGATTGCGGCAACAACTGCAGGTTTCTTAAAAGGAATCGACCCTGCGTTCCTTGATGTTGTTGGAGAAGTAGTGAAGACAACTCAGGAAAGTATCTCTGACGAATACGGACACAACACATCTACCGAACGCTTCTTCTTACTCTCTCGTCCTGAAGTATATGCAGGCACAGAGCGTAGTGCAGACGGTGCAGACGGTAAAGTATATGAGTACTATGGTGCTGGATATTCTGACTTAGCATCTCCCGGTACTGGAGCAGACTCGAACAGAATTAAATACAGAAACGGTTCCGCAACTTATTGGTGGTTGCGTACTCCTTATTCTACCAGCGGTCATGATGTTCGTCTTGTCTACCCTACAGGTACCTTGAACAACGTCAGTGCCAACAGCAGTCTCGGCGTCGCTCCGGCTTGCGTAATCGTGTAATCTGGTAACCTAACACCTTGTGGTTACAAAGGGAAATAATCCACCCGACAGGGTGGTTATTTTATTATACTTAAAACAATGGTACACACTTTGCGGTATAGGATAGCAAAGGGTGTATCTATAATATGTGACTACCCTTTGTGGTATGTAATAACTTTGTCCCACCCTTTATGGGTTAAGACAAGGTGTAGGACACTTTACGATATATAATGGGAGGTTGAAGAAATGAGTGTACCAGAAGGTCAAAGATGTAGAGGAAAACTCGCCATCGAAACAGAAGCTGATAATCTTTTGCAATACATATTTGATGTTACAGTAAAGTATTATCTGCCACCAGAGCCGTGCGAGGATGCAAAGGTTACAAGAGACAAAATGCTTGAGTATGCAAACTCAAAATGGTTTGCAGACAATATGCGTTCTAAAATGTTGTCTTGTGTATCTAACATTCAAACGGCAAACAAAATTGTGATTGAAGACAATGCAAGTCTTTATGAGCGAAGAAAATTTCAATCACAAGCAGAGCGTGCGGTTGAAGATGTACTCACTTCTGCCACTCTTATGTATCGCAGAAAACTTATTAAAAGCAAGAGAGTAAAGTATATCGGAGAACAGATAGGACACCTAAAGCGTATGATACAAAATTGGCGTAAATCTGATAAACAAAGATATACGGCTTCTCTTAAGAAATAACTTATATGGGGTAGTCGTTGCAAGAAGTTCCGTGCTGCATTTTAGGTGCCTCAGTGGTTGCGTACTCCTAATTCTACCAACGGTAATAATGTTCGTAATGTCAACCCTACAGGTAACTTGAACAACAACAATGCCAACAACAGTAACGGCGTCGCTCCGGATTGGGTGGTATCAGTAGGAAGTAGCACTTTATGTGACCAAACCGAATACCCACGCAAGGAACGGCTATCCCAGCCGTAAAAGGCGAAACAGGTTTGCCGATGCAGTCTACTCAACCAACGGTAGTAGGTACTGCTATACACGGTATTCAAAATTTATTTTAATCAGAAAGAGGTGCTCAATGAATACTACTAATGCACCTGCTGTCAAGGAGATGGCTTGTGACTTTGAAAATTTGTATAACGCAATGAATGTTTGTAAATCAAGTGTTATGTGGAAAGATAGTGTCGCAGGCTGGGTAAAGAACGGAATCGTAAACTGTGCAAAACTTGAAGAGCAGTTAATGAATGGCACTTATGACCTCGAAGAATATTCTCGGTTCACAATCTACGAACCCAAGAAAAGAGATATCGTAAGTACACGATTCAAGGATAGAGTGTTCCAAAGAAGTCTTTGCGACACATACTTGACAGAACAAATCACTAAATCCTTTATCTACGATAATGGTGCTTGCCTTGAAAATAAGGGCACAGAGTTTGCACGGCGTCGGCTCGTGGCTCACATTCAACGCTTTTACCGCAAGCACGGTCGTAGTGGTTATGTCTTGAAATGCGACATAACTAACTACTTTGGCTCCACTCCACATAGTGTAGTCAAAGAAAAGATGCGAAAGTTATGTGATGACGATTGGGCTTACTCTGAAGTCTGTCGAATTGTTGATAGCTTTAGCACGGAAGAAAGCCCGGGTGTTGGTATGGGACTTGGCTCTCAGGCAACACAGCTTTGTCAACTGGCTGTATTGAACGATATCGACCACGGGATTAAAGAGCGTAAACGAATTAAACACTATGTCAGATATATGGACGACCTTATACTTATTCACGAAAGTAAGGATACCTTAAAGGATTGTTTGAAATATATCGAAGACGAACTTAACAAAATGGGATTGAAACTGAGTGCGAAGAAAACACAGATATTTCCCATAACACAACCAATTCACTTTCTTGGATATTCATTCAGACTTACCGAGACTGGTAAGGTTGTAAAGAAAGTTCTTCCAAAGAAAGTAACTCACGAGCGTCGCAAATTAAAGCGTATGAGAAAGTTGGTTGATGAGGGTCTGATGACTCGTGAAAAGTTAGACCAGTGTTTCGAGTCGTGGTTAGCTCACGCTTCGGCAGAACCGTCTGCCGGAAGAAAAGGTACTCCGTTCTTAAGTAGGACGGATGATTACTTTATGATTGAAAATATGAAACGATTTTATAAATCTTTATGGGAGGTTTAGTATGCAGTATTTATCAATAAAAGACCAGCTCTTGATTGAGCGTAAGAAAAATGCTGCCCTCACCGCTGAGGTAGCTAAGAACAAGGCTGATACAGATTATATCGCTATGATGTGTGATGTAGAACTGGAAATGCCTGAAGACGAAATGATGGACACGGAAGTTGAGGAGGGCTAAGATATATGGAACACAGTGCAAAATTTGAAAAAGTAAAAGATTACTATGACCGCGGCCTTTGGAACGAAGCTCGTGTCGCAAATGCAGTGGTTAAGGGATGGATTACCGAAGCTGAGTATGAGGAAATCACAGGCATCCCCTATGCTGAATAATAGGAGGTAGTATTTATGGCGATTGTAAAAAAGACTTATAAGGGTACACCCCTCGACTGTCAGCAGGAGTTTGTCTGCGATACTCGTGCAGATGTAGACAATCTTCCTACACAATTTACTGAGAAAGACAAATGCCCTACGGGCTCTACTGCGCTCGTTATTGACGACAGCTCTGTCTGGATGTTGAATAGCGAAGGTGTATGGAAAGAATTATAATCACCAGAAAGGAGTGACTTGAATGGCTATAAGTGTTGAGACTCTTGCTCTTGCCAAGAAGTATACAGATAAAACTATAGTCTCTAAAGGAGACGCGGGTGCTGCTGTTATTCCTGATAACTTCATCGGAGCATCCAAGTTGACTGAAGACTTAAGAAAAGCCATCGATGCCGCTGGTGTACATATTGACGGTGCCGTTACTTCGGAAGACGGTGCCCACGCATTAAGATATTTTAACAACACCTTGCAGTATTATGATGGCAGTAAATGGGTAACGCTCTCCCTTGCAAACCTGTTAATATAATCAAAAAAATAAAACCGCCGTTGCGAGTTAATCGTGCGGCGGTCTTGTTATATCGGGAGGTGGCGATTTTGGCAAATAAGAAAAAGAAGAAAGTAAAATTGACTTCTCGTATTGCAAAGTTCTTTAAGAACATAGCGGCAAAACGAGAAAAGGAATATTCCAAAAGACTACTTACTCGAATTGTGAACAGTTCGATACTGATGATGTGGGGCACTTATGTTCTCGCTTGGTATGGCAAGACAGAAATTGCGGAAACCCTATCTAAAACAATAGCGGCATCAATTATCGCTGTTGTAGTTGGATACCTCGCTAAGTCTGTTATCGAGAATATCAGCAAACACACAGATACTTTTGGAAAGAATGACTCGGTTAGCGTAGAGGAAGTAATCAGAAAAGCTCAGGAACAAGCTGAGAGCTTTGATGTTCCCTATGTAAATATGAACCGTGATTGTTGAAACAAAGGAAGGAGGATTTTATGGCATTAAGAGGAACAACTGTTGAGCAAAAGATATGGAACTACTTCAAGGACAGAGGCTTAAATGATTTTGGCTGTGCGGGCTTAATGGGTAATCTCTATGCAGAATCCGCTTTAAACCCTAAGAACTTACAGAACTCATATGAAAAGAAGTTGAAGTATACAGACGACACATACACACAGGTTGTAGATAATGGCAAGTATAAAAACTTTGTCAAGGACAGTGCCGGCTATGGTCTCGCACAATGGACTTACTGGAGCAGAAAGCAGGCTTTGTTAGAGTTTGCTAAAGCTATGGGTAAATCTATTGGAGACCTTGAGATGCAACTTGACTTCTTGTATCAGGAGTTAAGTACAGGATATAAAAAGGTTTTGAAAACATTAACCAATGCCACATCTGTATTGGATGCTTCAAACTCTGTATTACTTGAGTTCGAGAGACCAGCCGACCAGAGTAAAGCTATGCAAAAGAAAAGAGCTTCATACGGCGAAGGATATTATGCAAAGTATGCTATTAAGGAGGACGAGTCTATGGCAGAAATCAAATTAGATAACACGCCTGATGTTTGGGCTAAAGAAGCTGTTGATTGGGCGGTTAAGAATAAAATTCTCTTCGGAGATGAAAACGGCAACTACAAACTTCACAGTGCCTGCACCAGACAGGAGATGCTTGTATTTCTTGACAGGGTGTATGGCTTAGTTAAATAAGAGGGGTGATTTACGATGAGATTGTTTGAAAGTATTTTAACCCTCAACGATTGCTATAAGGCAGGAAGAACTATTGTACCTAAAGGTATTATGGTTCATTCTACTGGAGCAAACAATCCGTGGCTGAAAAGATATGTACCTGACGACGGTCAGCTTGGATATAACCAGTACAACAACCATTGGAATATGAGTGGCGTCGGTGCCTGTGTTCACGGATTTATTGGAAAGATGGCTGACGGTACTATTGCTACATATCAGACACTTCCTTGGAACTGGAGAGGCTGGCACTCTGCCTCCGGTAAGAAAGGTTCCGCAAACAACACCCACATCTCTTTTGAGATTTGTGAGGATGGTCTTACAGATGCTACATATTTCAGAGCGGTGTTTAATGAAGCCGCAGAACTTTGTGCCTATCTCTGTAAGATGTATAACTTAAATCCATTAACGGATATTATCTGTCATTCTGAGGGACACACAATGGGTATTGCGTCTAACCACGGAGATGTAATGCACTGGTTCCCTAAACACGGTGAGAATATGGACACATTCAGACAGAAAGTATATGAACTTGTAAATGAAGAGTTTAAATGGAATGAGTCTAAGGTTGACTATATTGGAACTGTGTCGGTTAAGAATGATGTGCTTAATATCAGAAAACAGCCGAGGGTTGGAGCTACCATTATTGGTAAGCACGCAGACGGCGACACGGTAACTATCTGTGCTAAAACAGACAACGGATGGTACAGAGTTGAGTATCCGACAATCGGTACAGGATACATAAGCTCTGCATATGTGTCTGTGAGCGACAGAAAGGCACCTCAGAGCGATGTTAAGCCTGAGGTAATAAAAGATAACACCCCAGACGCTTGGGCGGCTGAGGCGGTAAATAACGCGGTTAAAAACGGTATTCTCTACGGAGATGATACGGGTAATTACAAATTACATAGTGAGTGTACACGACAGGAAATGTTAATCTTCCTGTACCGTTTTTACAAATCAATCAAAGGTTAATAAAGTAACAGGAGGATTTTAATATGGAATGGCTTAATTATGCAGTTTCTATCTTATCTGGTTTAGCAGTAGCAATCCCGCTTGTTGTTAAGCTCGTAGAGTATGTAAGCAAGTCAATCAAGGAAAAGAACTGGAGCAAGTTACTTGACCTTGTTATGAAGCTTATGTCTGAAGCTGAAAACAAATTCAAGACCGGTGCCGAGAAAAAGGAATGGGTTCTTGCTATGGTTAAATCTTCGGCTGATACCATTAACTATGACATCGACATCGATGCTGTTGGTAACTTAATTGACAGTCTGTGCGATATGGCTAATGTCGTAAACGCACCCGTGCAGGAAAGTAAGTAATCTATAAACAGTATTAAAGAAAGTTGGTGTTATGTGCTATGGTAAGCTTTGTAGAGTATTTGAATATCCCTGTAAAGATAGCACTTATCATCATAGGTATATTCTTTGTAATCCAAATCATTGGAGAACTATTAGAGTTTAAAGGAAAAGTTGTCCCCGAGATTGTAAAGGTTCGCAAATACTTTCAACGCAAAAAGCGTGAAAAGCAAGAAGCGGCACAGACATTAAAAGATGTAAAGGTATTACTCGCAGATGTTAATGCCCATTACTCAGCAGACAATATCGCTAAGCGTGACAGTTGGATGCAGTGGGTTAATGACAGAGCAGTTACTTATGATACATTCATAAAAGATATGGGCGAAAAATTCGGAGATGTCGTTAAGGTGTTGGAAGAAATATTCGTTCAGAGTAGCCGTGACCGTATCATTGACTTTGCTACCAAAGTAAGCGATGAAAAGTCTATGGTTTCGAGAGAAGAGTTCAACAGAATTTTCAAAGTACATAAGAAGTACGAAGACTTCCTTAATGAACGCAATCTTACAAACGGTGAAGTTGATATCGCATACCGCATCATCACAGATTCATACGAAGGACATATGAGAAATCATACATTCGTTGAGGATGTACGCGGGTACAACGAAGAATAAAATAAGAAGGGCGAGTTCGTCGTAAGACGGCTCGCCTTTTCTTTCCGTTTTAACTTGTCATATTTGAATAGTTATAGCACAATACCATACTTAATTTGTCATAAATGAATAGTTATGTATTTATGAAATGATGGTTTTATACACACATAAATATCTCCAAAATCATTGACTTGAGTTTTCAAAAGTGATATAATATTCGGGAGATAAAAATGTAAATAGCAGCATTATCCAATACAGTCCTTCGGGAATTTGTATTGGATATTTTTTTTATCCTTAAAGGAGGTGGTGTAAAATTGAATACCCGGATGAAAGGAGGTGAAAGATAGTGCCGTCTTTCAAGAACAATCAGCGTGGTACTTGGTATTGTAAGTTTTACTACACAGATTGGACTGGGGCTAAGAAACAAAAGAAAAAGGAAGGCTTCGCCACCAAGAGAGAATCGCAAGAGTGGGAACGCAACTTCCTTAACAGTTGCCGCATTGACTGCGACATTACATTTGAGAATTTTTGTGAGAAGTATATGGCTCATTGTAAAGCAAGATTAAAGCCTACGACTTACGAGAATAAGATGTACACCATAAGAGATAAGGTTCTCCCGTATTTCAGGCATATGAAGCTCAAAGATATAAAACCCAGTACGCTCCGTACTTGGCAAGACTCTTTGATTACACACGAGAAAGGATACACAGAAACCTATCTTAAGACTATCAACAATCAGATGTCAGCAATCTTAAACTTTGCGGTAAAGAATGATTATATCCCTCATAACCCGATGCACAAATGTGGAAGTATGGGAAAGAAACACGCAGAGGGATTACAGTTCTGGACTCTGGATGAATTCAAACAATTCTTTGAGTCTGTAAAAGATAAGCCTATGTCAGAAGCCATATTCAATCTGATGTTCTATAGTGGAATTCGTGAAGGAGAGTTACTTGCTTTAACATTAAAAGACTTTAACTTTGAAAAGAATACAGTCGATATAAATAAAAGCTATGTACGATTCGATGGAAAGGATTTAATACAAACTCCAAAGACTCCTAAGAGCAAGAGAGTCATCACATTGCCTATACAGACAATGGAGATAATAAAAAATTATGCAGGCAAACTATACAGCTATCGTCCTACCGATAGGTTGTTTACCTGCACTAAAAGCTATTTATCTCACGAGATGATTCGTGGTTGTAGATTGTCGGGTGTGAAGAAGATTAGAGTTCACGACATCAGACATTCTCACGCTTCGCTTCTTATCGAACTCGGTTTCCAACCTCTGTTGGTATCAGAGCGTTTGGGACACGAGAACATCGAAACCACTTTGCAAACTTACTCACACTTGTATCCAAACAAGCAACAGGAAGTCGCTGATAAACTCAGTGAGATAGCTTAAGGGAGCTCGATATTAGTACGCTTTTAGTACTCACGACTCTCTCAAATCCCCGGGAAGCCCGTAGTTAAGCGGTTTCTACGGGGATTGCTTTTTATTCCCACTCGATCGTGCCGATAGGCTTAGGGGTAAGGTCAAAGAGGACGCGGTTGATACCGTCGACCTCCGCTGTGATGCGGTCGGTTATTTTATGAAGTACATCGTACGGGATCTCCTCGATAGTCGCTGACATTGCGTCTGTCGTGTTTACTGCGCGGATGATCGCCGGCCATCCCTCATATCTCTTGCCGTCCTTTACGCCTACACTCTTGAAGTCCGGTACTGCTATGAAATACTGCCATACCTTTGCCGCAAGTCCGCACTTATCAAATTCATCGCGCAGGATTGCATCCGCCTCACGCAGAGCGTGAAGCCTATCACGCGTGATCGCACCGAGGCAACGCACGCCGAGTCCGGGACCCGGGAACGGCTGACGGTATACCATATCATCGGGAAGACCGAGCGCCTTACCTACCACGCGTACTTCATCCTTATAAAGAAGGCGCACGGGCTCTACAAGCTCAAAATGCATACCCTCGGGAAGTCCGCCGACGTTATGGTGAGCCTTTACTCCGTCGCTTTCGAGGATATCGGGGTAGATAGTTCCCTGTGCCAAAAATTCGATACCTTCAAGCTTGCATGCCTCTTCATTGAACACTTCGATAAATTCGCCGCCGATTATCTTACGCTTCTTTTCAGGCTCATCTACACCTGCAAGCTTATCAAGGAAGCGGTCTGTCGCGTCTACATATATAAGGTTAGCGTCGAGCTGGTTTTGGAACACCTCGATGACCTGCTCGCTTTCGCCCTTACGCATAAGTCCATGGTTTACATGAACGCATACGAGCTGTTTACCGATAGCCTTTATAAGCAATGCGGCAACTACAGACGAGTCAACGCCTCCCGAAAGAGCCAGAAGCACCTTCTTATCGCCTACCTGTTCGCGGATCTCCTTTATCTGTTCATCTATAAACGCATTGGCAAGCGCTTCGTTATTTATTCTTGCCATGTCATCCGGTCTTTTATTACAAAGCATATATGCCCCTCCGTTTGTCAGTTGGTATAGTTATCGAAATAACCCTGTACGAGGACAACGGGTGTACCCTTGTCTCCCGAGCCGCTCGTGAGGTCACAGAGCGAGCCGATAAGGTCGGTAAGCTGGCGGGGTGTTGTACCTTGCGAAGCCATATTTCCCACAAGGTTTCCGCCCTTTTCACGGATACTGTTCGAGATAGCCTCTTTTAGAGCCTCGCCCGAAAGATCCTTGAAGTCGTTATCGGCAAGATACTTGAGCTTGAGCTCATTAGGTGTACCTATAAGTCCGTCTGTATGTGCGGGAGATACTACCGGGTCAGCAAGCTCCCAGATCTTACCCTGGGGATCCTTGAACGCGCCGTCACCGTAAACCATTACTTCAACATGCTTTCCTGTCTTTTCGAGGATACGTGCCTGAATATCGAGAACGAGATCCTTGCACTCACGCGGGAATAGCTTGACCTTATCCTCGGTCGACTTATTAGAACCGAGAAGACCGTATTTTTCATTACAGCCGCTTCCGTTTACCGGAGCGTTCATGATATCGTCAAGACCGCATACTACCATTGCGCCGTTAGCTAAAAGTATACGCTTTGTACGTGCGCGGGTATGAATGTCGCAGTTGATGATATGATCGGCGTATTTGAGTATGGTCTTGGCCTGGTTTGCGAATATTATCTCGACCTCAGCGCCGCATTCGCGGATAAGATCACCGTAATACTCAACATAGTCAACACCTGTGAATTCGTGCTTGTTCACGCCGAAATGATGTCTGTATTCCTCGAGCGTGAGAACGTCCGAATAGGGATTGATACCCGCGGCATCGATCTTATCAAGGCTTACAAGCTCATTACCTACCTCATCCGAAGGATAGCTAAGCATCAGAACGATCTTCTTTGCGCCTTTTGCAATACCGCGCAAGCATATAGCAAAGCGGTTACGCGAAAGTATCGGGAAGATAACTCCGACAGTTCCTCCCCCAAGCTTTGCCTTAACATCAGCGGCGATATCATCAACAGAAGCATAGTTACCCTGTGCGCGGGCAACTATAGACTCTGTGATCGAGATAACATCACGATCACGAAGCGAAAAGCCCTCGAATTCAGCCGCCTCAAGCACACTTTCGGTTACGATCGCGGCAAGATCGTCTCCTTCACGGATAATGGGACAACGGATACCTCTCGATACCGTACCCACTCTTCTTTCATATTCCGACATAATACCCCTCTTTTATAATTGGATTTTGTCATAAAATTTAACAACATATATTATATCACCATTATTCCCATTTTTCAATAGAAAATTTTGTTTTTTGACAACATACTGTATATTTTCTGTACATCTGCACTTTCTAAAAAATTTTTTTGTACTCAAAAATGTGCATTTTAACTGTAAAGACGCAGCACATACACTGTCAGACTCTTGCAAAATAGTTTTAATTATGTTATACTTTCAAAGTAAAAGCATATCACAAAAAAAGGTCAAAGCCTTAAGGCTTTACGGATCGCAGAAATGAAAAAGTCAAAGCTCATAAACAAAATACTTATAGGCGTACTGTGGATCATTATATGGCAGGCCGCCGCCATGATAATAGACCAGCGGCTGATCCTCGTTTCTCCTACAGATGTTATAGTCCGGTTGGTAAGACTTATACCCAACAAAGTGTTTATAACAAGCATCTGTGTGTCGGCGCTGAGAATAGTAACCGGCTTTTCGCTCGGCATGACCGTGGGAACACTTTTAGCTGTGCTCGCTGCAAGGTTCAATTCGATAAGAGAGTTTCTTGCACCGTTCATGTCAGCAGTAAAGGCTGTACCGGTCGCGTCTTTTACTATACTCGCGCTGTTTTTGATCCCGTCAAGAGATCTGTCGATACTCGTGACATTTCTTATCGCGTTACCGATCGTTTATTCAAACATTCTCACCGGCATCGACAACACTGACAGAGGACTGCTCGAAATGGCGAGTCTGTTCGGTATCAGCCCGATACGCAAGACACTATCAATATACTTTTCTCAAGTACTTCCCTATTTCAAGTCAGCTTCATCGGTAGCGTCGGGGCTGAGCTGGAAATCGGGTGTTGCCGCCGAGCTTATCGTTATTGCCAAGAGCACTATCGGCGAGCGGCTCTACGAAGCTAAGGTCGGCTTTGAAATGGCGGATCTTTTCGCATGGACATTCATAGTCATATTGCTGTCGTTTCTTACCGAATTCTTGTATAGCAAGCTGATCGACGGCATCTGGCACATTATACAGAAAATATAAAGGAAACAACAATGATAATTCTTCGATCAATATGCAAAAGCTTTGACGGACATGATGTGTTGAACAACTTTAACATCTCCTTTGACGACGGCAGCCGCAGTGCGCTTATGGGACCGTCGGGCTGTGGCAAGACCACGCTTTTCAAAATAATATCGGGTCTTGAAAAACCGGATTCCGGTACTCTGTCCGGTACAGAAAGCATGCGCTTTTCAGCCGTATTTCAGGATGACAGACTCTGTGAAAACATGTCTCTTTACGCAAACATGAAATTAGTGTGTCCAAAAAGCACGAAAAAAAGCGAGATACTTAACGGTATCCAAGAGCTCGGGCTCGGCGGCTTTGAAAACAAGCCTGTTTCAACGCTCAGCGGCGGAATGAAGCGCCGCGCTTCGGTACTTCGCGCGATGCTTGCTGAGTTTGATACACTGATACTCGACGAGCCGTTCAACGGACTTGACCGTGAATCCAAAGCAGTAACATCAAAATATATCCTTGACAGGCTTAACTCACGCACGCTTATAATCATAACCCATAATCCCGAGGATGCCGAACTGCTCGAATGCAAAAAAATCACTCTGTAACATAAAGATCCGAAAACCGCGCAGACACGCTGTTTTCGGATCTCTTTTATAAAATATAGCCTTTATCCGATATCATTTTTCCGAGCGATCTCATTGACGATGCTCCTCATTTCGCTTTTCGAATGTGCGTGGGCCGCACGCTCATTTATGCTCTGTCTTTCGTCCTCATCCATAAGCGCATACATACGCATCGCATTTGCGTTCTGAGCAAGACTCATCGCAAAACCCATCGGTATCTCATCGGGCATTCTCTGCTTGTCCATAACCTATCTCCGTAATAATACTTACACGGCTGTACTGCCGCATATTTATTATGTCCAAGCATAAAAAAATTATTTCTTTAATTCGAGGAAGATCAGTCAGGCAGAAGCGACATTTCATAATCACTTTTAAGTATCGCGCAACAGCCTATGTCTCTGTACTCACCCTTTATAAGCATTAAGTCTCTCGCGATCCCCTCAAACTTCATATTGCATTTTTCCATGACACGTCGGCTCGCTTCGTTTCCTACAATATATTTAGCCTCGATACGGTGCATCTCAAGATCGTTAAACCCGAAATCAAGTACTCGGCTGACCGCTTCGCAGGCAAAGCCGTGTCCGCGGTACGCCGGATTTATAACATAACCTATCTCGGCACATCCGTTATCAGTGTCGATAGCTGTAAACCCGCAGGTTCCGATCATTTTGCTTTCCGATTTGAGCACGAGCGCCCAATCGTAAAATGTACCTTCACGGTACTTAGTCTGGATATAGTTTAGATACTGTTGTGTATACTCAAGGCTGTCATGGGGATGCCAGAGTAAATACTTCGTTACTTCCTCATCCCGTGCATACTCATACATATCGGCGGCATCAGATTTCTTCATCCGTCTGAGTATAAGTCTGTCACACTCGAGCTGAGGTATCGACGAAAAAATATTATAAAGTCTGTCTTTTTTGGAAAAGAACCTCATACTCTGCCTCCGATCGCTTGCTGTATTCACCTTCAGGCATGCAAAGCGCACACACCGATAAGTATATAATTGAAAAACTCCGATGCAAAGCATCGGAGTTTTTCTGGTGACCCGTGGGAGAATCGAACTCCCGTTTCCGCCTTGAGAGGGCGGTGTCTTAGCCGCTTGACCAACGGGCCTTATTCACGACACTTCTTCATCGCGAAGTTTATTATATCATAAACAAAATAAAATTGCAATACTTTTTTGAAATTTTTCTTAAATATTATTTTTGACAGCCATATTGAAAAAAGCTCACTCACATGTTATAATTATGTGAATTAATTCATTGTGGAGGTATATATCAATGGATACGGTCAAATTTGACAAGAAAAACGTAAAGATCGTAGCTCACCGAGGACTTAGCGGAATAGAACTCGAGAACACGAATGCCGCATTTGTTGCCGCAGGAAACCGTTCTTATTTCGGTATCGAAACAGACGTGCACGTTACAGCTGACGGTAAGTATGTGCTTCATCACGACGACAGAACGGGCAGACTTACAGATGTTGATATCCGCATTGAGGAAATCTCGTTTGACGAGCTTATGAAGCTGAAGCTTCGCCGCAGTACAGATACTCCCGCAATGCTCAGACGCGACTGCGTAATGCCTGTGCTCGATGACTATATAGAAATATGTAAGAAATACAACAAGACCGGCGTTCTCGAATTAAAAGGAAGGATAACAAAAGAACACATCGGAGGTATCGTAAAAGTTGCAGACCGATACGGCTATCTTGATAAAATTATCTTCATCTCGTTCGACTGGAACAATCTTATTGATCTAAAAAGCCTTGTTCCGGAGCAGAAAGCACAGTATCTGACAAGCGAATACTCAAGCGAGCTTGTTTCAAGGCTCAAAGCCAACGGCATTGATCTGGACATACACCACAGTGCGCTCAATGATACAAATGTACACGAGCTTCATGCAAACGGCATAGAGGTCAACTGCTGGACCTGCGATAACAGTGAGCGCGGTGAAGAGCTCGCATCATACGGTGTTGATTATATCACGTCAAACATTCTCGAATAACAGTACAGCCTCGGCTCTCGCCGAGGCTGTTGCTTTTGATTTATCTGTTATTGATAAGCTTTGTGAGCTCAACGGGATCAACGATCTTGCCGTCCTTGTAAACGCGCATATTACCCGATGCGATCTCGTCGATAAGGATTACCTCGCCGTTGTTGTATCCGAACTCGAACTTGATATCCCAAAGATCAAGACCGATCGTCTTAAGGTCATCGGCAACGATCTTTGTGATCTTGAGTGTCTGTTCTTTCATGCTTTCAAACATCTCGGGGGTCATAACGCCGAGAGCGGCGAGACCCTCGCTTGTTACAAGCGGATCGCCCTTTTCGTCATTCTTGAAGGTACATTCAACGTAGCCGCCCTCAAGAACTGTTCCGTCCTTTATGTACTCGCCGTATCTGCGGATGAAGCTTCCTGTTGCAACAAGACGGCAGATAACCTCAAGTCCGTGACCGAATACCTTACCGGGAAGAACCTCCATGGTAGCCTCTTCAAGATTTGCCGAAACATAGTGTGTTTTGATGCCCGCCGCCTTAAGAAGCTCGAAGTAGTAGATCGAAGTTTGAAGATTTGCCTTGCCGATACCCTCGATAGTAAGTCCGACACTGTTTTCACCGGGATCGAAAACGCCGTCCTTACCGGTGCAATCGTCCTTGAACTTGAGCATTACGTTGCCATTGTCAAGGCTGTAAACGTCCTTGGTTTTGCCTTCGTAGATCTTTTTCATAAGAAACTCCTTTATGTAGTTGCTTGATTTTTTACATTACAAGGATATTTTACCACATTTTCTGTCATATTGCAATATTTTTTCGATGTAAATCTGTACAAAATTATTACATGACGAAATACAAATAATTTGACAAAAAAACGGGACACGGGTATCCGTCACGCGCAACAAGTTACTTTTTTATAATCAAGCGTCACTTTTTAATATTGACATATCCGCCGACAAAATATATAATTAAATAAAAATGTGTGTAAAAGGAGCTTTTACCATGAATCTGTTTGTTGATAAAATATACGGACGTCTGACAGACAACGACAAGCGTCAGCTTGCCGATATATACGAGCCGACCGTTGTTTCCGAGCCTGATGCCGACGCATGGAAGGGTCTTACCGTAATGCGTGACGGACGCTTACGCTTTTACGGCATATACAACAAAAAGAGCATCTTCGATCACGGTGACGTTTTGTGCTACAAAGAGTCCTGCGACGGCGGTCTTTCATGGAAAAAGCACATAATCGAGGATAAAAACATTCTCGGCGCATCGGTGTATATTCCTTTTATGGACAAGTACATGGGCGCTGTCCACATAAAAGGAGAGGGCATATTTGTAAAGATAGGCAATGACCCCGACGACACCTCTCCCGAGATCATAAAGGTCACCGATATTAAATGCAACGAGCCGCTTGCTCCGTTTCCGTTAAGAAGCCGCGAGCGTATTTTGCTCGTATGCACCGAGCAGCGTCCCGACCGTCATCCCTCCTGCTATTATCCTGTGCTGTTTATTTCGGACGACCACGGTAAGACCTGGAGTGAGCAACACATGGACGAGTGCCCTTATTTCGAGCATCAGTGGCCGGATCAGGGAAAAAGATGGCAGCAGAACAACCGCGAAAACCATATCGTCGAGCTTTCCGACGGCACGCTTTACATGGTATCGCGAACCGCGATGAACTATCATTATCAAAGCTACTCATACGACAGCGGTGATACTTGGACAGAATTTGAACCCAGCCCATTCCACGGTACGGGCTCAATGCCCTGTCTGACAAGACTTACCGACGGAAGAATAGTATTTTTGTGGTGCAATACCAAGCTTATGCCCGAGCTTGAGGGCGCAGACGGAATATGGGAGGACGGCTTTACCAACCGCGACGTAAACCATTGCGCTATAAGCTCGGATGACGGCAAGACCTGGCAGGGATACCGTGAAATGTACTTAAATCCGATCAGACACAGCCCAGATTTCCGCGCGTACGGAGGTCCTTCCGAGGGAGACAAGAGCGTACACCAATTCGAAGCGATCGAGCTTCCGATGAACAAGTTACTTGTCGTGTTCGGTCAGCATGAGGCGGTAAGAAAGATCATAATATTTGACCTTGACTGGCTCTATGAGCATTCACGCGAGGAGAGATTTCTCTATGGCTTCAAGAATCTTTCAACGCAGAATTACGTAAAGAGCATACCCGGCGGTATCAAAGTGTCGCCCGAATATCCTGCCGCACATTCCGGTCACTGTGCGCTTAACAGAACGAGCCTTGCTTTGCTCGTGCCCTGCCCCGGCAACAGCTTTGAGGACGGCGCAGATCTCGTAAGCAACTTCAACGAGGCTCTGCACCTCACACGAAGCGACGATCCCAGACTTGTAAGCCCAATCGCAGGCGCGGTATGGAACTTCCCCGCTCACAAAATGGGTACGGTAACTGTAAGAGCGTATATCCCCGGACAGGGGCTTCGCGTATCATTGCTTGATTATTGGATGAATCCGAGCGATCACACGGTCGAATACTTCGCCGACTACAGCATAGCTTTAAGAAACGATATGCAATACGGCGAAATGTTCACCGATTTCACATTTGACTTTGACTGTGACAGAGGCACGGTGATACTGACCGCGGGTGATAAGCTTCGCCTTGAAAAGAAGCTTGAAAATGAGCATCCGAACGGACTTTGCTACCTGCATCTGCAGTCCGCGGCAACAGGAAAGGACGACGTCGGTGCATACGTACAGAGCATGAAATTTGATGGAAGATAATATTCAGAAACAGCGCACCGCCCACGGGGATATTCCCGTGGGCGGTTATCTCTTTATTCAAGTACCTCTATAACAGGACTTGCAAGTATTCCCATGTCCTTCAGTACATACTCATAGCACCATTTATCACCGTCAGTGTACCAATGATTCGGCCCAATCCAACAATCACCTGATATATTGTGAATGGAAGCAAACGTATTATATCTGCTCAGGTACACGGTAAACTCGACCGTGTGCTTCCCGGACTTTACTCCCGGTATATCAAGCTTATACGGATCGTAAACTATACATCCCTTATCCTCGCCGTCAATACCGACTCTTACCATTGCCCCGCGATAACGGTTAACGCGTACACGCAGATCGCACTCAGGTACGTCGATCTCGGTCTTATATGTGACCGTTCCGCCGTAGAACGGAAGTCCCTGTGACGTGATGCTTCCGAACGCGAGTTCTCTCCCCGCTGATGTAAGCGTTGTCAGCATTCCCTCAACCTTTACGTCGAAATCTCCGATGAGATAGCACCACTCGGTGTTTGTTGTCATACCGAAAGGCAGAGTTATCTCAAGAATATTCAGACCTTGCTTCACACACGGAAGAGCAAGCGTTTTATAGCACTCATCAACATAGTAGCCAACAGGCGTGCTGTCAACTGCCGCGCCGTTAAAGAAGATACGTGCTTTCTCTGCGTCCTCAAGCGCGAGCCTTACGCCGTTAAGCTCACATTCGCTGTTAATATCAAACACAAGCTTTATGCTATGCATCGGCTTCTCGGGCTTCATCGCCCAGGGTTGGGGAAGTCCGCGCGGTTTTTCGGGCAGTCCGAGCAGGCTTCGGCAAGCATTATCGATCTTCAGTATCTCATCCTTTTCATGCATCTCGCCGCCGTCAAGCGACCACTGTGCCAGATCAAGCAAGAGAACGTTATCCTCATCACGTGAATAGCATACCTTATGCTTAAAATCGATCGTCTTTGTCACCGTTTTTTGAGATGTAACGGCGGCATCGGAATGATTTTGTGCGTATCTGTCGAGCTTAAGCATAAGTGAGTCGTGATAATAAAGAACCGTTTCGATATAAGTATATCCGTTCGATACACGGTACAAAATATTCTTTATCTCTCCGTTGACCGTGTCATACAGGCTCGGTGAATACTCTCCCCGTATCTTTATGTATATCTTCTCGGGACGCGAGCAATCGGTCACCGGCTGTTTAACAGTACAGTGAGCTATAAACAGCCAATCGTTATCCGCTTCTTCTCTCATATTGTATATCAGATCGTTGCTCCTCATACCGTTTTCAAGGCGGATATCGATAAGCCTTTCATCCTTGAGTGCTTCACAAAGATCGTACCCTGTCAGACGGCACTGCACACTCTTACAGTACAGTGCCTTCGCGCGCTCATCAGCTCTGCCGTCCATGTGCGTGGGACATCCGCCGACAAACACTACCCTGCCGCCCCTGTCAGCAAATTTTTCGAGTATTTCAAGCGTCGACGAACGTATGGTTTCAAGTGCCGGAACAAGTACAGCAGAATATCTCATAGCTCCTACCGCAAGCTCGTTTGTGATTTCTCCGAGCTGTTCCGGCAAAAGTCCCTCTGATATAAGGTCGAAATCCATGAGATTAAACAAAAGACCGTCGAGCATATTCTCATAGTCCTTTTGCATCCGCAAACGTTTTTCGCCCGTCAAATCGTGCGGTCCGAAATTGAGCCAATAGCTCTCTATCGGGAATATCACTCCGATATTTACCTTAGGCTTTCCGCGCGTAAGTATCGACGCTACACGCGCGAAGTGATCCTCAACATAACGGTATTGAGTGTACCATGCAGACTGTCGCCCAATGCTTGCAGGATAATCGCGCTTGGCGTCACCGTTCATCGAAAGCCACGAAAGATGCGGAACTCTTACCGTAACTCCGAGTGCCGCCTGCCAGTCACCCTGCAGCTTATGACCTCTGAAATCGAAATCCCAGCCTGTTACTCCGTACAGCTCGGAGAGCATTCCCTCCCGTGCATACTGATGGACAGCCGACTGACACTGCTTGAGCGTCATAAACTCTCTTTTATCGCAAAGCACATCGACACCGGGAATTTGCATATACCTGTAAAATCTGAACGGATCTCCGGTAGACGCAGAAAGATAATCAAGTCCATGCTCACCGTTGATGTGTCCGCTGAACATAAGTCCGTTCTTTTCGCACCAGTTTCCACAGGTTTTGGCATACGCCTCGGAAAAACGGTCGCTTAAATGGTCGTAGTAATGATATCTTGCCAGCGGCAGGATATCGCTTACACTTTCAAGTATTAACTCCGGAAGCTTATCGGTAAGATCGTATCCGTATTTACGTTTGAAGCTTTCATCAAAATCGAATGTCCAGAAGCTGTTTATTTCGATCGGGAAGCTACTGTTTTCAAGATGATACTCACAGTGAACGCCGCTGTACTGCGGCTCGTCGGTAAATACGGCAGGTATCACACCCCCGAAATCCTTGCCTACACAGTCCTTGTATCTTTCGTGGGTTATTTCCACAAATTTTTCTATAGCTTCGGCTCTCAGCGTATCAACGTAGGTTGAATTGTTAAACCACGGGTCATCTCTTCCGCACTCGCAATACGCGTAAAGCTTATGAAACTTTGCCTTATCGCCTTCTCTGATACGTTTGTAGCTTACCATCCGATGCTCGCTGTCAAATTCGATGTCGTAAGCACCGACAAAATAGCTTTTGCCGCTTTCAACAGCTTCGGATTTTTCTACACTTTCCACTTTGTATTCGCAAAAATGTATAAATCTTGCCCTGTACCTGGGGATACTCGTAACATATCCCCCCGCAAAGCCCGAGGGCCACTTGTCCTCATCGTACAGCCATGCGTACATGCCGCGGCTTTTTGCCTCGTCAACACAGGTGCTGACGCAATCCATAAACTCATCGCTCAGGTATTCGGTCGCCATACCCGCGCGCGGATGCATATTAAAGCCGCCAAATCCCATCTCCTGCAAACACGCAATATCATGCTTCAGTGCTTCTTTTGTAAGCTTTGTATTCCACGACCAAAACGGCGCACCCCTGTACTCGCTTGACGGTGACCTGAACATCTCATCAGTGTATTTTTTGTTTTTATCCTTGTACAGCATAACAAACCTCACACATAAGAATTTACAATTACCTCTTGACTAATTATAGCAAATCGGTTAGAATAAATCTATACCCTATTTTGCGGTTTTATAGGGGTATTTTGCGCTATTCACGGGGTAATTTTAATATGGAAAACAAACAAACGAAAAAAAGCAAGGATACATCAACGCGTACAAAAAGATCCGGCTCTTCGGTCAACAAAGCGCGCGTGCTTAAATACATAGACCCGATCGAAAAAATACACACCTTCACAAGAATTCATACCGAGGTATCCCCTCACATCCACAGATTTTTGGAGCTTGCGTATGTGCTTGAGGGTACGGCTGTACACGGCATGAACGGCGTTGAAGCGGTAATAAAAAAGGGAGACTATATCATAATCGACCTTGGCGACGTTCACTATTACAACGCTCCGAATAACGGTCAGTTCATGATCCAGAACCTGCTTTTTCTGCCCGAATTTGTTGACCGTATGCTTATAAACGCTCAAAGCTTTTCAGAGGTTCTCAACTGCTATCTTGTTAAGTGCTCAAACGGTAAAACACCTCTCGCGATCGCAAACCGCATCTTTCATGATGACGACGGACGTGTCAAAGATATACTGAGTCACCTATTAAATGAATACGAGCAAAAAAAGCTTGGTTACCTTGAGGCGATACGCTGTGATATAATCGAGATAATAATCGAGACCATACGCAAAGCTTCTCCGGGCAACAACAGCTTCGCCGTCTCCAAGAGCACCGAATACATATGTCAATATATATCCAATCATTTCAAGGAATCAATAACCCTTACAGACGTGTGTAACGCAACAGGATACAGCGTACCGTATGTCAGCCGAAGATTCAAGGAGGAAAACGGCATGACCTTCAGCCGTTATCTTCAGCAGATGCGTATAAACGAAGCTCGCAGACTTTTATTCGAAAGCAATGCCAAAATAATCGACATTGCCGAGCATGTGGGATATTCGGATATAAAGTTTTTCAACACTCTTTTCAAGAAACTGACCGGAAAGACCCCACGCGAATACAGATTGCTGTGCAGGGAATAATATAATTATATTCCTCACATTTTTGCCGATTTCACCTATTGAAAAACACATATCGTAATTGTATAATTAACCCGACCGATGTTATCGGTCGGGCATTTTTTTATGAGAGGAAGTAAGAATCATGATACCGAGAAGCGAATACCCGCGTCCGCAGCTCGTGCGCGACGCATGGATCAATCTCAACGGAGAATGGGATTTCGAAATTGACAACTCTATGTGCGGAGAAGCCAAGGGCTTTCAGCGAAAAGACAGCCTTGCAGGCAAGATAACCGTACCCTTCTGCCCCGAAAGCAAGCTTTCGGGTATCGGCAACACCGATTTTATGCTTTGCGTATGGTACAGACGCGACCTTGTTATTCCCGAGGAGCATAAGGGAAAGAAGGTAATACTCCACTTCGGTGCGGTAGATTACCTTGCTAAATTGCACGTCAACGGACACTACGTCGGCGAGCACAGGGGCGGATATACTCCCTTCTCTTTCGATATTACACCGTATCTGAACGGCGGTAAAAACAACATTGCACTTACTGCTTACGATGACATCAGAAGCCGTAATCAGCCTGCGGGAAAGCAGTCCATGGCATTCAATTCGCACGGCTGTTTTTATACCCGAACAACAGGTATATGGCAGACGGTGTGGGTTGAATTCGTTGGTGAAAGCTATATAAAGGGCGTACGCTTCGGCACAGACACAAGCACACCCGCTGTCAATATAAAGGCAGAGCTTTGCGGCGATTACATCGGCTGTACTCTTGACGCCGAGATAACATATGAAGGTAAGCCTATGGGTAAGGCAAGCGTTGATATAAGCGGTAACACCGCATCCTTCTCTGTCGCTTTAGCTGAAAAGCATCTGTGGGAGGTCGGCTGTGGCAGACTTTACGACGTTGTTCTCACTCTAAAACGCGACGGCAATATTTGCGACCGTGTAAGCTCATACTTCGGCATGAGAACTGTATGCCTTGACAAGCGCGCGTTCAAGATAAACGGAAAGACCGTGTTTGGCAGATTTGTGCTTGATCAGGGCTTCTATCCCGACGGCATTTACACCGCACCCACCGACGAGGACTTAAAAAACGATATCGTCTGCTCAATGCAGCTCGGCTTCAACGGTGCGAGACTACATGAAAAGATATTCGAGCCGCGCTTCCTTTATTGGGCTGACAAGCTTGGCTACCTAGTATGGGGAGAGCATGGAAACTGGGGACTTGACGTGACCGAATACAAGCAAATAGAGCATTTCTTACCCGAATGGGTAGAATCAGTGCAAAGGGATATCAACCACCCCTCGATCATCGGCTGGTGTCCGTTCAATGAGACATGGGACAGCTTCGGCAGAAAGCAGAACGATATGCTTATAAAAACGGTATACAGGATCACAAAGGCGCTTGATAATACCCGTCCCGTGATCGACGTAAGCGGCGCATACAGAGTAGAAAGCGATGTTTACGACGTACACGATTACACACAGAGTGTAGAAGAATTCAAAGCCCATTTCCCTGCCAAGGAAAAAGGCAGTGCCTCGTATTCGTCCGATTTTCTTAAGAAATATCATTCCCATCGACAGCAGCTTGACGATAAAGCACCGTTATTCATAAGCGAATACGGCGGAATCGGCTGGAGCGATGCTTTCCTGAATGACTATAGTGAAGCAGGGGACGCATGGAGCTACGGAAACGCGCCCAAGACCAAGGAAGAATTCATAGCACGTTACAAGGGACTTACCGACGTGCTTCTTGACAACCCATACATATTCGGCTTCTGCTACACACAGCTTTACGACGTTGAGCAGGAGATGAACGGTCTTATGACCTACGGACGCAAATTCAAATTCGATCCCGCGATTATTCATGCTATCAACTCGCGCAAGGCGGCTATCGAGGAATAAATCAAAAATGTGCAGATTAAATCTGCACATTTCTTTATTTTACCGTTATTGTACATACGGCAGTGACATGTAACCGTCCCACTTGGCAAGATAGCGTGCAAGGATAACACCATCTGCCGATACGACCTCACCATCTGCATCTACGTCTGCTACCGTTAGATCAAGTACGTCCTCACCGTATCCGCTCCATTTGGCAAAATAACGCTCAAGCATTACCGAGTCGGAGGCAGCGACATAGCCATCACCGTCAACATCGCCGAGAAGCAGACCGTCATCTCCGGTGCAATCGTATGCAGCTGCGTCCTCCACACTGTTAAAAAATGCAATGTACGCAATATCAAAGTAATCACCTGCGGTGACTGTCGGAGTCTTGAAATAAGGCTTGAGTGTAACCTTTTTCGGATTTCCTCCGCTTATTCCGTCCCACCATGAATCTCCTTCCGCTCTGCTAAGACCTGCCCAACTGTTGGCAGAGCCGTACTGTCCGCCTGTCCAACCGTTATGTGGGCTTTCGCTGACACCGTCAAGCGTAAGATCGTAAATAAGACCGTTCCATACTCCGTCGGCGTCATAATACTTTTCATATCCCCAAAGACGCGCATCGGCATCGGCTGTACTGTCCTTTAGATATGGAATAAACATCATAGTATCAATAAGCTCTGCCCCCGCAGAGTTATACGCTCTGTAGCCAATCTTCATAACGCTTGCTTCTCTTATATCAAAGCCCTCGGGGAAGAAGTCTTCGCCGAATCTGATCTCAAGAGACGTATCAGCGTTTGTGGACGCTGACGTATTAAAGCGTTTTATGCTTTCATATCTGCCGCTGTTATCCGCAACGGTTACAGGATCAAGTAAACCGCCCGATCTGCTGTAGGTCAGGCTACTGTCATCCGATGTTCTCACAAGCACAGTCTCAACCCTTCTGAAGCTTGCTTTTACTGTCATATTCTCAGTAACAGCCATGCCCTCGGGAACACTCCAGCCTGTAAACACTCGATTTGTCACAGAAGGTGTGTCTTCGGGATAGCTAAGCGAGCTGCCACTTTCAACATACTGTGTCTTGAACACTTCTCCGTTTACCGTATATTCGACCTTAATATATCCCTGTTCCTCAAGTGAATACTCATACGCCTTTGCCTCCTCAACAGAATTAAAGAAGGATATTGCCGCAATATCGAAATAATCGTTTGCCGTAAGCTTTTTACCCCCATAGTAGGGCTTGAAAACAAACGCTTCGGGAGGAAGCTCGTCCCACACACTGTCCCAATATGTCATTTGAGACATCTGTGTCAAAGAAGCATAATTGCCCGACGCTCCGAGCTGACCGCCTGTCCACTGTGCCGTTGACAGATCAAGTATGAAGCTCGTCCACTCGCCGCTCGTATCATAATTCGCTCTGACTCCCCAAAGTCTGGCGCCGGTATGCATGATCTGACCGTCCATATATGCTATACGGAGATTTATGTCCGCAAGATCGGTGTTCGCAACGTTTGATCTCATGTCTATCCTGATAACCGGAGATTCCTTCAAGCGGAAATCGGAAGGAAATCCCGCAGCACTAAACACAGCGTCAATACGGGTGTTATCAGTTGCAGTGTAGTCATCAGAACCAATAAAGTGCTTGTATACACCGTGAGTTGTAAAGCTGTCGTACACGGTCTGCCCTGCGGTGATACCTGTGCTTGCATTTAACGTAAGCGCTTCATCGTCTGCAAGAAATAGTGCCGCAGGCTTTACCTTACCCATTATCGCATTGACCGTGATATCTCCGTTTACAACGCATCCCTCTTCAACATCCCATTTTACAAGATAATATCCGTTTCCGCTCGGCTTTTTGTCAGGATAAGTAAGCTTTGCTCCGTTTTTCACGTTCTGTACCGCAAACAGATCATTTCCATACATATACTTTACTATACTGCGGTCACTGTAGCTAAAGCCGCTTGCCGAAGCTTCATCGTCAAAGGCCGCTATATATCCGATAGTAACATATGCATCATCTCCAAGCTCATCCGATGCGTACCAAGGATATATGTACATCTCCTTGATAACGTCATTATACGAACAGTCCTCATAGCTTATGCCACTCGTATCGCTCTCGGTGAGCGATGCAAGGTCAATAAGGACTTCCTTATATGTACCCACAGGAGTGAGATCAACATATCCGGTCAAAGTTACGGTTGCATCGCTGTTTGAATATGTGGCAAGCGCACTTACCATTGCGTTTGCAGACGCATTCCCTCCAACCTCAATACCGAGCTTCAAATATCTGGTTGTAGCAGGAGTATCAAGTACAAGCCTTACACAAGCATCTGTATCTGCTAATGCAAACGCCGAGCTTTTTACGGTTTCGGTTGCCGCATCGTATGTAAACCTTGAAAATCCTGCGGACATTTCTGCCTCAAGCTGTTCTGCCCCAATTATCACATACGGCTCTCCCTCAGGGGCCGATTCTCTCAACAATTCGAACTTAAGCGTATTAATGTTAGCTCCTCTGTTCTTGCAACGAAGCTCGATATACTGTTCTCCGGCTTCAAAATATCCGGCAGTTTCAAAGGATTTCCATGTCTGCCACCCGCCGGTTGAGGGCACGTCAAAGCCGCATATTGTTTCACCGTCGATTCGATGTACGGTAACTCTGTCCTCAACGTATTCGGTTCTTGTTGTCGCCGCACGCAGTGTAAGCTTGTAATATCCCGATTTCTCAATATTAACTAAATAACGCACGAATCTTTCGTTTTCAAAATAATTGACACATTTACCGCCGTCGGTATCACTGCAGCTCTCGGTGCCTACCTCTGGTGAGGACGCGACGTATTCGGACAGCTTTATCGTTCCGGGAAGAGCGAGTGCATATGACTCTACCTCTTCATCGACATAAAACTCTTCACTTGTCTCTTCTTTTTTAAGACCGTAGCCAAGGCTCCAAAGATTGTCTCCTGTAAGCTCTTCGCCAACAGTGGGAGTATTGTCTATACCAGCATAGCTTGCAGGCCAATCTATCGGAAGCTTACCTGTAAAATCATACGCTTCATTAAACAGCACCTCTCCGACGCCGTCCCCCTCGCTTCCGGGAAGCCATGCGGCAACAAGTCCGTCGATCATATTGTAGTAACCGCCGAGAAGCATCGGACGGCCCGAAACGAGGATAACGATTATCGGAATGTCCGGATTTTCTCGTCTGATATTCTGCAGGCACATTCCGTCTACTTTAGAAAGCTCAAGATCCTCTTTCGTAGCATCTCCGTTCGTTTCGGCGTAAGGTGCTTCGCCAATAACAGCTATGGCAACATCATACCCTGTGCTGCCCGTACCGTCAGCAGAATAAGTAACCTCTCGCTCACCGGCGTTTTTCTCAATACCTTCAAGTATCGTCGTGCCCTCGGTGATGGCACCTGCGCTTCCCTGCCACGATATCGTCCAACCCCCGCACTGAAGTCCTATATCGTCAGCGCTCTTACCGCAAACGAATATCTTATCGTTATTTACCAAGTTACCGACAACATCGTTTTCATTCATAAGAAGCACGAGCGACTCGCGTACAGCCTGTCTTGCAATGTCAAGATGCTCCTCGGATCGGATAGCCGCATCAAGTACGACCGCTTCTTCGTCAGCGTAGCGTCTTTCGTCAAAAAGACCTAACAAGAACTTGACTCTGAGTATTCTGTAAACAGCGTCGTCAAGCCTTGAGTCGGTGATAAGACCCACGTTATAGCCTATAGTAAGCGACTCAATCGCTTCATCGACAAGCTCCACGCTTCCACCGCACATAAACATATCAAGTCCGGCGTTGAAGCAGGATACATGTCGTCTTACAGCAGATGTCTGTGCCGCATATACCTCTGCCAGATCTTCCGCAGAAGCAAATATACAGTCTGCGTATTTGTCGGTATATGCCTCATGATCCTTCACGTATACATGGGCGTTATAGTCACCGATCACAAAGCCCTCAAAGCCGAGCCTTTTCTTGAGAAGCTCGGTCAAAAGAAAATAGTTCTGGTGACAACTGAGATTATTTATCTTGTTAAAGGATGCCATCACTGTGAGCGCTCCCGCCTCTATCGCCGCTTTATACGGAGCTAACTCGGGCATAAGTACGTTTTCTATGTATTCTTCGTCGGTCTGATAATCCTCGGGCAGAACAACGTTACCTTGATTCTTGCCGTTTTCAGCACTTCCTTCAAGAGCAAAATGCTTGATGGTTGCGGCAATCGTGTCTGCTCTTTTATAGTCCTCAACAGTCGTGCCCTGGAATCCGCGCACACTCGCCGCGGTAAGCTTTGCCGCTATGTCAATGTCCTGACTGAAGCCTTCGTACGTACGTCCCCATCTGATATTCTGAGGTGTTGCCACACAAGGTGCAAAGGTCCAGTGTATACCGCTTGATGCGGTCTCTATGGCTGCCGCACGGGCTATCTTCTCGGTAAGCTCTTCATTATTCGCGGCACCAAGAGCTATGTTGTGTGGAAATATCGTAGCATCCTTAAGGTGATTATGCCCATGAACCGAGTCTATTCCGTATATTATCGGTATCCCGAATTCAGTGTCAGCCATAGCAGTCTGATAACCGTCTATCATACTGCGCCAATCATCGGGAGTGTTACCTGTAGACGGCACAGAGCCTCCACCGGCAAGTATAGATCCGATCATATACTGATCCATAATGTCAGACGTGATCTTTTCGTGTGATCCCTGAATAAGCTGTCGTATTTTTTGATCGACAGTCATACGCGAAAGCAGATCCTTCGCCCGTTCTTCTGCCGAAAGTGACGTATCAAGATACAGATACATCTCGCCTTCCTCTGCACATATTCCTATTGATGCAAACAAAGAAAAAAGTATCATAAGGCACAAGAAAAGCAAAATCTGAGACAAGACATTTTTTTTCATAACAAATATCCTTTCCGTGTATTTTGGGTGATTGCTGTTAATACACTTCTATTTTATCACAGTCAAAAGGAATTTGTCTTTACATAAAAAAACAAATATTTGCACAATACTGTTATCCCCAAAATGATACAATCCGTTGACAAACGTCGTTTTTTCTGATATAATCAAAGGAAAGTCACATGTGTAAAAAAATTAGTCATTATCAAAATACTGTAATCAAAGGAGATATTCGGAATGATTGAAGCTCCGGCATACGGAGGCCATAAGAATCCGCCCGATTTTGTTCCCACCCGTCCGCCTCACCGCGAGGACTATTGGTTGCTTCTAAATTTCAAAACGGATTTTTCATATATATCCAACGGCAAAATGCTTGAAGGCAAATGCGGACAATATCTCATATACAAGCCGCACGAGCCGTCAACTCATACAAGAAGTCCGAGTATGAAGACAGGCCACCACAGTCTGTATTTATGGTTTAGGGGAAACGATGCGGACGCAATTATGGCAGAAAGCGGTCTGCCGACGGCAACCCCGTTCAATATACCTGACACATATCTTATGCAAAGATGTATACAAGAGCTTTACAGAAGAAAATATCTCACTCCAATATGTCAGGAATATATGGAAAGCGCATTGGTAACAAAGCTACTTACCGAGCTTGCAAACGAATATCACAGTATTCAGAATCACTCGGTGCAGATAAACCGAAAGATAGCCGAAACACGGAGTATTATGTTTCAGAATTACAGCGAGCAGTGGACGATCGAAAAGCTTTCTGCCATCGCAGGTTATTCTCAAAGCAGATTTCAACAGCTCTACCGCCTTGCGTACGGACAAAGTCCGATTAACGATCTGATACGCTTCAGAATACATTATGCGCAGATCAAGGTAGCCACAGGAAAACTGAACATAACCGAAATAGCAACGGAATGCGGTTTTTCCTCTGTACACTATTTTTCGCGATGCTTCAAAAAAATTACAGGTAAAACGCCGTCCGAGCTGATCAGATGATCAGTCGGACGGCGTTTTGTTACAATCATACACCGCCTTTGCAACCGACAAGCCTATCGGCAGACCGAACAGTCCGACAAGCCCGAAAAGGCGTGTTCCAACAAACATTGCTATAAGCGTGAGCGCAGGGTGAAGTCCTACCTCCTTGCCTACTATCTTCGGCTCGATTATATTGCGTACCACCGTCATAACAGCGTAAACCACAAGCAGTATAACACCGAAGCGTATCTGCCCTGTAATTATTCTTATCACTCCCCACGGTACAAGTATAAAGCCTATCCCAACGATCGGGAGTATATCAAACATTGCAATAAGCAATGCCGAAGCGGCAGGGTTTTGTGCTCCAGCGACGGTAAGGCCCAAAAACAGCTCTCCGAATGTAACAAAAAATATAAGCAGATACGATCGGCAATACTTAAACAGCACCGAGCCCGTACATCTTTTTATTTCAAAAAGCCTCTCTCTCGCCGACCAGGGTATCAGTGAAAGCAAAAAATCGGTTATAAAAGCATAATCGGCGGCAAAAAAGAATGTACTTATGACAGTCAGGACTATCTCAAGAACAAACATCGGCATATTTGCGACCACTCCCGATATAAATCCGACCGCCTTTGAAGAAAGCGCGCTTATGGCAGTTCCGAGTGACAGCTGTGCATCACTGAAAAGTGTACCGTACTCGCTGACGGCTGAATTGTCAAATCGTGCTACAATGTCACTAACAAATTCAAAAAAGCCGGCGAGCATCGGTGCGATCGTTTCCGAATAAAAGTCGGGCAGATACCCGAATGCCTTGCCCGCGGCGACAAACAGCTTCACACAGATAACGCTGACAAGTGTGCCGACAGTTGCGTAAAACAAAAGCACGGCGACAAACGATACAAATTTTTTGGAAAGAGAAAGACGCTTGCTGATCTTTCTTACCGTCGGATTTAAAAGCGACGCTACCGCAAAGCCTATAATAAACGGAAGCAAAAGTCCGAGCAAATACTTAAAGATCAGACAAACGATAAGAACTATCACCGCCGCATACGTAAAATTGATGATAAAGCGTCTGCGTTTTTCGATATGCATCAAACCGCCTCCTTATAAACAGCATCTGTTTACTATTTTATAACTGCAGTGCCCTTTTTATTCAACAAAGCACGGCGGCTCAAAACGAGCCGCCGTTTATTTCTTATTCCCAATCGGTCAAAAATAATGCCGCGTACGACAGTGTAAGGTGGAAAAGCGAGGCGTTGTGCTTGGAGTCCTTCCCCCAACCCTCAAAGGTTGTCGTCGCGCCCTCGCGAAGCATCCTCTTCCATGCTCCCTCATCCGACAGAAAACGGTATATCTTCTCCTTATCTCCGATACGCTTAAGTCCTGCAAGCAGAGGATACGCGCCGAACAGCATTACTTTGCTAAAGCCCTTTTCATCAACAAAATCAAGCATTCTCTTTTCGCTTTCAGCGCTTGGGAAAAGTCCGTACATGAATGGGAAAACGTTTGCGACAAGGCTTATATGCTTTGTTTCGACGCTGTCACGGAAAAGTCCGATTTGTTCGTCAAAGAAAGCATTTAAGTACGCCTGCGTGAGCGTATTTTCATCGCAATAGTCCTCGCGTCCGAGTACACGCGCGATCTTGTTCATATACTTCACCGCGCCGATATAATGCGCGTTTATGGCGTTGTGCTTGGTTGTGCAGACCTTACCCTCGGTCACGTCAACGTCATAGCCGTCCCTGTATTCGCTCGGCCATTCGACAACGCACCATTTATCAAGATTATTTAAAAGCCCGTCGTCTTCCGCATAGCTTTCTCTGTAAAAATCAAGTATGTCGCAGAGTGCGTCGTAATGCTTTTCAAGATATTCCCTGTCACCGCTGAAGCGGTAATAGCTGTAGAGCATATAATGAAGCATAAGCGGATACTCGGCGATCTCCTGCATGAACGAGCAGGCGGCACAGGTCATAAGTCCGCGGTTTACAAAGCGGCTTCTGATGCTGTCGTCCACAAGCTTTTTAAGCATCGAGGCGTCGTGTGTCAGCACCGTGTATGCAAGCGCGGTATAACAGCCGTCGCCGAGGTAGTTGCCCTTTTCGCGGTCCATGCAGTCTTGTATCACCTCTTGAACGCCGTATTCAAGCGAGTGTACGCACAGCTACCATATTCTTAAAAGCTCGGGATCATCTGTGTTCGGTCTTGCCCTCAGCTCAAACGGATAATGACGCGCACGAAGCCGTATATTTCCCACCTTGCAGCCTTCCGGCAGGTTAAATCTTGCGTATCTGAACGCCTTATAATCAAACTCATTAAGCTTATCGTCTCCGCCCGAAAGTATCCATTCCTCGCGGTACTCGCAATTAGCACGGATATTATAGCGCAGGCTTTTGTCCTCATTTAACTCCTGCGCGAACAAAAGCGTGATCCTTTCACCCTTTTTGCCCTTCGCGTCGGCACAAAGATAGCCAACGTAAGTACTTCCGAAATCGGCTGTGATGCCGTTTTCATCTACGGTAAGCGTTGGTACTATATCCTCAAGCACAAGCATTTCTGACGGCTGACTTACAAGAGTATAGTCAATATGCTCTCTGACACAAGCGTTTTTCCACGTGCTGTCATCGTATCCGGGCAGCTCAAAGCCCTCGGCACTCCTTCCGCTTACATAGCGCTCGGCATACTGCGTGTGATAACCGTACTCGTGTCCCATCAGCTCAAAGCCATCGTGATACGCGTACACAAAGCTCTCGTCGGACGATAGTATGCTCTCGCCGCTTTGTTCAATATCGAGTATGAGTCCGTGCCTGTCGTCTCCGCTTACCCAGACGCGGTTTATCAGACCCTGATAATAGGTATGCACCGCTATAATGTTTTCGCCGTCGATGATATGATCGGTTATATCAACGGTGTTGTAGTAATAATTAAAATGGTAGCCCGGAGCAGGACCCTGACAGACAAAGCTTCCGTTTATATAGAGCTTGTAATAGTCATCCGCCGATATGTATATGTAGGTTTTTGTGCCGGCATTTGCCGAAAATCTCTTTCTGAACAGAATGTGCGCGTTTTTTGATCCCTTTGCATCGATCACGGTCTTTTCAAGCTGACGGTGAAAAACGTTTACAGGTTCAAGCGAGGCATGCTCCGCAGAGCTTATCCATTTACCCTTAAAAATATGCTCCTTCATAGCTCTCTCCCATATTCAAAATGCCGCAACCGCTTTAAGCGGTGCGGCACTTGTTCATGCTAACACACGTATTCTTGCTTTGATCTCGCATCCTTCGTCTGCAAGCGCCTTTTCAAGCTTGCACGCATCAGCTTCGCTCATGGCATCGGTGATATATGCGCCGTCGCCTGCCTTCTTATATGAAGCAAGAAGACCGCTTTCACCGCTGACGCGTATGTACTGACGCGAAACAACGTCGGAGAAGTCTGTTATCTCTCCCTCTTCTGCGCGTCTCCATGAGTAAGAAACGCCGTTTCCGGTAAGAATATTGATAATATCCGAAACGACCGCGCTTGCCGTCGGCATCTTGCCCGCGCCGCGTCCGTAAAGCATTACCTCACCGACTGCGTCGCCGTTTATCTTGATGCCGTTGAAAACATCGTTGACCGTAGAAAGCGGATCGCTTGCTCCGACAAGCATCGGGCATACGTAAGCGCAAATTTTATCATTCTCGGCAAAGGTTCTTCCGATAAGCTTTACCGCATACCCTGCGTCAGATGCATTTGCGACGTCAACGCTGTCAATGCTTCTTATGCCCTCGGTATGTATGCTCTCGGGTGCGATAAGTCTGCCGAATGCGAGGGCGGCAAGTATTGCTATTTTACGGCAGGCGTCGATACCGTCAACATCGGCTGCGGGATTAGCCTCGGCATATCCCTTTTCGCGCGCCTCGGCAAGCGCCTCGTCAAATGCCGCGCCCGAGGTGTTCATTCGAGTGAGGATATAGTTTGTAGTACCGTTGAGTATGCCGTCGATCTCCTTGATATCGTTCTGCACAAGTGAGGTGTCGATTGTATGTATAACGGGTATACCGCCGCCGACGCTCGCCTCAAACATGTACGTAACACCGTTTTCCTTTGCACAGGCAAGAAGCTCAAGTCCGTGTGTGGCAACTACCTCCTTGTTCGAGGTAACAACGCTCTTTTTAGCCTTCATCGCCGAAAGCGAAAACTCAAGCGCGGGGTGCGAGCCGCCCATCATCTCGGCTACAAGCTCGACCTCGGGGTCGTTTAATATAATATTGTAATCATGTACGACCTTATCCGCGTACGGACTGTCCGGGAAATCTCTCAGGTCAAGTATATATTTTACTTCTATCTCGAAGCCGCAACGCTCGCTTATAAGCTTTTTATTCTGTGCAAGCACGTCGGCGCATCCGCCTCCGACAACTCCGAAACCGAGTATCGCTATATATTTTTTCACGTCTTTCTGCCTTTCTGTAAGCATAATAATAAAAGTAGTATACCATAACACGGCAAAAAAAGCAACAAAAATTTTTCCGTTATTAAGGGGTTTTGCCCGTATTTTCACGTATTTTCAAAGGCAAGGAGACGCCAAAAAGCACTTTTTTCGAAAAATTACAATATTTTTCAAAAAAGTCTTTACAAATGCGAAAATCTGTGGTATAATACACTCCGTATGTACCGTTTGCTCGGTTTGCGGACTAAAGAGCCAAGCGCTGTTTCACCCGCCGCTTGCTGTGCGTACGGTAAATAAAAAATTTATATGAGGTGAAAATCATGTTACTCAAAGAAGAAAAGAACCAGATCATTACCGAGAACAAGCTCCATGACACCGACACAGGCTCGCCTGAGGTTCAGATCGCTATTCTCACAAACCGCATCAACTCTCTCAACGCTCATCTTAAGAACAACCCGAAGGACCATCACAGCCGCCGCGGTCTTCTTAAAATGGTCGGACACAGAAGAAATCTTCTCGGCTACCTTGCAAAGAAAGATATCATGCGTTACCGCGCAATTATCGAAAAGCTCGGTATAAGAAAGTAAAATGCGTCAAGCCGTAACCCTATGCTTTCTTTCGGGGTTACGGCTTGAATTATTCTCGTTCAAATACGGCAGATTTTCCGAGGCTTTAGCAGTTAAACATGTGCCAAAGACCGTTTGACACGTGTTTAAGTGCTAAACCGAAAGGAAACAGAGCCGTAAATTTATAAATTTAAGGAGAAAAACTATGTTTCCCAATTACAAGGTTTTTAACTACACCTACGCAGGCCGTCCTCTCGTTGTAGAAACAGGTAAGCTCGCAGGTCTCGCTAACGGAAGCGCGCTCGTTCGCTACGGCGACACAGCCATCTTAGCTACCGCTACGGCATCGGCAAAGCCCCGTGACGGCATCGACTTTCTTCCCCTCTCTGTAGACTTTGAAGAAAGAATGTACTCTGTCGGCAAGATCCCCGGCGGTTATCTCAAGAGAGAAGGCAAGCCCAGCGAAAAGGCTGTTCTTACCTCGCGTGTTATCGACCGACCCATACGTCCCCTTTTCCCCAAGGATCTTCGCAACGACGTAAACCTTAACCTCACAGTTATGTCGGTAGACCCCGACTGCTCGCCCGAAATCACAGCTATGATCGGCGCTTCGATCGCTCTCTCCATTTCCGATATTCCGTGGAACGGACCTATCGGCGGTGCGTTCATGGGTATGATCGACGGTCAGTTTGTAATCAACCCCACGCTTGAAGAGCGCGCACAGAGCGACCTTCAGCTTACAGTAGCCGCAAGCGAAGCAAAAGTAGTCATGATCGAGGCAGGCGCAAACGAGGTATCCGACGACGCTATGTTCGAGGCAATCATGATCGCTCACGCTGAGATCAAGGGACTTATCAAGTTCATAAACGAGATCGTAGCAGAGATCGGAAAGCCGAAGTTCGACTATCCCTCCTGCGATGTCGACCACGACCTCTTCGAGCAGATCAAGGATTATATCATTGATGACGTTAAGTACGCAATGGATACAGACGACAAGACAGTACGCGACGAACGTATGCTTGTTGTTTCCGACAAGGTAAACGAAAAGTTTGACCCCGAAGGAGAAAATCAGGTAGAGATCGCAGAGATCATCTACAAGATCCAGAAGTTCGTTGTTCGCCGCTGGCTTCTTGACGAAGGCAAGCGCGTTGACGGCAGACGTCTTGACGAGATCCGTCCCCTCGCGGCAGAGGTTGGACTTCTTCCCAGAACACACGGAAGCGGTCTCTTCACACGCGGACAGACACAGGTCCTCACTGTTGCTACACTCGGCACTATGAGCGAAGCTCAGATGCTCGACGGTATCGACGAAGAGGATTCCAAGAGATATATGCATCACTACAACATGCCCGGCTACTCTGTAGGCGAGGCAAAGGCTGTACGCAGCCCCGGCAGACGTGAGATCGGTCACGGTGCGCTCGCAGAGCGTTCGCTCGTTCCGGTACTTCCCTCTGTCGAAGAATTCCCCTACGCGATCAGACTCGTTTCCGAAGTAGTATCCTCCAACGGTTCCACATCGCAGGCATCTGTCTGCGGTTCAACACTCGCTCTTATGGACGCAGGTGTTCCGATCAAAGCTCCCGTTGCAGGTATCTCCTGCGGTCTTATCACAGAAGGCGACCGTTGGATGACAATGATCGACATCCAGGGCGTTGAAGACTTCTTCGGCGACATGGACTTCAAGGTAGCAGGTACTCACAAGGGTATCACCTCTATACAGATGGACCTTAAGATCGACGGTCTTACACCCGAGATCATCAAGAGCGCGTTTGAAACCACACACAAGGGACGCGACTATATCATCGACGAGATCATTCTCAAGGCTATCGACAAGCCGCGTGAGGACGTATCCGAATACGCACCTAAGATGATCTCTATGAGCATCGACCCCGAAAAGATCCGTGAGGTTATCGGAAGCGGCGGAAAGGTGATACAGAAGATCGTTGCCGACACAGGCGCGAAGATCGACATCAACGACGACGGAAGCGTATTCATCGCGGCAGTAAACCGCGACAGCGCACTCGCCGCAAAGCAGATCATCGACGCTATCGTATTCGAGCCCGAGGTAGGCGAGATCTATGAGGGTGTTGTAACAAGAATCATTCCGATCGGCGCGTTCGTTGAGATCGCTCCCGGCAAGGAAGGTCTTGTACACATCTCCAAGCTCGATAACAAGCGCACAGAAAGAGTTGAAGATGTTTGCGAAGAGGGTGACACCATGAGAGTCAAGTTCCTCGGAACAGACGAAAAGGGCAGATATAATCTCTCGAGAAAAGACGCTCTTTGATCCGTGAAATAAAACAATGCTGTCGCAATTAACACGCTGTTATTTGCGACAGCATTTTTAAAACCATCCTCCGATCTACAGGAAAGGACAGCAAAGATGACCGTACAGGAAATGAAAAACGAGATAATACGTCTCAAAAAGGAAAACGATATCTGCATACTTGCACACGCATATCAGAGCCATGATATATTCGAAGTCGCCGACTTTATAGGCGACTCGTACGGACTCAGCGAAAAGGCTGCCTCCGCAAAGGAAAAGACTATACTCATGTGCGGTGTACGCTTTATGGCAGAGACCGTAAAAATACTGTCTCCCGAAAAAACCGTATTGCTTTCGCACACAGACGCGGGATGCCCGATGGCAGAGCAGATGGACAAAGAGCTTATCTTACAGCTTAAAGAAAAGTATCCGGGCTACACAGTAGCCGCGTACATAAACACAACGGCAGAGCTAAAGACAGTATGCGACGTTTGTGTCACCTCCTCATCTGCGGTAAAGATCATCCGCAATATAGAAAACGACAACATTCTTTTCATACCCGACTGCAACCTCGGAGAATGGGTGGCGGATACGATCCCCGAAAAGAACATAAAGCTGTTTAACGGCGGCTGTCCTACACATCTGCGTATCAGCCCCGCAGACGTTAAACGAGCGCGCGCCGCGCATCCCGACGCCATTGTTCTCGTTCATCCCGAGTGCAGACCCGAGGTCACAAAGATGGCAGATTTCGCCGGAAGCACAACCGAGATCATGGACTATGCCGTAAAGAGCGAACACAAGGAGTTCATAATCGGAACCGAGAACAGTATCGTCGAACATTTGCAGTACAGCTGTCCCGACAAGCTCTTTTTCGCGCTTTCAAAGGACTGTGTATGCCATAACATGCGCTTAACGACGCTCGGTGATGTGTACAACGCGGTAAGCGGACGTGTACGTGAAGAGATCAGTCTTGACGCTGAAACAATAAAGCTTGCAAAACATCCTATCGATGAGATGCACAGGCTCGGAAGCATGTAATTTTACCCCGGACGCACTTTTGTGCGTCCTTTTTTGCTTTTTAACTTTGAAAGGCTTTGCATACTCACACACTTTGGAATCTTTATCTTGATCCTCGCACTTTTTCCGTCGCAGTACGCATCAATATCGCTTCTGCGTCCGATACGCATACCTCGCTCAAGAGAGCGAGAGACAGTAACAGCGGCAATACCGTCCCCTTCCGGGACAAGGTAAAACGACGACACGTCGCGCGCCCTGAGCTTGCCCGACACAAAACGAGGCAACAGTAATATCTCAAGCGCAGTGTGCATGTTGACGCAAAAACGCTTATGATAAACGAGCACACCGTTTGATGACAGCGTGAGATCGTATTTGATACTTATGATGTCATCGCGCATATACGTAACGGTTGGCGTAAGAAGAACAACGGTATTCCCGCTTATACCGTCGCCCGCACCGAGACCGCGGCAAAAAGCAAGCATGTTTTCGGCAAGCTTACGGCTAAAAAAGCTTAGATATTCACATTCTTCGCTCGTAACGAATGTTATCTTTGTAATAATGTTAAGGCTCATGTCTATACGCCGGTTCTCGGTGATACATTCTTTTTGTATCTTCATATATCCTCCGCGTTAAATGTTGACATTCGGGAATGAAATGTTATATAATTAAAATATACAAACGGAGGTATCGATTTATGTGTAATATAGATGAGCTTTTTGCTATGCTAAGCTGGAACAATACCGAAGAAATACAGCAAAAAGGAATTGAATCCGCACGTGAAGTAAAGAGCCTGTGTGTCTTTTTCCGTCCGAACAGAAAGGATATATGGGAAAACTGTGCAAAAGTCCTGTGCGAAAGGTCTGACGATGAGCTTCGTCCCTATATAAAAAACATGCTTGAATGGCTTGAGGATATAAATGATCCGGGAGCGACATTAATAGAAGAACGTCTTCACAAGTTTCCTGCCGAAAAGATACTTGAGCACTATACGCACGCATTGGAGAAGGCGATATTAACAGACGATAACATGTGGACAGGCTGTCTTGCCGAGTTTGCTAAGGATGACTCGGTCCTGTTCGACAATCTTTCAAACGATCACAGACAGCTCGTTATGGATATACTCACAAGTCCAGAAAAAGACCACCGCGAAAAGCTTATAAAAATTATAAAAGACAGAGAGGCGCAGTCAAACGAAAAAGCCAAACGCGATATGGAAAATTACATTTCCAAGGTCGGAGACAATCTTAATGACGAGCAACGCGCGTTCCTGCGTCGCCTGGTACAAGGTTAAGAATAACAAAAATTTGCGGTAAATTCATTGATTTTTCACCATTTCCACTACTCCAAATCGGCGGTAAAACATTGACAAGCGCTGATAATTATGATATAATATATATCTGTATAGCTATGCTAAATTTAATGTACGCAAAGAGGGACTGACGATCATGATAAAAAGCATGACGGCATTCGCAAGATGCACCGAAACCACCCCTACAAAAAATATCACGGTAGAACTCAAATCGGTCAATAACAGATATCTCGACTGCACGGTCAAAATATCCCGCGTGTTCTCTTTTCTTGAGGACAAGGTACGCAGGTATGTTTCCGAATGCGGCATCAGCCGTGGAAAGCTCGATGTTTACATCGGAGTCGAGGTCACCGAAGATACAGGTACGCTTGTTGACATAGACAGTGCATACGCCGAAAGCTACATCAACGCTTTGAAGGCTCTTCGCGACAAGTTCTCGCTGAAAGACGACATTTCAACAATGACCGTAGCACAGAACCGCGAGATATTCACAGTGGTCAAAAAAGAAGAGGACATGGAAGCCGCCTGGCTTGAGATCAAGCCGATACTTGATCAGGCGATCGCCGAGTTCATAAAGGTACGCGAGGCTGAGGGTGAAAAGCTCAAGGCAGACATACTTGACAAGCTTGCAAAGATCGAAAGCCTCAAAAAAACGATCGAGGCATATTCCGAGACCGACGTAAAAAATTACCGCGAGCGCTTTGAAAACAAGCTGCGTCAGGCTATCGCCGACAGCGGAGTCGAGCTCAACGAATCTCTTATCCTCACAGAGTGTGCCATATACGCCGACCGTGTTGCCGTCGACGAGGAAATGGTAAGACTCAACTGTCACTTTGATTCATTCAGAAAGATATTCGAGGAAAGCACGCCTATCGGACGCAAGATCGACTTCCTTCTTCAGGAGATCAACCGCGAGATAAACACAACAGGCTCAAAGTGCAACAACGCAGACATAGCCGCCGTTGTTGTCGAGGTCAAGAGCGAGCTTGAAAAGATTCGCGAGCAGATTCAAAACCTTGAATAAAAACGTTGCGAGCAAGCTCGCACCGTTAGAAAGCACCTAACTACGTGCAAAGCTTTCAGCTCAATAAAAGCATTGAGCAAGCTCGCACCGTCAGAAAGCACCTAACTACGTGCAAAGCTTTCAGCTCAATAAAACCATCAAAACAAACAATGTTTGTGTCGTTTACACACCTTTTTTCGAAAGTGGTGATAACAATGAAATTTATAAACGCGGGCTTTGGAAACATGATCGCGCTTGAGCGTATAGTCGCTCTCGCGTCACCTGATTCCGCACCCATAAAAAGAATAGTACAGGACGCCAAGGACGACGGCAGAGCGATAGACATCAGCTGCGGCAGACGTACCCGCTCGGTCATCATCACCGACAGCGACCACGTAATATTATCGGCGATCCAACCCGAAACACTTTCGGGTCGTCTTAACGGCAAGCCTGATGCCGACGACGGCGATGACGAAGATGCCGATTAAACAGTCTTTACAAGGTAAATAATAAATAAACATATACACATTTTCACAGCATTTTCTTGGAGGTTACCATGATCTATCCGTCAATTGATGAGCTTACAAAGGGCAAGTTCAACAGATACACACTCGTAGTTGCGACAGCAAAGTGCGCGCGTCTTGTTACCGATGAGTACGTACGTCAGCGCGAAGCGGCTGAAAAGCTCATTTCAAACAAGGAAACAGAAAAGAGCCTTGTTGCAATGATAAAGCGCGAATTCCGCGATGACAAGGCAGTCAAGACCGCCATCAACCGCATCAATACGGGCGAATTCCAGATAAAGGAAGACTCGCTTGTTTTTGATGAGGATGTCACAAACGGTTAAGCCGCTTGATGACAGATAAGAAATCCGCCGTATACGCGGGTGTCTATGTACTCGAGCTTCCGCTTGCGGCAGACCGCATATATGACTATTCTGTCCCCGAGCACCTCGTGGGACAGGTGCGTCCCGGAACAATAGTAAAGGTTCCTTTTTCAAGAGGAAACCACAGCCGTTTAGCTGTTGTCGTACGCATCAGCCCGTGCTGTGAATATGATAAAGTCAAGCCCGTGCTGGCGGTCGCAACCGACCGCGTTTCTCTTGATGAGGAAATGCTCGGGCTGTGCTCATTTATCAAGGAACGTACATTCTGCACCTTCACCGACGCCGTTCACACTGTAGCCGGACCTGTTGATAAGATCGCCGCAGGCAAGCTCAGGGCGGTTGCCGAATACAGCTACTCGATCACAGAAGCCGGAAGATCGGCAAGTGTACGCGGAAGCGTAAGACAGCGCATCCTTGAGTGCTTGCGTGAGCACACAAGTCTCACAAAGACCGAGCTCAAGGCATGCGGAGCCTCGTCAAAACAGCTTGACGAGCTTTGTAACGCAGGTCTGCTCACATGTCACAAAACGGAGCTTTTCCGAAACTCGTATGAGCGCTCTTTTGCACCTTCGCAGGCAAATGCGTTAAGCCCTGCACAGCAACAGGCATTTGATGAGCTGGCTTCCGAGCTTGACGCAGACGAAGCGCGTGCGGCACTTCTCTACGGTATTACCGGAAGCGGAAAAACACGTGTTATAAAAGCACTTATCGACAGAGCGGTAAGCACAGGAAGATCGGTCATCGTTCTTGTTCCCGAAATATCACTCACTCCGCAAACAGTCGATCTGTTCTGTTCATTCTATGGGACACGCGTCGCGGTACTTCATTCCTCTCTTTCTCCCGCCGAGCGCTTTGACGCAAGACGCCGGATAGAATCAGGCGAGGTCGATGTAGTTATCGGAACAAGAAGCGCGGTGTTTGCTCCACTTAAGAATCTCGGCATGATAGTCCTTGACGAGGAACAGGAGCACACATACAAATCGGACATGTCGCCGAAATATCACACGAAAGATATCGCAAGGTACCGTGCGGCGTATCATAAAGCGCTTATGCTATTATCATCGGCAACGCCGTCGTTTGAAAGCTTTTACAAGGCGGAAAGCTCAAGCTACAAGCTCGTCAGACTGACCGAGCGCTACGGAGAAGCAAAGCTTCCCGAGGTGATAGTCGCTGACAGACGCCTTGACTCAGCGGAAGCGGACATGTCGGTCATCGGAAGCGTACTCAGTTCGGAGATACAAAAGAATCTCGACAAAAATGAGCAGAGCATTCTGTTCGTCAACCGCAGAGGATATAATAATTTCGTGTCCTGCGTTATGTGCGGTGAGGTCATAAGCTGTCCTAACTGCAGTGTTTCGCTGACACTTCACAAAAAGAAAAATTCAAAGTCGGGTATGCTGATGTGCCATTACTGCAATCACCGTGAACCATTGCCCGAAAAATGCCCGAGCTGTCAAAGCACACATCTTAATTTCAAAGGCTTCGGTACACAGCTTGCCGAAACCGAGCTTGCTGAAAAATTTCCGAAAGCAAGGATCCTTCGCATGGATGCGGACACCGTTTCGGGAAGATCCGGTAATGAAGACACGACCTTTAATCACGAGCAGATACTCAAGGATTTCCGTGAGCATAAGGCTGACATACTTTTAGGCACACAGATGGTAACAAAAGGTCACGACTTTCCCGACGTTACGCTTGTCGGCATAGTAAACGCCGACAGTGCGCTCTATCTTGACGATTACAGAGCGACCGAGCGCGCATTTTCGCTGATTACACAGGTCATCGGCAGAGCGGGACGTGCAAGCAAGCCGGGCAGAGCAGTCATACAGACATACAATCCCGACAACGAAACTCTTCTGTACGCATCAAAGCAGGACTACGACAGCTTTTACGGGAGCGCGATAAAACTAAGACGCGCGCTCGTGTTCCCACCGTTCTGCGATTTCGCGTTACTTACACTTTCAAGCGATAAAGAAAACGAGCTTTTTGCAGCCACAAACGAGCTTGACAAGAGATTGCGCGAGCTTATCGGCAAGGGCGGCGAATACTCAAACATCGCCGCGACCGCGTTCAGACCTATCGAAGCGCCTGTTTACAAGGTGAACAACATCTACCGCATGCGTCTTGTCATAAAATGCAGGTTCACAAAGCGTTGCCGAGAGCTTATATCGCTTTTACTTAATGAATTTACTCAAAAATACACGTCGGTATCACTTTCAGCCGACATAAATCCAACGAACATATGACCGAAAGGAATATCAATATATGGCAATACTCAATATAATCACCGAAGAAGATCCTACCTTAAGACGCGTCAGCCGCAAGGTCGACGAGATCACTCCCAGGATCATCAGACTGCTCGACGATATGCGCGACACACTTCACAAAGCACAGGGAGCGGGCCTTGCCGCCGTCCAGGTAGGCGTTTTACGCAGAGTCGTCCTTGTTGAGGTCGAAGAGGGCAAAACGATCGAGCTTATCAACCCCGAGATAATTGCCTCAAGCGGTAAACAGAATGAGGTCGAGGGTTGCCTTTCACTGCCGCACAAATGGGGCGTTACAGACAGACCGATGAGCGTTACCGTACGCGCACTCGACCGCAACGGAAATACATTTGAAATGACAGGCGAGGGTCTGCTGGCGCGTGCCTTCTGCCACGAGCTCGATCATCTTGACGGCAAGCTCTTTACCGACAATGCTGTCAGAATGGTAGACGAGAGCGAGCTTGGATAATCTCATACCGAAAGGAATGACCCGAAAATGAGAATACTGTTTATGGGTACGCCGGATTTCGCGGCAAGCGTGCTAGACCGCATAAGCGAATATCCCGATGACACTATAGTAGGTGTGCTTACACAGCCCGACAAGCCGCGCGGTCGCGGATACGAGCTTGCTCAGTCGGCGGTAAAAAAGCTGGCGCTCGAAAAGAATATTCCGGTATATCAGCCCGAGACCTTGCGCGATAACGCGTTCTTACCCGAACTTAATGCTTTGGATCCTGAGCTTATAATAGTCGCCGCGTACGGAAAGATACTTCCGCTGTACGTACTTGATTATCCGAAATACGGATGCATAAACGTACACGGCTCACTTCTGCCGAAGTACCGCGGTGCTGCGCCTATACAGCGCTCTATCATAGATGGCGAAACGGTGACAGGCATCACGATAATGAAAATGGCAAAAGGGCTTGACACAGGCGACATGATGCTCAAGCGCACTGTTGAAATAACAGAAAACGACAACTTCGAAACTCTCCATGACAAAATGGCTCTTTGCGCCCGCGATGCTGTTTCAGAGGCAATAAAGCTTATCCGAGAAGGCAAGGATGTTTATGAGGCACAGGATGATTCTCTCGCAACATACGCCGAAAAGATCACAAAAGACGATTGCTTCATAGATTTTGACACAGATGCAAAAAGCGTTCATAACAGGATCCGAGGTCTTTCGCCTATACCGCTCGCATACTCATATCTCGATTCAAAAATGATAAAATTCACATCATCGGTTATAGTAAGTACAGACGGTGAGAACGCTCCTGAATCCATTGGAAAGATAACAGCAGCCGTCGGCGATTTGATAACAGTCGCTTGCCGCAAAGGCAGTATCGGTATAACCGGTGTACTGCCCGAGGGAAAAAAGAGAATGTCAGCCGCTGATTTTATCAGAGGACAGCAAGATCTCGCCGGCAAAAAGCTCACCGCAAAATAAAAGGGAGAAAAGCAATGTTTTTTTACGGAATAGATACCACTTATCTCATCCTTGTACTGCCCGCTGTGATTTTTGCCTTTTGGGCACAGTCAAACGTGCAGTCGACATTCAAAAAATACAGCAAGGTACGTTCGGGAATGACCGGCTATGACAGTGCCCGTGCCATACTCGACGCAAACGGATTAAGACATGTTCAGATCGAACGCGTGTCCGGAAACCTTACCGACCACTTTGACCCAAAGACAAATGTTATCAGACTTTCCGAGTCTGTTTACAGCGCGACCACAGCTGCCGCTGTCGGTGTTGCCGCTCATGAGGCGGGACACGCGGTACAATACGCAGTTGGATACTCACCGATGAAATTAAGAAGCGCTATCATACCGATAACCAATATCGGCTCAAACCTTGCGATGCCCCTTATAATTCTCGGTATACTCTTGTCCTTCCCGACGCTTGCCTATCTCGGCATCGCCGCGTTCGGACTTTCCACCGTATTCCAGCTTGTAACTCTGCCGGTCGAGTTCAACGCAAGCAACCGCGCGATGGACGCGCTCAGATCAGGCGGCAGACTCTCTGCAGAAGAGACCTCAGCCGCAGGAAAGGTGTTGCGTGCAGCCGCCATGACATATGTAGCGGCTCTTGCAGTATCGCTTGCAAACCTTTTAAGATTTATAACACTCGTCAACCGTTCAAAAAAATAAAGCTTCACGGAGGTCACGACTTTGCCCGGAGCAAGAGAGATCGCATATCTCTCGCTTGAGAGATGCGAAAAGCAAAAGAAATATTCAAATCTTGAAATAGACGCGCAGGTTCGGAAATATAAGCTCTCGGGTGCGGAAAAAGGGCTGTATGTCAGCCTTATATATGGCGTTATCGAAAGAATGATAACACTTGATTTTATCGTGTCCTCACTTGCTTCGCGTCCTTTAGAAAAGCTTGACCGAGCGGTTCTTCTGCCGCTCAGACTGGGACTTTACCAGCTTATATTCATGGACAGGATACCGCAAAGCGCCGCGGTGGACGAAAGCGTAAAGATAGCAAGCAAGTACGCAAACAAGCCGCTCGGCGGTTTTGTGAACGCGGTACTTAGAAGCTTTCTTCGCGCAACAGAAAACGGCAGAATCAAAAAGCTTGATGAAATATTTTCTCGTGAGCCATTCAAGAAAAATTACGACTCACTCGGTAAATACGCCCGCCTTTCGGTAAAATACTCGTATCCCCAATGGCTCTGCCGTCAATTTGCCGAAGCGTACTCTGATGATACCGCCGAAAGTATCATGGAGGCTCAAAACGCAAGCACGAGCACAACATTCAGAGTAAACACACTGAAAACAGACCGCGAAGCGGTATTAAAGGAGCTTGCCGAACACAACGTAAGCGCCGTACCCACACGATTTTCACCCATTGGCATCATATCCGACGGTGTAGCGGTATCAGAGCTGTCAGACCTTTTGGAATGCGGAAAGATCTTTGTACAGGACGAGGCATCACAGCTTGCCGCGCTTGCTCTTGATGCAAAAAGCGGCGACACAGTCCTTGACTGTTGTGCCTGTCCGGGCGGAAAAAGCTTTTCAAGTGCGATGCTGATGCAAAACACGGGACGTATAGTCTCCTCCGATCTGCATGAGAGCAAGCTGTCGCTAATAAAAAGCGGTGCCGAGCGCCTCGGTATCTCGATAATAGAAACACGTACGGCAGACTCATCGGTATACGACAAAAAATTCGCCGACACACTCGGAAGCGGCGCACAACGCGTGCTGTGCGATGTTCCCTGCTCGGGACTCGGAGTTATCGCTAAAAAACCCGAGATAAGGTACAAATCCAAGGATGACATCGACAGATTACCGACCGTGCAGATGAAGATACTTCAAAACTGTGCAAAATACGTTGCACCCGAAGGCATACTCGTATACTCGACCTGTACGCTCAATCCGCGAGAAAACGAAGAAAATATAAAAGCTTTCCTCTCGGAAAATACGGACTTTGAGCCTGTTGAGATCGAATTCTGTTCAAAGAGCGGAGAAAAAATAAAAAGCGAAAGCGGAATGATAACTCTCTTTCCGCATATTCATAATACTGACGGCTTTTTCATAGCCAAAATGAGAAGAAAAGCATAGATCAAGGAGGGATAAGCTTTGGTAAGTATAACAGACAAGCCCGATATAATGTCAATGTCCAAAAGTGAGCTTCGCACTTATCTTACCGAAAGCTTTGACCTTCCGAAATACAGGGCAGACCAGATATTTGACTGGCTTTGCCGCGGAGCTTCGTTTGAGGATATGACAAACATTCCGAAAGCTCTTCGCGAAAAGCTTGCAAGCGAGGTCTTCTGCTCGCTTCCGACGATCGAAGCGAAGTTTGTTTCCAAGGTCGACGGTACTGTAAAGTACCTGTTCAGACTTTACGACGGCAATCTCATTGAAAGCGTCGTGATGCATTACGCCCACGGAAACTCGATCTGTATATCCTCCGAAGTCGGCTGTAACATGGGCTGCCGCTTTTGTGCCTCTACTATCGGAGGCATGACGCGAAAGCTTTTACCGGGTGAGATGCTCGGACAGGTAGCACGTGCCGATTTCGACGGAGCAGACATATCAAACATCGTAATGATGGGTATCGGTGAGCCGCTTGACAACTACGATAACGTCATAAAATTCTTAAAGCTTGTCACAAGCGACGATGGTATAAACATCGGTGCGCGGCACATATCGCTCTCCACCTGCGGACTTGCCGATAAAATATACGAGCTTGCAAAAGAGGAGCTCGGCATAACCCTCTCAATATCACTTCATGCATGCGATGATGAAACACGCTCGTCAATAATGCCTGTAAACAACAAATGGAATATTGAAAAGCTGTTGCGTGCCTGCCGTGATTATTTTATAACTACAGGTCGCCGCATATCATTTGAATACA
>JAFUMW010000064.1 GCA_017482465.1 Clostridia bacterium
ATATATATTATAATATAAATATAAATAATATTTATAAATGAAATTATATGATATTATACATCGGCATTGCCGAGAAGGAGATAAAGATGACAAACGCAAACGGATTTTCGGGTAAAAGACACCGCGCGGGTATATCAAGGGTGAAATACGAGCCTGTAAACGAGCCTGCTGTCGGACGTGTATCGGTAGGATTTGAGACCGGATCACGCTATCTTCGCCGCAGTCAGTCAATGTCTGTTATCAAAAACGATACAAGCGTAAAGGCAGTCAAAAAAGCGTACATTGCCCCCGATGCATCGGTCCTCCTTATGCCGGACGCGATCGAGCGTATCGCTATCGAAGAGCTCTACTCCGCTGAAAAGGATGTACAGAAGGAGCGTTTTTCTCTTAAGGACAAAATAAAAAAAGCCGCACACCGTGAGAGCGAATCTTACACGATGTACGGTGTTGATACACGGGAGATATTCACAGAAGAAATTGAGATCGACGTCATGGACGGTGCGGCGTTTGCGCTCGTCTCCGACGTCAAAAACGAAGCCTGCGCGGCGGAAAACGGCGACCTTTCCTCCCGCCGTACCGCCGCTGCAGAGGCATTCGAAAAATTCATGGATATTGCCGAGATCAGATTCAGAAGCTTTGCGTACAAGCTCAATCACTTCAGGATCGGCTCTGACAAAAGCGCAGGATAAGAAACAGAAATATGCAAAAAACAGCTTTGCCGCATATATGAAACAAGGCTGAGAACAAGCAAAAAAGCCTTCTCAAGCGACTGCGTATCAGATGAACGTGTCCGATCGCTTGAGAAGGCGTGCGGCTTTGCCGCCTGAATACCGAAAGTTTTACAGGACATACAATCGGTTTATAAAAAGCTGATTTTTCGGTCAAAAAGCTTTTAGCTGATCATATCAGAGTTCGATGCTCCTCATCCGTCAGCCTACGGATGCCGCCTTTCCGCCGGGAAGGCTTTTTTATTTCGGTTAAAACTCAACGTTATTTGCCGTATTCAAGTCTGTAAAGAAGCCGATCTTCTCTATTTCAAAGTGTGCGCCTTCGGGTATCTGTGAATTGTTGCCCCAGGGCTTAAAGGTGTAGAAGTATGCAGGATGAGACTCATACGGCAGAGGTGCGGCTGTGTTACCTGTAAAGTTTTCATATGCTACTACAGCGTCTACCCATTCGCCGTTCGGGCATGTCGGACGGTGAGGTCCGTTTGACGAGAGCCACTGTTCTTTTGTCCAACGAAGTCCTATATCAAGCTTATTTGCACCGTTTGTGACCTTGAGCTTGATCCTCATCACACCTTGGTTATAGAAGTCCACACCGTCGTCAAATCTGCTCTGGAGCAGGTTAATTTGCACAGTTCCCTTTTCAACGGTAGGTGTAAAGCGTAAGCAGGCAACACCGTTGTCGTCCACGAGCTCCTTTGTTGCGTTTGCCGTATTTACAAATATCGCGTTTTCAAGTTCATCTGCTGTATAAACATATGCTCTGCCTGCGGCTTCAAGCGCGTTTATATCAGGCTTGGCGCTTAAAAGATATGCGTCAAGTCTTGTGAACACCGCCGCAACCTGCGCGCGTGTTGAGAGATTATCAGGCTTGAAGGTATTGTCGTCATATCCCGAGATGATTCCTGCCGACACGCATACGCCGACAGCGTCGCCAAGCTCGCCTGTAAGCAAGCTTGCATCTGCAAACGCAGGTGTTGCCTTATCATATTTGATGCATCTTGCGTCGATATATTTCTTGATCATGACAGCCATTTCGGCACGTGTGATGTTATCATCGGGACGAGTGTCGTTTGCGTCTGTCACAGCATTTGTGACAGCCCATTTTACAGCACCGTCGTACCATTTTTCACCATCTTCAAGATCTGCACCGTCATAGCGTGCAAGCACGGTCATAAACATAGCGCGGGTCATGTTAAGGTCGGGGGCAAATTCGGTGTCAGTAACACCGTTGTAAAGCTCCTTTGTAACCGCAAAGCCGATATAGTCCTCAGCCCAATGTCCCTCTACATCGGTAAAGCTTGAATACGGGTATATATCGTTTGCATTTTCCCAATCAAAGGCTTCGGGAACAAAGTCTTCTTCAAGGTAATAGAACTTTCCGCCCGGCTCGATACCGTTATCGACCATTGTCTGAACTGTGTAATCATTATAAGGGAACAGGGTCGCTCCGCCGCTTCCCTTTATATAATTGCTTGCGGTATTCGCAAAGGTCTTACCGCGCTGCATGATATAAAGGTTATCGTGGAAGAAGGCATTTTCGGGAGAGATATGCTGTGAAAGCAGTCCGTATTTAACAGCTACAGCAAATTTATTATTGAACACCTCATAATTTTCCCATGTGGGAGTATTACCCCAGAATGCGCCGTAGTAGAAGTTTCCATTCTTGTTCGGACGCTGATGGCTCCAGCCGTAACCGTTATTTCTTACATAGTTTCCCGAAAGCTCGCAGTCCTTGTAGCTGACCGCGTCACCCGCGTTCCACACCTCAAGACCGGTATTGCTATATTCGGTAACCGTGTTTATTATCTTCATGCCGTGTATATTGATAGTCTTGCCTTTTCCGCTGTCGGCATTGATCTGGTTTGTGTATGCACAGTCATATGTCTGATATGTATAGCACATATCGATCACAAAATTGTCACAGTTTTCCCAGTTCTGGACAGCATTACCGTAGCGGTGTCCCGAGCCGCCTATCCATCCGAAGATGCAGTTCTGAACCGTGAAATTTGTTACGTTATGTGTACTGATACCGTGAGCACCGTAGCCGAACAGCTTAATGTTGTCAAACATTACGTTTTCAAGGTTTGAGCCTGTAACGCCGTGGTAGTTCCAGAGTATCTCAATGCTGTCGAATACTTCAGCGGGGTTGCCGTCGCGCGAATAGAGGTAAACATATCCGTCGGCATTTGTAAATTCGAGGTTATTTGTCAGCGTTCTGTAGCTGTCCCAAGCACCGCCGCCCGACTGATAAGGCTGATCAATGCCGTTATGGCAGATACCGCTGTCGATGCTGTTTTCGCCATCCGGGCCCATTCTGACACCCCAAGCGCGTCCGCCGTCAAATACGATACAGCCTGCATCGTTCACGGGATCAATATAGCGGTAGATGTTAGGGGTGTCTGTCTCGATCCATGCAAGCGCGTTTGCCGCGGAGATAGAGCCTACGAGCACAGGCTTATCGCCTTCGCCGTATGCACTGTATGTAACGCCGCTTTTAAGCGTTAGGCTCACGCCGTCGGCTCTGAAGCTGTCGCCGCGCTTGAAGAATACGCCGTCGCCTTTGTTAAACTCAAATTCCTTGACCTTATTGATCGATCTCCATGCTGTTTCGGGGGTCTTTCCGTCGTTATTATCATTACCGTCTGCGGCAACATAATATTTTGTTCCTGTTACGGTAACGGCAGTGGGTGTATTCTTTATCTTTTCAATATGAGCGTCTATCTCGGCGTTTACCTCGGCATATACATCCTCGCCGTTCGGGTCGATAAAGCCTGTGTCACCGAAATATTTTTTGTATGACGCGTCATTGAGAGAATCGTCGAACTTATACGCTGCCGCTTCTGCCTCGGTCTTGAAGAAGCCGATAAAGCGAATGTCGAAGTAGTTTTCTTCTTCAAACGCCTTGTTTCCGCCGCCCCAAGGCTTATATCTTACGGTAATTCCCTTTTGTGTCTTATCTGCAACGACTGTAGCGGGAGATGCTATCGTGTTTACGTCGATGACAGAGGAATGCCATGCACCGTCGCTCGTCATTTTCGGATGAGACGAAGGCCAGTTCTCGCCGCCGTTATGATGAAGCGTAGTATCGAGAATGTCCTTTACAGACGCATTGGTCTTGTACTCGATACGAACAAAAGGATAGTCGAATATTGCAAGATCCTTGTCCGAGAACGAGAGCATTATGTCATTATTGCCGTATGTTCCCGGTTTTGCCGTAAGATGCAGGTATCTTCCGTTTTCCTCTTCGATAGAGTTGGTAAGATCGCTCAGCGAAAGATATCCGTTATTAAGGTCATACGCTGCGTAGATCTTAAAATCACCGCTGTCAGCCGACACTGTCAGGGCGCTCGTGATAGGTGCTATAAGCATTAAAAGCACCAAAAACAGGGATAAAGCTTTGTTTAACATAAAATCCTCCATATAACTTTCATATAAAAAATTATATCACGTAAGTCTGTTATGAACAACATGAAAAAACTACTTGCCTTTTAGGAGAAGGAACTTTTTCATTTGCAACAGAGTATATATATTTTACCATAAACGGCATCAAAATTTCAATGTACATTTAGTCCATTTATAAGTATTACGATTTAGTTATTATAAACAAACTTGATTTATTTTTGCGCTACCGCTTGACAACACCTTATTATGGTGCTAAAATGTGTTAACCGATAAGCTTTTGTGCTGTTTGTGTACAGAAAGGACTGATCATATGCCTGATAAAAGAAGACGTATCAACCTATTCTTCGGCGACCCCGATCTTTCGATGCTTCTTAAAATGTTCTTTCCTATTTTCGCTGATATGCTGCTCAACAACTTCATCGGAACGATACACGCGTATTTTGTTTCCAATGCGGGTGAAACTGTAATATCGGCTATCAGTCTTGTCAATCAGGTCAACGATCTGATAGCGACTGTTTTCTTCTCGGCATGCAGTGCTACTATGGTCATCGTCGCCCAGCAAAGGGGGATGGGAAAGCTAAAAGAAGCTGTTATCACCGTCGGCCAGACCATGTTCTTTGCTGTCTACGGCACCGCTCTTCTTGCAGTTGTTTTTTCTCTGTTTCCCTCGCAGATAATGACTCTGTTTTTCGGACAGATGGACCCCTTGATATTGGTTGAGGCAAACAAGTACATACCTCTGCTCGGCATATCGCTTCCCTTTTATTGTGTTTTTCAGGTGTCCGCGTGTTCAAGCCGCGCGTTTGACAACCACAGGATCCCGCTTTTCATTTCGGTTTCGGGCAGTATCGTAAATGTTCTGCTCGCGTATATTCTTATAACCTTATGCGATCTCGGAATAGTCGGTGCAGGCATAAGCCTTATCATTTCACGTATAGCCTCCGGCATTTTCGGATACGCGTTTTTAACCAAGCTTAAATGGATCGCGCCGTTCAAGGACAGCGTGCGCGTAAGATTTAAGAATATTAAGAGTGTGCTTTCGCTCGGGCTGTACAACTCTATCGCCAATCTTATCGCGCACTATGCCGGAACGCTAAAGACCGGATTTTTAGTCCCGTTCGGCATTTCGCATATTACAGCATCTTCCATTTTCGGATCGTTCTCCGGTCTTTTAAGCGTTCCCACTGCGGTCATCAATACGATGGTAACAACACTTGTAGCACGTAATCTTTCGCTTAACGATAAGCCGCGCGCTATCGAGCTGTTGAAGAAATGTCTTGCTTACAGCATAATTATCAATATTTTCGTATATTCGGTCGCTTATTTCATACTTCCGCATTTCTTCGTGTCATACACCGATAACTCACAGACGCTTGAGTTACTTGACAGCATAATTCTTATCACCTGTCTTTTTACTCCGGTAATAACAACCTTTGTCGGCATCATGGCTCACACCTTCAACAGTGCGGGAGACGCACGCTTTTCGACTGTCGTCAACATCGGATGTATGCTTATCTTCAATCTCGGCTTCGGTTATATTTTCGCTGTGGTTTTGGAGCTCGGCGTTTTAGGCTCATTCCTGTCGACGCATTTATCCGCGCTTATTAAAGCTATCATCTTTGCTGTACGCTACAAGAGCGGAAAATGGATCAAGACAAAAGTGTGATCTGCTGTCAACAAGGTTCGCGCAGATCGTACAAACGGTTCATCGCGGCGTCAACGCTTACCGCTCCAATCATCTCTTTGAACCAAGAAAAATGGGCGTGTGCCTTGCGGCACACGCCCATTTTGTTTTAGTTTTACCATTCGTAAGCTTTAGCTACAAATTCATTCTTGAAGAACACAATAGATTCGATATCGAAGTATGCGTCTTCCGCGATCTCCTGATCGTTTCCAAACGGCTTAAATATATAGTGAGCGTTTTTGTCGCTCGAGTTTATAGCCTTTGCTTCGTAGTTACCGATATAATCACAGTAACGCGTCATACCCAAAAGCCATTCATCCTCTGCTGTGTTTTCGGGTCTTGTACCCGCTCCGCTTGCAAGCCACTGCTGTATAGTATTTGTACGCAGGCATATATCAAGCGAAGATTCTCCGCCCTTGATCCTGTACTTGATCTTCATGTACTGGTACTCATAGAAGTCGACATCGGGAAGATTCCACTGTCCGAGAGTTACCTCGACCGTTCCTTTTTTTGTACGGGGTCTGATATGAACGTAGGTCTTTCCGTCTTCCTCAAGAAGCTCCTTACCTGCCCACGCGAGAGTTACTGACTTATTTATTGCCGCAGCGTCGTATTTGAGTATCTCGCCGTTTGCCTCGGATGCGGCTATATCGACCTCTGCAACACTTGCAAAATCGTACATTCTTGTGAATACCGCCGCTACCTCCGAGCGCTTTGTTGCCGCATCGAAGCGCATATTGCCAGCGTCATCACCCATTATAAGTCCTGCTGTCGCGCAGTAATCAAGTGCTTTCTTTACTGTCTCAAGATCTGCGCCGTCGATCGCCTTGAAGCTTGCGCTGTCCTTATAGTTTGATGGCTTCACATCAAGCTTGAGATGCTTGCCTGTCATGTGCTTGTAGATCATGAGCGCGAGCTCGCCGCGCGTGATATTGTCCTCGGGGCGTGCGTTTTCTGCCGTTGTAATGCCGTTTTCGATCGCCCAGTTTACTGCACCG
>JAFUMW010000065.1 GCA_017482465.1 Clostridia bacterium
CCTTTACTTCTTCGTTGGAAAGCTTTACAAGCGACTGCTTGACAGCTTCAGCCGAGCCTCCAACGTCTGCCTTGATAATGATATTGAGTTCCTTTACGCCGTCTGCGATCTGTGCAAAGAGATCGTCGAGATTAGCCTTGGAGTTAGCTTTGAACGCATCCTCCTTGATCTTTGCCTTACGCTGTTCGGCAAGCTCTCTTGCCATTCTCTCGTCCTCAACAGCCGCAAACTCATCGCCTGCTTCGGGAACCTCAGCAAGACCGGTGATCTCAACAGGTACGGACGGACCAGCCTTTGTTACTCTGCGTCCGTTTTCATCTGTCATGGCACGTACACGTCCGACAGATGTTCCTGCGATCACAATGTCACCGCTGTTAAGCGTACCGTTCTGTACGAGCACGGTAGCAACAGGGCCGCGTCCTTTATCAAGCTTTGCCTCGATGATAACACCTTTCGCGCGTCTGTTCGGGTTAGCCTTAAGCTCCTTCATATCCGCAACGAGAAGCACGTTTTCAAGAAGATCCTCGATACCCATCTTTGTAAGCGCGGATACGGGAACGCAGATAACATCGCCGCCCCACTCCTCGGGTACGAGCTCGTATTTTGTAAGCTCCTGCTTTACCGCGTCGGGGTTAGCGGTATGCTTATCCATCTTGTTGATCGCTACTATTATTTCAATTCCCGCCGCCTTGGCGTGGTTGATAGCTTCTACTGTCTGGGGCATGATGCCGTCATCAGCCGCGACAACGAGTATCGCGATATCGGTCGCCATCGCACCTCTTGCACGCATAGCTGTAAACGCCGCGTGACCGGGGGTGTCAAGGAATGTGATATCTCTGCCGTTGATATTTACTCTATACGCACCGATGTGCTGTGTGATACCGCCCGCTTCGCCTGTAGTAACGCTCGTGTGTCTGATGGCGTCAAGTATAGAGGTCTTACCGTGGTCAACGTGTCCCATTACAACAACGACGGGACTTCTTGTCTCGAGGTTTTCCGGTGCGTCCTCCGCTTCGTCGAAGAGCTTTTCTTCGATGGTAACTACGACTTCCTTTTCAACCTTTGCACCGAGCTCGTCTGCAACGAGGTAAGCTGTATCATAGTCGATGACCATGTTTACATTAGCCATAACGCCGAGCATCATAAGACGCTTAACTACCTCTGCCGCTGTTACCTTGAGCCTGGAAGCAAGCTCACTTACGCTGATCTCATCGGGAATATGGACGGTGAGCTGCTGTTTCTTCGCCTTTTCAAAGTTAAGCTTCTTAAGCTTTTCCATTGCAAGGCGTTCCTTTTCTTTTTCCTTGTCTCTTGCGAAATTGTCACGTCCCTTACTCTTGAACTTCTGCTTTTCGGGGTCGTAATTCTTCTTAGAGCCGTCAACAAAGGTCTCAAGACGCTCATCGTACTTCGAAAGGTCTACCGTCGATGTACGTGTGTCTACGATCCTCTGCGAGCCGCCCTTTCCCTTGCTTACCGAGCTGTCATCCGTAAAGCTTACTCCGCCCTTCGCGCCTGTTGTGGGCTTAAGAGTCTGTCTGTTGTCAGGCTTTTTATCCTGTCGTACAGAATCCGGCTTCTTTTCCTGCTTTGCGCCCTGTGCCGGACGGTTGCCCGCACCCTGCCTGAATTTTTCAAACTTTTCAAGCTTGGACATGGGTGCTTCCTTTGTTCCGCCGCTCTTGCGCGTCTGCTCGGACTTTTTATCCTCTTGCTTATTCTCCTGCTTCTTTTCTTCCTTTGCAGGCTCTTCTTTCTTCGTTTCCTCGGCTTTCACGGGCTCCGCAGTCTTTTCGAGAACCTTTTCGGGAGCCTTGGGCAGTTCGATAATGACCTCACCGTTCATGTAAGCGTCCATGCTCTCGATCTGGTGCGCCGCGGTCACTACCTCCATTACGATATTGTACTCGGTCTCATCAAGGCTTCCCGACTGTGTCTTGCCTGTGATACCCGCCTTTGCGATAATATCGAGCAGCTCCTTATTCTTGAGTTCGAGCTCCTTTGCGAGCGTTCCTATCTTATATTTCACTTGATTTACTGGCATATGTTAAACCTCACTTTCGCTGACTTTCTGCGAAGAAGTCGCATTTGACATATCTAAAATACTGTTGCGTACGGGTACGCTGAGATTGGCATCTGTCACGCCCACCGACATGAGCGGTTTGTTTTTTCCGACTGCGTTTGCAAGTGCGTCTGCATCTATCGGTACACGGTAGCACTCGACGCCGTTTTGCTCACAGCAGCTTATAAGTTTTTTCGCGGTGTTTGATGATGCGTTATCGCACATCAGTACGAGACTGACCTTTCCCGCTCTTATAGCGTCACAGGTCATTTCGCTTCCGAAGGTTATCTTTCGTGCCCTCGCGGCAAGACCTATGTTTTTGAGTACAGGTAAGTATTCATTCAAGAGTCTCACCTCTTTGTATTACCGATGTGAGCTCTTCGATTATCTCAGGCGGGATCGTCACGCTAAGATTATTATCAAGTCTTCTTGACTTGACCGCCTTCTTAAAGCAATCTACGCTTGGACAAATATACGCTCCTCTGCCCGATTTTTTTCCTTTGAAATCGATCGAAACATTACCATCCGGATCACGCACCACGCGAATCAGCTCATGCTTGGGCTTTGTTGTATTGCAGCCTACGCAACGCCTTTCCGGAATTTTCTTAACCGGTTTATTCTGCATATTTTACAGACTTGCTCCTTTGGCTTATTCGTTTTCGGTGTTTTCTTCTTCGTTTGAATCAGGGTTATACGGTACTACACCCTCGGCATCGGTCTTGATGTCTATCTTAAATCCGGTAAGTCTTGCCGCAAGACGCGCATTAAGACCTTCCTTACCGATGGCGAGCGAGAGCTGGTCGCTGTCTACTACCGCTCTGCAAGACTTTTCACCGTCAATGATGACTTCCTTTACGGTTGCCGGAGCGAGTGCCTTGGAGATGTATTCAGCGGCATCCTCGCTGTACTTGATTATGTCGATCTTTTCACCGCCGAGCTCTTCGGTAATACTGTTTATTCTCATTCTTCTGTTACCGATGCAAGCGCCGATCGGGTCGACGTTCTCATCTCTGGACATTACCGCGATCTTGGTTCTTACGCCCGCCTCACGGGATACGCCCTTGATTACGACCGTGCCGTCCTGTATCTCGGGGACTTCAAGCTCGAAAAGTCTCTTAACAAGACCTGCGTGTGTTCTGGAAATTGTTACAAGCGGACCTCTTACCGCGTTATCCTTCTTGACCTCCATGATAAAGACCTTGATCTTCGAGTTGACCGTGTAGGTCTCACCGGGGATCTGTTCCTCGCGTTTGAGCGTTACGCGGCTCGTTCCTGTATCAACGATAACATCGCCTGTTTCGGGGTCGATCTTGTCGATCGTCGCGGTGACGATCTCTTCTTTCTTTTCCTCATATTCACGCAGCATCATCGAGCGCTCTGCTTCTCTGATACCCTGAATGAACACTGACTTCGCGCCCATTGCCGAAAGTCTTCTGAGATTTTTGGGTTTGACCTCGTTTTCAACAACAGATCCGAGTTTGTACTTCTTACCTATTGTCTGTGCTTCTTCAAGCGAAATCTCGGTGATCTCGTTTGTGACCTCTTCAACGACCGTTCTCTGACGGTATACCTTGATATCTTCCTTTACAGGGTCTATCATGACTCGGATAAGAGCCTGACCGCCGAGCTCGTGCTTATATGCGTTTTCAAGTGCCGCCTGTACACGCTCGATGATGTATTCCTTGGATATTCCCTTTTCCTTTTCAAAAAGATCAAGCGCTGCAAAGAATTCCTTGTTCATTTTACTTTTTTCCTTTCGATAGCTTTATAATGCTCATTCTTCATCAATACTGTCAAAATCAAAGACCGTCTGAACCTTGGCGATATTATCGTTCGGGATGGTTACAGCAGTTCCCGACTGATCTAAGGTAACACCTTCGTCAGTACGTGAAACAAGCGCTCCCACAAAGCTCTTTGCTCCGTTAAGCGGCGCGTAAAGCTTTGCCTCGACCGTACAACCGACAAATTCATCGAAATGCCAATCGTATTTGAGCTCGCGCTCAATACCGGGCGATGACACCTCAAGATGATACGAATCCTCGATCGGATCCGCTTCATCAAGGAGCGGGTCTATTGCGCGGTGTACCTTTTCACAATCATCGATCGTTATACCCTCTTCTCGGTCTATCGTGATGCGAAGGTAATACTCCGAGCCCTCCTTGACATATTCAACATCCCAGAGGTCGTAGTCAAGCTCGCTGACGGTAGGTCCGATAAGATCGGCAACAGCCGAAGCGATATTTTTAGTTGATTTTTTCACTTATATGACCGTTCCTTTTCTTTTATGTTTCGGCAAAAAGTAAGAGTGGTCTTTCAACCACTCTCCTTATCTATTAACTTACGATAATAGTATATCACTGTTTTGCCAAAAAATCAAGTGTTTTGCCAAACTTTTTTTGATTTTTTACCATTTATTAAGCAAAAGCATGTCTTTGCGTTCGTTTTTTATATATTTTGCTGTAATATACCCGTTTTTTGTGACATCGCGGCATATGGCAAAGAGTTATTCATACGCTGTCTTTGTCCGTACCTGCTTCAAAAATAAGTTAGTTATCAAATCTCACGAAACCTTGGAGCATGGATCAAGGGCTTCAAGTTCTGTCAGACTTCGCACGCGCCCTGCCCGCCTGTGCTACGGGACCAGATTTTTTCGTGGTAGTTGCGGATCGAACGGTCGGATGAAAAAACTCCCGAGCTTGCCATGTTCAAAATTCCCATTTTTGCTGTCTTGCTCCTGTCCGAAAAATCGCTTATAGCACGCAGCTTTGTACGCAGGTAGGAATCGAAATCATACAGTAAGAAATATCTGTCCGCCCCCGTTTCAATAATAAGCGAGTCGTACAGATCTGCAAAGTCTCCGCTTCCGCCGTCGTCAAGTGTACCGTCCTTAAGCGCATCAAGCACGCGCTTGATACGCGCGTCCTTTTCATACAGCGCGATCGGGTCATAACTGCTTCGTATTCGCTCGATCTCCTCTACGAGCGCTCCGAAGATATAATTATTCTCCTTGCCCGCTTCCTTTACTATCTCAACATTCGCACCATCGAGCGTTCCGAGCGTCAGAGCACCGTTTAGCATCATCTTCATGTTGCCCGTACCGCTTGCTTCTGTACCCGCGGTCGATATCTGCTCGGAAAGGTCGGCTGCACCGACGAGCTTTTCAGCATATGACACATTATAGCCTGTTATAAAGTGTACATTCAAATACTTGCTTACCTGCTCATCGGCGGCTATCAGACGTTCAAGCTCGCAAATAAGCTTTATCACGCTTTTCGCGCGGCGGTATCCCGGGGCAGCCTTGCCTCCGAATATTACGCTCACCGGCTGTATATTCTTAAGCGTGCCGTCCTTTATCTCGAAATACATCTCCAGTACCGCAAGCGCATTTAATAACTGCCGCTTGTACTCGTGTATGCGCTTGATCTGGATATCGAATACGCTGTCCGGATCAATAAGCTTTCCCTCTCGCTCGCGGATAAGATCAGAAAGTACACGCCTGCGGTAGCGCTTTATGCTGTTGAAATCCTCCCTTGCCGCACTGTCGTTTGCATATTTCGCAAGCCCCGATATACGCGATAGCTCACAAAGCCATTTATCGTCTCCCAGTAAGCGCGTCGTGAATGCGGCAAGCTCGGGATTTGCAACACCGAGCCATCTGCGCTGTGTGATACCGTTTGTGATATTGATGATCTTACCCGGATAGATGCGATTCCAGTTAGCGAAAACATTACGCTTGAGGATATCGGTGTGTATCGCCGCCACGCCGTTGACACGTGTGCAAATAAACAAGGCGATATTTGCCATGCATATCCTGCCGTCGCAGATTATCTTCATAGCCTCTGCCTCGTCGCTCGTTATATCCTTATCCGAAAGCTCTCCCTCAAGCACGCTGTCAAGTCTTTCAACATATTTATAAACACGGCTGAGTATAGACTCAAAGAGCTTTACATCCCATTTTTCAAGCGCCTCGCTCATGACCGTATGGTTTGTGTAAGCAAAGCACTTTTTAGCGATATCAAGAGCTTCGGTAAATTCCGTATGCTCTTCTTCGCACATTATCCGCAAAAACTCGGGGATAGCCACAACCGGGTGAGTGTCATTGAGCTGAAAAATATTTTCCTCGGCAAAATGCGAGAAATCGTTTCCGTACGCTTCCTTGTAGCGGCAGATAACATCCTTGAGCGAAGCGGACGCGAAGAAATATTGTTGTCTTAACCTGAGCTTTTTTCCCTCGTCGGTGTCATCGGCGGGATAGAGCACACGCGAGATATTTTCGGCGGCATTCTTTTCGGCAAGTGCCGCGTCGTACTTTTGCTTATTAAATAATTCAAAATCAAAAGGAGTCGTAGGATGCGCCTCCCACAGCCTTATATACGTTGCATGATCGTTGCGGTAGCCGAACACGGGCATATCGTACGGTACGGCAAGGACCTCTAAATCGTCAAAGCTTACCCTTTGCGTGTCCGAAACAACCTTGAGCGACCACGGGTCTCCCCATTTCGTCCAATCATGAGGTGCTTCCACCTGGCATCCGTTTTCTATCTGTTGCTTAAAGATACCGTATTTATATCTGATGCCATAACCGACAAACGGCACTTTTAAAGCTGCCGCGGAATCCGCAAAGCAGGCAGCAAGACGTCCGAGTCCGCCGTTTCCAAGCCCGGCGTCCTCGATATTCTCAAAGGTATCGTAGTCACTGCCCGCGTCCCGTAAAAGCTTTGAAACGCTCTTGTCAAGCCCGAGAGCGAGAAGATTGTTATATACCGCCCTGCCGACAAGAAATTCCGCCGAGAGATAGTACGCGCGACGAACACCCTTTGCCGGGCGCGAAACTATCCTGCGGTTGCCCGCATGAAGATTCATAACAGCCTGTGCAAGAGCGTCGTTTATCTCCTCAGGCTTTGCTGTGTCAGGTCCCTTAAGATATCTGTTTTCGAGTATCTGCACAAATTCCTTGAGCGTTATCTCGTCTATCTTTCTGTTTTCTTCACTATTCTTATTCATATGCGATAATTCCTTTCATAAGACGGACGTACGCGTTCTGCCGTACAGTGCGGCAAGCTCGTATATACGTTCGGCAAGCTTATCGTTAAAATCCGATATATTTGCCCGCCATACCCAATTCCCGCCGAGAGATGACGGTGTGTTCATCCTTCCGGCATCGGCAACTCCTATATAGTCCTGAAGCGGTATGACCACATTGTCTGCACAGCTTGCAAACAGCGTACGTACCGCGCCGTAGCAGATGTCGCCGCTGCTGTCAATGTTAAAGTAATCGCGTATATAGCGTTTGGTCTTTGCGTCCGACTTAAGGTAAAAAGACATAAAGGTATCATTGTCGTGAGTACCAGTATAAGCAAAGCAGTTTTTGGTGTAGTTGTGAGGAAGATACTCGTTGTCGGGATTGCCGTCAAACCCGAACTCGAGTATCTTCATGCCGGGAAATCCACAGCTTTGCAAAAGCCTTCGTACAGGCTCGTCGATAAATCCGAGATCCTCAGCTATGATACCTGTGTTCCCGAGACTGTTTCTGACCGCCTCAAAGAACTCATTTCCCGGTCCTTCCTTCCATTTTCCGCGTTTTGCCGTGCGCTCGCCTGCCTCGACCGTATAATACGCACAGAAGCCTCGGAAATGGTCTATACGAACAAGATCGTAAAGCTTTGCGGTCATCGCGAGACGCTTTTTCCACCACGCGTATCCGTCCATCCGCATTGCTTCCCAGTCATAGATCGGGTTTCCCCAAAGCTGACCGTCATCATTGAACGCATCCGGCGGACATCCTGCCATCAGCTTCGGCTCAAGCTCGGCGTCGACTAAAAAAAGTTCGGGACTTTCCCAGACATCGGCACTGTCTGCAGCCACATATATCGGGATATCGCCGATCACACGCACTCCGTTTGCGTTTGCATATGCTCGCAGATCGTTCCACTGTTTGAAAAAATAGTACTGAGTTATCTTCCAGAAGCTTATCTCCTGCGCGTAACGGCTCTCAATATTTGAAAGCGCCGCCTTATCCTTGAGCCTGTATTCCTTTTCCCACTCGGACATTCCCTTTGAACCCGCGACCTCCTTAAGAGTCATAAAAAGTGCAAAGCTGTCAAGCCACCACGCGTTTTTGACGCAAAATTCAACATAATTTGCGTCATCGGTATTAAAATTTGACATTGCGTGCTTCAAAAGCCCGTATCTTTCACGGTAAAGTCTGCCGTAATCAACACGCTCGGCTCTGATTTTTTCGTTATCAAGCGTATCCTTTGTTATAAGTCCGTCCTTGTACAAGCCCTCGGGATCGATAAAATAAGGGTTGCCGGCAAAGCTTGAAAAGGACTGGTACGGCGAGTCACCGTAGCCTGTTATCCCGAGCGGCAGTATCTGCCAGAGATTCTGACCGCTCTTTTTCAGAAAATCCACGAACGAATAGGCATCAGTGCCGAAGTTGCCGATGCCGTATTCGCCCGGAAGTGACGATATATGAAGCAGAGTACCGCAGTTTCTCATACCCGTATGCTCTTCCCCGTTTCCTTATCAAAAATGTGTATTTTATTAAGGTCGATCGCAAGCGGAAGCGTATCCTTTTCACTCACGCTCATCCTTGACGGAATACGCGAGATCATCCTCTCGCCCGCAAGCTCAAAATAGGCGTACAGCTCAGCTCCCATCATCTCCGCCATGTCTACAGTAACATTTATCTTAAGCGTGTTGTCAAGTCCCATATAAAACTCCTCGGCGTGTATATCCTCCGGACGTACACCGAGCGTCACATCCCTGTCGATGTACCCGTCAAGAAGTGCCGAAAGGCTCGCGGGAGCATCAAAGCTGTATGCATCGGCCTTCAGCATTATTTTATTCTTCACCTTGCTTACGTGTGCGGGAAACAGGTTCATGCGCGGCGAGCCGATAAAGCCTGCGACAAAGGTATTGATCGGACTGTGATAGAGGTTTTTCGGCGTGTCATACTGTTGTATAACACCATCCTTCATAACGACTATCCTGTCCGCCATCGTCATTGCCTCGACCTGGTCATGCGTGACGTATACAAAGGTAACGCCGAGCGACTTGTGAAGCCTTGAGATAGAAGTACGCATCTCGCCTCTGAGCTTTGCGTCGAGGTTCGAAAGAGGTTCGTCCAACAAAAACACCTGTGGAGAGCGTACCATTGCGCGTCCGAGTGCGACGCGCTGACGCTGACCTCCCGAAAGAGCTCTCGGCTTGCGCTCAAGATATTTTTCGATATCGAGCATCTTTGCCGCCTCTTTTACCTTTTTGTCGATCTCGTCCTTCGGTACACCGCGAAGCTTAAGACCGAAAGCAAGATTATTATACACGCTCATATGCGGATAGAGCGCGTAGCTCTGAAATACCATAGCTATATCGCGATCCTTGGGCGCGGTGTCGTTTACACGCTTGTCGCCTATATAAAGATCACCCGAGCTGATCGACTCAAGCCCCGCGATCATACGAAGAGTTGTTGATTTGCCGCATCCCGACGGACCTACGAGTATGACAAACTCCTTATCCTTGATCTCAAGATCAAGTCCGGGTATGACCGTAACATTTCCCGGAAAAGTCTTATTTACATTTACAAGTCTGATTCCTGCCAATAGACTCACACTCCTTTAACCCTTGACAGCGCCAGCCACAACGCCCTTGATAATATATTTCTGACAGGTGAGATAGAATATCACCACCGGCACTATTGATAAAACGAGCATCGCCATCAGCGCACCCATGTCACGTGAGCCGTATCCGCCTTGCAGATACTGTACCGCTATCGGGATAGTCCTGTACTTGTTTCCGATAACAAGATACGGAAGCAGATAATCGTTCCATATCCACATCGCGTTGAGTATCGCGACTGTTATCGAGATCGGCTTCATCATCGGAAAAACGACGCTGAAATAAAGTCTTATAGGGGATGCACCGTCGATCATTGCCGCTTCCTCGACCTCTCTCGGTATGCCCGAAACGAAGCCGGTGAACAAAAATACCGAAAGCCCCGCACCGAAGCCGAGATATATAAGAATGATGCCGATCGGATTGTCAAGGTGCATCGCATTTGCTATCTTCGACATCGAGAACATCACCATCTGGAACGGCACTATCATGCTGAATACAAAGGTATAATACAGGGCGCGCGTAAACACGTTTTTTACCCGTGAAATATACCAAGCCGCCATTGACGTGAAAAACACAATAACGAGCACAGAGCAGACGGTTATGAACAGCGAGTACAGAAATGCGCTGAAAAAGCCTGTCTTTCGCAGTCCGTTCACGTAGTTTTCAAGTCCCGCAAAGGTGGTTGCATTCGGCAGGCTGAAGGGAGAGTCTGTAATGTAAAACTGTCCCTTGAACGAATTCATCAGCACTATAAACACCGGAGCGATAAATATTACCGCAAGCAGTGTCAGTATTATATAGAAAAGTATATCAAGTCTTTTGCTTCTTGTTTCCATTTATAACTCCGATCATTCCCCGTCGCGCGCTCTTGTGAGATACTGCTGTACGAGCGCGATAAGCGCGACTATAACAAAGAATATTACCGCTTTTGCCTGGCCTACTCCCTCGTATCCTACTCTGTTGTAAAAGGTCTTGTATATATCGAGCGCGAGCATAGCCGTTTCTTTACCCGGAGCACCGCCTGTCAGAGCGAGGTTCTGGTCAAACAGCTTAAACGAGTTCGTCAGCGTTAAGAAGGTGCATATCGTTACCGCCGAGGAAACCATCGGGAAGATGATATATCGCAGCTTCTGCATATAATTAGCGCCGTCGATATCAGCCGCCTCGAGCATATCGGATGGAACATTCTGTATACCGGCGATATATATTATCATCATATATCCTATCTGTTGCCAGTTGGTCAGTATAACAAGTCCCCAAAATCCGTACTTTGCCGCAAAGGTGATATCCACACCGAAATATCCGAGCACACCGTTTATTATGATCTGCCATATATAACCGAGCACGATGCCGCCTATCAGATTCGGCATAAAAAAGCCTGTACGGAATCCGTTCGTGCCTTTCATCGGACGCGTGAGTATCAAAGCGAGCGCGAAAGCAAGAATGTTTACGCTGATGACCGAGACGACCGTGAACTTAACCGTAAACCACAGCGCGTTCAAGAAATCGCTGTTATCGGAAAACACCTTTACATAGTTGCTTATCCCCACAAAACGGGCGTTGGTCACCGTAGTAAAATCGCAGAATGAAAGATAAAGTCCGATAACGAACGGTGCTACGAAGGCAATAAAAAAGGCGATGACAGTAGGCAGAAGAAATACAGGGAAATATTTACCTACATATTTTTTTATCATGCTTGTGTCAGTTCCTTTCAGGCACCGCTTTCATTTTTCCAATCGCTTACTACTGAATCGCGCACTTCATTCCACGGCTTTGAGCCCTGCGCGTACGAAAGAAGCGATGAGCCGAAATTGTCCTTGAAGGTCTGGCTGGGGAAAAGTGTGAAATTCCAGTCGATGCTGTTTTTATCCTCTCTCGCCATCCACGAAACCACCTCGCGTGCAAGCGGGTCATCGGGTACTTCGTCGGTATCAAAAGAGGTAAACGGTGTGATAAAATCAAGCTCGTCGGTAACATATCTCTTACCTGTTTCGCTTGTAAAGAGCCAATATAAGAAATCCTCGGCAAGCTTCTGCTTTTCCTCACTAAGTGTTTTGTTTATAGCAAGATAGTTTTCAGTACCGATACAAAGTCCCTGCGACTCTTCACCTTCTATGCCCATATATATAGGCATGAATTTGATATCCTCATCCTCTACGGTGTTTCCCTCGATACCGTCGATCTGACTCCATGCCCAGTTTCCGTTTTGCACCATAGCGCATCTGCCAAGCGCAAACTCAGCCATTGAATCGGCTACCTGTTTGCTTCCGAGCAGCTTGGGGTCGGTCACCGAATTGTTTATATAGAGGTCATAGATATTCCTGAACTCGTCCTAATACATAAACTCTATCTCGCGGGTCCGGTCGCTTGTAAGATCTATATCATTATTTTTAAACTCATAGTATATCGGAATATTGGCAAGGTGCGTCGTCCATCTCCAATCCTCACCCGGCTTGAGTGAGGTAGACGCAAAAACGCCGTCGATGCCGAGCTGTTTTTTTAGCCTCGTCATATCATTTACCACCTGCGACAGGATCTCAAACGAATTTATATCCTCTATTCCCGACACATCGACCTGCTTATCGGGGCTTGCAAAATAGTCCTGCATGATCCTGTCGTTATATATGATACCGTAGCCTTCGACAACATACGGAATACCGTAAACTCCATCGCCGTCGGTGATGACAAGGTTCTTGTCGCTTAAAAGATCATATATCTTTGAGTCCTTGAGATCGGCGCAATAGTCCTTCCACGACGCATATCCGCGCGGACCGTTTATCTGGAATATTGCGGGAGCGTCCGCCTTTGCGATCTCTGATTTGAGCGTCTGCTCATATGTGTTGGACGCGGCGGTAACAACATTGAGCTTTACTCCTGTTTCATTATAGTAGTCTTTGGCAATGCGCTCGTATACCTCTGCCACCTCGGGCTTAAAATTAAGGTAATAAACACTGTTCTCTGTCTGCCTTGCGCCGCATGATGTCAAAATCGGCAAAAGCATGAGCACACACATAGCCAAGACCGTGATTTTTCTTTTCATTACATTCCTGTCCTTTCAAGATTTTAATGTACATTTAGTTTTGCATTTATTTTCTGTGTTTATACGCAAAGTCAACGCTTTCAAAAAAAATTTAAGATTTTTTCGTTTTACCTATTGACAAAGTAGGCAAATAGTGCTATAATGCAATCACCTACTAATTAGGTATGCGAAAGAGGCAAATTCAATGGAAAACTATTTTGAGAAGCTCGTAAGAGCAAATTTCCGTTTCGGTCGAATGTGATGAACGCAGGATCTATCTCATAAGCTATAATCATCACATTTAATATTGAAAGGAAATAATTATCATGTCAAACTACAAATTCGAAACACTTCAGCTTCATGTAGGTCAGGAAACTCCCGACCCCGCCACAGACGCTCGCGCAGTACCGATCTACGCGACAACATCGTATGTATTCCGTGATTGTGCCCACGCAGCGGCACGCTTCGGCTTACAGGACGCAGGAAATATTTACGGCAGACTTACAAACTCCACACAGGACGTTTTTGAAAAGCGTATAGCCGCTCTTGAGGGAGGCGTTGCCGCTCTTGCACTCGCATCGGGTGCCGCCGCTATCTCATACACTCTCGAGGCGCTCGGACAGAACGGCGGTCATTTCGTGGCACAAAAGACAATATACGGCGGAAGCTATAATCTTCTCGCCCATACTCTTCCCGGCTTCGGTATCACCGCGACATTTGTAAACATCCATGATCTCAATGAGGTCGAAGCTGCAATAAAAGAAGACACAAGAGCTATCTACATAGAAACTCTCGGCAATCCCAACAGTGATATTCCCGATATCGACGCGCTTGCAGAGCTTGCACATAAGCACGGTCTGCCGCTCGTTGTTGACAATACATTCGGAACACCCTATCTTTTCCGTCCCATCGAGCACGGCGCTGATATCGTAGTCCATTCGGCAACCAAGTTTATCGGCGGACACGGAACTACTCTCGGAGGCGTCATCGTTGACTCGGGTAACTTTGACTGGTCCGCATCGGGTAAGTATCCCGCGATAGCCGACGCAAACCCCAGCTATCACGGTGTTTCCTTTGTAAAGGCAGTCGGAGCGGCGGCATTTGTTACATATATCCGCGCGGTATTACTGCGTGACACAGGTGCATCCATCTCGCCGTTTGCCGCTTTCTTGCTTTTGCAGGGAACTGAAACTCTATCGCTCAGACTTGAGCGCCATGCCGAGAATGCAAAGAAGGTCGTCGAATATCTCTCAAAGCATCCGCTTGTTGAAAAGGTAAATCATCCTTCTCTTCCCGAACATCCCGACCACGCTCTTTATAACAAATATTTCCCAAACGGCGGAGCATCCATATTCACGTTTGAGATCAAGGGCGGTCAAGAAGAGGCACACAAATTTATTGACAGTCTGCAGATATTCTCGCTTCTTGCCAATGTCGCAGACGTAAAGAGTCTCGTTATCCATCCGGCAACCACCACTCACAGCCAGCTTACACAAGAAGAGCTTCGTGAGCAGGATATCAAGCCAAACACAATACGCCTTTCGATCGGTACTGAGCATATAGACGATATCATCGCCGATCTGGAGCGCGGATTCAACGCATTAAACTGAGAAAGGAAGAGTGACCGATATGTCAAATATATATAAAACCGCCGACGAGCTTATAGGCAGAACTCCGCTTTTGGAGCTTACTCATATAGATAAGTCCCTTGCGCTCAACGCAAGGATCATAGCAAAGCTTGAGTATTTTAATCCTGCAGGATCGGTAAAGGACCGCATTGCAAAAGCGATGATAGACGATGCGGAAGCCTCGGGAAAACTGAAGCCCGACTCTGTTATAATCGAGCCGACTTCGGGAAATACCGGAATCGGACTTGCATCTGTTGCGGCGGCACGCGGATATAAGATAATAATCGTTATGCCCGAAACGATGTCGGTTGAACGCAGACAGCTTATGAAGGCATACGGCGCAGAGCTTGTGCTCACCGAAGGCGCAAAGGGTATGAAGGGTGCTATCGCAAAGGCAGAAGAGCTTGCCGCTCAGACTCCGAACAGCTTTATACCCGGTCAGTTTGTAAATCCCGCCAACCCCAAAGCACATCGTGAAAACACCGGTCCGGAAATATACTCCGATACAGACGGCAAGGTAGACATATTTGTAGCCGGTGTCGGTACAGGCGGTACGATAACAGGCGTGGGTGAGTACCTCAAGGCAAAGAATCCCAACATCAAGGTCGTCGCCGTTGAACCGGAGTCTTCGCCCGTACTTTCGCAGGGTACACCCGGTCCTCACAAGATACAGGGTATCGGTGCAGGCTTTGTACCGGACGTACTAAACACAACAGTATACGACGAGATCATTACGGTATCAAACGAAGATGCATTCGCCACAGGTAAGCTTATAGGAGCAAGCGAAGGTATACTCGTCGGTATTTCATCGGGCGCGGCTGTAACAGCAGCGATAAGCCTGGCTAAGCGTCCCGAAAATGCCGGCAAGAACATTGTAGTTCTGCTTCCTGACACAGGCGACCGTTATCTCTCGACACCGCTTTTCGCTTAAAAACAAAGCTCCCTCTCGAAGGGAGCTTTTTATAAGGCGTAAATTTCAATTTTTTTGTCTATTTGACCGCAAAATTTCAAAAACATAGCATGTACACTTGCATTTCATAAAATTTATGATATAATTATGTTACAGTATAAATAATTAAGGATAAATACGATGAAGATCAAAAATCTGCTTACACGGGACACGATGTCCCTTTCATTTGAGGTCTTCCCTCCTAAGACCGAAACAAGCTTTGAAAGCGTAAAAACAGCAACAGAAGAGATCGCCAAGATCAAGCCCTCGTTTATGAGCGTTACATACGGTGCGGGAGGCGGTACGAGCAGGTATACTCTCGATATAGCTAAAAACATCAAACAGCTGTACGGTGTACCGACTCTCGCCCATCTCACGTGCGTTTCATCGACAAGAGAGACCGTACAAGCAAAGATAAATGAGATCGCCGACGCAGGCATACAGAACGTAATGGCGTTAAGAGGCGACATTCCCGCCGGACTTGAAAATGCCGACCGAAGCGCATGGGACTACAGATACGCGATCGATCTTATCAGAGAGCTTAAGCAGTCAGATGCCGATTTTTGTATCGGCGGCGCGTGTTACCCCGAGATACACCCGGAAAGCGCAAATCAGAAGGAAGATATCATGCGGCTTAAGGAAAAAGTGGACGCGGGATGTGACTTTCTTACTACGCAGATGTTTTTTGATAACAATCTTTTATATAATTTCTTATACAAGATACGAGAAGCAGGCATAACAGTTCCGATCATTCCGGGTATCATGCCGATAACAAACGCAAATCAGGTCGAGCGGGCTATCAAGCTTTCAGGTTCGTTCATGCCCCAGCGCTTCAAGAGTCTTGTTGACAAATTCGGTTCATCTCCCGCGGCTATGAAGCAGGCCGGTATCGCGTATGCTACCGATCAGATCATCGACCTCTATGCAAACGGCATTACGAACGTTCATGTCTACTCGATGAACAAGCCTGATGTAGCCGCAAAGATAAAAGACAATCTTTCGGATATTATCGAAGAATGAATTTTCCTGTATTAATAAGAACGTATGACGCACCGGAGCTCTGTGAAAGCGAGATACTTCGATATGCGGGGTGCAAAAGTGCGGACGAAAGCACGCTCTCGCTCTTGCACGAATGCTTGAATGAATTAAACGGCAAGCTGTGTTACAAAGTATGCTTTATGAAGCTTCCCTGCACTGTTGACGGCGACACTGCAGATCTTTCCGCCTTCAAGGTTCGCTCAAAGGCGCTTGCACGCAACTTAAGCAAGTGCAAAAATGTTATTCTGTTTGCCGCAACCGTCGGTGTGCATCTTGACCGACTTATTGCCAGATACGGACACATCGCACCGTCAAAAGCACTGTTGATGCAGGCGATCGGTGCTGAACGCATAGAGGCATTGTGTGATATATTCTGCGAAGACATAAAAAACGAAGAACACTGTGTACTAAGACCGCGGTTCAGCCCGGGCTACGGCGATCTTGCGCTTGACGTACAAAAAGACATCTTTGCTTTGCTTGAATGTCACAAGCGTATAGGCGTTGCACTTAATAAAAGCTTACTGATGTCACCGTCGAAATCGGTAACGGCATTCATTGGAATAAGATCAACTGAAGAATAAAAAAAGTCGCTTGATGCGGTAAAAGGATATATATGAAATTTCTGGATTTTTTACACGATAACATAGTTTATCTTGACGGCGGAATGGGAACGGTCTTGCAATCCCGCGGCCTGATGCCGGGCGAGCTTCCCGAGCGCTGGAATCTCACGCATGCCGACGAGATCACACAGGTTCATAAGGAATACTTCGACGCGGGCAGTAACGTAGTCTGCTCAAACACGTTCGGTGCAAATTCTCTCAAGTTCACTGATACAGAGCTTGAAGCTATAATCGAAGCCGCGCTTGACAACGCCCGTGCGGCAAGAAATGCAAGCGTGTCGGATGCCGAAAAATTCATTGCTCTTGATATTGGTCCTACGGGAAAGCTTTTACGACCTTTGGGAGATCTCGATTTTGAGGACGCAGTAACCGTTTTTGCTAAAACGGTCAAGCTCGGTGTAAAATACGGTGCCGATCTCATCGTTATCGAAACGATGAACGACAGCTATGAAACCAAAGCGGCGCTTCTTGCCGCTAAGGAAAACAGCTCCCTCCCGGTTATAGTAACAAACGCATACGGTGAGGACGGCAAGCTTATGACAGGAGCGTCGCCTGCCGCAATGGTCGCGCTTTGCGAGGGCATGGGCGCTGACGCTGTGGGCACAAACTGCTCGCTCGGTCCAAAACAGCTTCGCGGAGTTGTAAACGAGCTTTTGGCAAATGCATCAGTTCCTGTCGTTCTGAAGCCCAACGCGGGACTTCCCAGATCGGTGGATGGAAAAACGGTGTTTGACGTTTCGCCCGACGAATTTGCCGACGAGATCGCAAAGCTCGTGCACGACGGAGTGCGTGTAGTCGGCGGATGCTGCGGAACTACGCCCGAGTACATAAGAGCTCTCAAAGCGGCGACCGACTCTATCGTAGCCGTAACGGTTACGGACAAGGCTCTTACAGTGGTGTCCTCGTATACTCATGCTGTAAGCTTTGGAGAAAGACCGATACTTATCGGAGAGCGCATCAATCCCACAGGCAAAAAACGCTTTAAGCAGGCACTTATCGAAAATGATATGGACTATATATTAAACGAGGGGGTCAGTCAGCAGGAAAAGGGCGTTCATATACTCGATGTTAACGTAGGAATACCCGATATAGACGAGGTAAGTTTCCTTAAAAATGCTGTTTGTGAGCTTCAGGCGGTGACAGATCTTCCGTTGCAGATAGACACCTCGGACAGCGATGCCATGGAGGCGGCTCTGCGGCGTTATAACGGTAAGGCGATGATAAACTCGGTCAACGGCAAACAAGAGAGCTTAGAAAAGATCTTCCCTCTTGTAAAAAAGTACGGCGGAGTTGTCGTCGCACTCACTCTTGACGAGAGCGGTATACCCGAGGATGCCGACGGCAGGGTGAGAATCGCAAAAAAAATACTTGATGCCGCTCAAAAATACGGCATTGCAAAAAAGGATATCATATTTGACACTCTGGCTATGACGGTTAGTGCCGATGCCAACGCGGCAAGCACAACGCTTTTCGCTCTCAAGCGTATCAAAGAAGAACTCGGATGTCACACATCGCTCGGCGTTTCAAACGTTTCGTTCGGTCTCCCGAGCCGTGACGCGATCAACGGAATATTCTTTGCGCTCGCGCTTGAAAACGGTCTTTCCGCCGCGATAATGAATCCCTATTCTGCGGATATGATGAAGACATATTACTCGTATAATGCACTTAAGGGACTTGATCCCAACTGTGCAGAGTATATAAGCGCTTCTGCTTCATTTGTCCCCGCCGCTCCGTCATCACCGTCTCAACAGCTCCCCCAAGCAGGCTCTGAAATTTCGATAAGATCAAACTCGGAGCTTCAAAAAATGATTATAAAGGGCTTTAAGGACAAGGCTTACGATGTCACAAACGGGCTTTTGAAAAGCCGAGAACCGCTTGACATCGTCAAAGAAGAGATCATTCCCGCTCTCAATACCGTCGGAGAGGGCTTTGAAAAAAAGACGGTATACCTGCCACAGCTGCTCATGAGCGCGGAATCGGCAAAAAGTGCATTTGAAGCGATAAAGCAATTCATGGCGGCAATCGGAAATACCGATAAGACCGGCACGTCAAAGGGTACGTTTATTATCGCTACCGTTAAGGGCGACATACACGACAGAGGCAAGAACATCGTTAAGCTTTTACTTGAGAATTACGGCTTTGACGTGGTCGATCTGGGCAAGGATACACCGTGCGAGACGATAGTTGAAACCGCAGTAAAGCTTCATGCGCCTATAGTCGGATTAAGCGCGCTTATGACAACGACCGTGCCCGCGATGGAAGAAACCATAAAACAGCTAAAAGCTGCAGCTCCTTGGTGTAAGACTATTGTAGGCGGTGCTGTCCTGACAAAAGATTACGCCGATAAGATCGGTGCGGACATGTACGCAAAGGATGCTATGGAAACGGTACGATATGCCGAAATGATTCTTAATGGCAAAGGAGAAAAATAAGATGCTTGTTTCAACAAGAGGACGCTACGCACTGCGTGTATTCATTGACCTTGCCGAGCACGGCTCGGACGGGTACATTCCGATGAAAGATGTTGCCGCAAGACAGGGACTGTCGCTAAAATATCTTGAAAGAATATTGCCCGTGCTCTCCAAAAACAAGCTAATCGAGGGTATGCAGGGCAAGGGCGGAGGATATAAGCTTTCGCGTGATGCGAAGGATTACACTGTCGGCGAGATATTAAGGCTCACAGAAGGAAATCTTGCACCTGTATCCTGTCTTGAATGTGATGCCAAGCCCTGTGAGCGTGCGGACACCTGCCTTACTCTTCCCATGTGGAAGGAGTTTCACGCGCTTGTCAATGATTACTTTGACAAGATAACTCTTGATGACCTTATGAAGAAAAAGCAAAATATATAAAACAAAAAAATGTTCTATGCAGACGCATAGAACATTTTTATTTATTCGTATTTTACCGGCGCGTTGCCCTTTACGTAATCTTCGGTGATAACGACCTTTTTAACATTATCCATCGACGGTACGTCATACATAACACTGCCTAAAAATTCCTCCATTATTGAACGGAGTCCGCGCGCACCGGTGTTGCGCTCGATCGCAAGATGAGCGATATGCTTCAGTGCCGCATCTTCAAATTCGATCTCGACATCGTCCATTCCGAAAAGCTTTGAATACTGCTTTATGATCGAATTTTTCGGCTCGGTGAGTACACGCATAAGCGAGTTTTCGTCGAGATTATCAAGCGAAACGATGACCGGAAGTCTACCCACAAGCTCGGGAATAAGTCCGTACTTTACGATATCATGAGGAATAACATCTTTGTATATGCCCTCTGTAAGCTTTTCTTCCTTTTTCTTTATCTCGCCGAAAAATCCCGCCGTACTTGATCCGCGTCTGCGTTCGATTATCTCGTCGATCTTGTCAAACGCACCGCCGCATATAAACAGGATATTCGATGTGTCGATCTGGATAAACTCCTGGTTCGGATGCTTACGTCCGCCCTGCGGAGGAACATTTGATACTGTTCCCTCGAGTATCTTCAAAAGCGCCTGCTGTACACCTTCACCGGAAACGTCACGTGTGATCGAACGGTTTTCGCTTCTTCTGGATATCTTGTCTATCTCGTCAATGTAGATAATGCCCATTTCGGCGCGCTTGATATCAAAATCAGCCGCCTGAATAAGACGCAGAAGGATATTTTCAACGTCCTCACCGACATATCCTGCTTCGGTAAGAGTTGTCGCATCGGCAATTGCAAAAGGAACCTTGAGCGTTTTTGCAAGCGTCTGAGCAAGGAAGGTCTTACCTACACCTGTAGGTCCGAGCAAGAGCACATTGCTCTTCTGAAGCTCAACGCCGTCATCCGCCTCTCCTTTTTTGCCGTAGCGCTTTTCAGCCTGGAGTATTCTCTTATAATGATTGTACACCGCTACAGACAGCGCTCGCTTTGCTTGATCCTGCCCGATAACATATTCATCAAGAGATGCCTTGATCTCCTTGGGCTTGGGAAGCTCATCATAAGAGAAAAGCGAGCCCTTCTTGCTTTGTTTTTCCTGCTCGCTTATGATGTCGTAGCATGTGCTTACGCACGAGTCACAGATACACGAGCCATCCGGAGCAGGGATAATAAACTTCACTTCTTTTTCGGGACGTCTGCAGAATGAGCAGTATACCACACTGCCGCCTTTATTGTTATTAGCCATTCAAATCACCATCATTAAACAAAACTCAGCGTTACCGAAGCAACGCCAAGTTTTGGTGCTTTTTCATTTACTGAAATGTCCTTTTAAGCTTATTTAATCGAATCTCTGTTTACCGCGACCTTGTCAACGAGACCGTATTCGAGAGCGGCCTGAGCCGTGAGCCAGTTATCGCGGTCTGTGTCCTTTGCGATAACATCTATCGGCTTGCCGGTGTTCTCGGAAAGGATCTTGTTAAGTCTGTCACGTGTACGCTTGATATGGTCAGCGGCTATAAGCATATCAGATGCCTGACCCTGTGCACCGCCGAGAGGCTGGTGTATCATGATCTCACTGTTGGGAAGTGCTATTCTCTTGCCCTTTGCTCCGCTGGACAAAAGGAACGCGCCCATGCTTGCCGCCATACCGATACAGATTGTGGATACGTCACACTTTATATAGTTCATCGTATCATAGATAGCAAGTCCGTCGGAAACAGATCCGCCGGGGCTGTCTATATAAAGATAGATATCCTTGTCAGGGTCCTGCGACTCAAGATAGAGCATCTGAGCCACTACGAGGGACGCTGTTGCGTGATTGACTTCATCCGCCAAGAAAATGATCCTGTCGTTAAGAAGTCTCGAAAAAATGTCAAATGAACGCTCACCGTGAGCGGTCTGTTCAATGACCATTGGTACAAGTGCCATTAAATTACCACCTTTCAATTATACAAGCGGTAAAAGTGCTCAGGCGTTTTCGCCCTCATCCTTCTTAGCCGCCTTCTTTGCTGTTGTTTTCTTTGCAGCGGGCTTTTCGGTCTTTTCTGCACTGTCAGTCTTCTTTGCAGCAGTCTTAGCTGTTGTCTTCTTTGCGGCAGGCTTTTCTGCACTGTCTGCCTTCTTTGTTGCAGTCTTAGCTGTTGTCTTCTTAGCAGCAGGCTTTTCAGCGCTGTCCGCCTTCTTTGCTGTGGACTTAGCTGTTGTCTTCTTTGCGGCAGACTTCTTCTCTGCGACCTTTTCAACAACCTTTGCTTCAGCCTTTACAAGCTCAACAGCCTTCTTGACCTTGAGGTCAGCAGCAACGCCCTTGTCGTCAACAACTTCCTTGATCTTGTCGATTTCCATAGAGTACATCTTGGACATATCCTCATACTCTGCCGCGATCTCTTCA
>JAFUMW010000010.1 GCA_017482465.1 Clostridia bacterium
ATTTCATCACACTTGGCGGACACCAGCTCCAGCTCAACAGCGTAAACCTTGAAACGATGAAAGACGCGCAGGAGCATCCCGAAAACTACGGCAGACTTGTTGTACGTATCTGGGGATGGAGTGCTTACTTCGTCGAGCTCGACCGCGAATACCAGGATCACGTTATCAGACGCCAGGAATATAACATTTGAGTCCAAGCACTTAAATGTGCAAACATTTGCCTTGCAAAGGCTTACTGTTAGATCAAAACTACGCGTAGGGGGGAGCTTGCTCCTCCCGATACGCTCGTTTTATCACCTTTTATATTTACTGTATTCATTGAAAGGAACTATAAAAATGTGCGGATTTGCCGGATTCACGGGTTTTCTAGAACGCCGTGACGAAATTATAAACAAAATGAATGAGCGCATCATTCACCGAGGACCCGATATGGGCAACACATATCTCGGCGACGGTATAACTCTCGGCTTCCGCCGTCTTTCCATTCTTGACCTGCGACCCGACGCTTCCCAGCCTATGGTAAGTGCGGATGGCAGGTCTGTAATCGTTTTTAACGGTGAGATCTATAACTTCCGAGAGCTTCGCGCCGAGCTTGAAAAATTCGGTATCAGCTTCAACACGACCTGCGACACCGAGGTATTGCTTGCCGGCTACCGTTATTGGGGCAAGGACATAGTAAACAGGCTTCGCGGTATGTTCGCGTTCGCAATATGGGACATTGAGACATCATCGCTTTTCGGTGCGCGTGACATGTTCGGCATAAAGCCCTTTTATTACACTGTGCTTGAAGATGGAAACCTACTCTTCGGATCAGAAATAAAAAGCTTTCTTGAGCATCCGGATTTTGTTTTGGACGTTAATCCGAAAGCACTGCGTCCTTATCTGACGTTCCAGTATTCGGCTGATGAAGAAACCTTTTTCAAAGGCGTGTACAAGCTTCCTCAGGCACATTCATTTTCCTATAAGGACGGCAAGCTGACGATCTACCGCTACAGTGACATGAAGTTTGAAGCGGTCGAAAACAGCTTTGAACATTACGTAAACGAAACAGCCTACGCGGTACAGGAATCTGTTGACGCTCATTCGGTCAGCGACGTTAAAGTCGGCGCTTTCTTATCCGGCGGAGTTGATTCAAGCTTTATCACGGCTTCGCTTATGCCAAACAAGACTTTTTCCGTAGGCTTTGACTATAACAAATTCAACGAGACCGATTATGCTGCCCAATTATCGGAAAAGCTCGGTATCGAAAATCACAAGCGACTGCTTACAGCAGACGAATGCTTTGACGCGTTTTCGGACATTCAGTATCACATGGACGAGCCTCAGTCAAATCCCTCCTCGGTTCCGCTCTACTTCCTTGCACGTCTTGCAAGCGAGCATGTAACAGTTGTTCTTTCGGGCGAGGGAGCAGACGAGCTTTACGCGGGATACGAGGAATACAACGAGCGTTCGCTTGCCCGTAAGTACCGAAAGATACCCGGCTGCATCAGACGCGGGCTTGCATCTTTTGCAAAATCGCTTCCCTATTTTAAGGGACACGATTTTATAATAAAAAACTCGGGCAGACCCGAGGACTTCTTTATCGGACAGGCTCATGTATTTGACGAGGACGAGGCTGTCGATATATTAAACGATGAATACAAAAACGGCAAGAGCGTCCGTGAGATAACCGCGCCTATATATGCGCGGGTCAAGAATTTTGACGAACTCTCAAAAAAGCAGTATCTCGATCTTAATCTGTGGCTGCCCGGCGATATACTTCTTAAGGCTGACAAGATGAGTATGGCTTCTTCGCTTGAACTTCGCGTGCCTTTTCTTGACAAAGAGGTGCTTGCAAAAGCGTCCAAGATACCCGCAAGACACAAAATCACACCCGAAAACACAAAATATGTCCTCAGAAAAGCCGCAAACAGGATCTTGCCCGACGAATGGGCTGACCGCGAGAAAAAGGGCTTCCCTGTTCCGATTCGCTATTGGCTGAGAGAGGACAAATACTACAATATCGTCAAAGAGCATTTCACAAGCGACTACGCGGCTAAATTTTTCGACACGAGCAAGCTCGTATCCATTCTTGACGAGCACAAAAACAACACAGACCGCGCTCATGACAGAGGCAGGAAGATATGGACCGTATTTACCTTCCTTGTATGGTACAAGCGCTTCTTTATTGATGAAAACACCGCCTGCAAAAAGGCGTAAACTTCCTTTGAGCATTGAAAGGAAATATTAAAATGTCTGAAATTACTAAAAATGATTTTGATCTTGTTATCGCGGGGGCTGACCTTAACTGTTACAACCTTGCGCGAGCATTTCATGAGGCTTACGGTGTGATATCTTACGCTTTCGGACGATACGAAATCGGATGCACAAAGCACTCGCGTATCGTTAGATTCACGACCGTTCCTGATTTTGACGATCCCGACGTATTTGTAAAGACTCTGAGTGCTTTTGCGGACGAGCACAAAGACAAAAAGCTTATCCTTATCGGATGCACCGATGATTACGCGGGTCTTATCATAAAAAACAAGAAATTACTTGAAGACAGATTCATAATGCCGTATATTGATGAGCCACTTTGGCATAAACTTCAAAGTAAGGCAAACTTTTACAAGGAATGTGACGCTTACGGCATCAAATACCCGAAAACAAAGATAATCGGTGCGGATTGGGACAAAAATATACTTTCGCCCGAATCACTCGGATTTGAGTATCCGATAATAGTCAAGCCCTCAAGCAGTATCCTTTATTGGAAATATCCTTTTGACGGCATGAAAAAGGTATACTTTGCCGACACACGTGAGCAAGCCGAGGAAATAATAAACACCATATTCTCTTCGGGTTATCCCGACGAGATCATCCTGCAGGACACGATCCCGGGAGACGACTATAACATGCGTGTGCTCACTGCGTATTCTGATAAGCACGGCAAGGTCAAGATGATGTGTCTCGGTCACGTGATATTAGAGGAACACTCGCCAAAGGCTCGCGGAAATCACGCGGCTATCATAACTGAAGAAAACTCTGAGCTTTGCGAGTTCTATAAGAACTATCTGGAAAGCATAGGATATGTCGGATTTGCTTATTTTGATATCAAATACGATGAGCGCGACGGCTCATACCGCGAGTTTGAGATCAATCTCAGACAGGGCCGCAGTAACTATTATGTGACGGCATCCGACTGCAATATCGCACGTATAATCGTTGAGGATAATATCGGCGGCGGTCTTGAGGGTATCAGATACGGTAAGGAGGCCTTTTGGCATATCGTGCCCAAGAAGATAATATACTCGTATCTGACAAAGTACCCCGAAACAAAGAAGCTGATACACAAGCTCGTAGCAGAAAAGAAGGAGTATTCTTCATATTTCTACAATTACGATCTTTCATCAAATCCGCTTCGCATCTTCTATGCCCTCGCGTACACGTTCAATCACTTCAAGAAGTATAGAAAGTACCCGAAATAAGAAAGAGATAAGCATGAAACAGAACGAAAAAGGTAAACTGCTCGGTATACTCGGCGGTCTCGGTCCGATGGCGACCGCGTACTTTTACGAGCTTTTGACAGCGTTCACCATAGCCGAGCGCGACCAGGATCACATTGACATGGTAATATCAAGCCGTGTATCAACTCCCGACCGTTCAAGTTTTATTCTCGGCACTTGTCACGACAATCCGCTTCCGGTAATGATAGAAGAAGCAAAAAAGCTTGAAGCGTACGGCGCAGATCTGATCGCTATCCCCTGCAACACCGCTCATTATTTCTATGACGGTATTGCAAAGGAAACGGGTATTCCCGTACTCAACATCATATCGGAAACGGTCGGACATCTGCACTTGCAAGGAGTAAAGCGCGCTGCGCTTTTTGCGACCGAGGGCACATGCAAATCGGGCACGTATCAAAATATCGGAAAAGGCAAGGTCGACATAATCGTCCCCGAAGCCGAAGATCAGGATGTTATAACCTCGATAATCTTTGACGAGATCAAGAGCGGAAAAGAACCGGACATTGAAAAGTTCATTTCGCTTGCAACAAAGATGCGTGAGCGCGGTTGCGAGCGCGTAATACTCGGTTGCACCGAGCTTTCGCTTATCAAAAAGGACTATGACATTATAAAACACAATGATTTTTACACCGACTCGCTGACGGTACTTGCAAAGGCGACGGTCAGCGCGTGCGGCAAGCCCTGCCGCGATCAAATTTAGCATCAGGAGTAGCTATGCTTTTATCACAACTTCTTTCCGCACTGACTCTGACGTCATTACCCGAAAACGATTATGAGATATGCGATATCGTTTACGATTCGCGCAAGGCTTATGAGGGTTCGATGTTTGTATGTCTGTGCGGCATAAATACCGACGGACACAGCTATGCAAAGAGCGCGTACGAAAACGGCTGCAGAGTATTTTTAGCTGAGCATGCGCTGTCGCTACCCGACGACTCGTGCGTGGTCATAACCGACGACACAAGGTCTGCTCTTTCAAAAATCAGTGCAGAGTTCTTCTCTCACCCGGAACGAAAGCTTAAGCTTATCGGTATTACGGGTACAAAAGGTAAGACGACCGTTACAAAGCTTACGCGTGACATACTTACCGAAGGCGGTATCAACACCGCGACGATCGGCACTAACGGAATTTTCATAAACGGCGAGCGGACTCCTACCGTCAACACCACTCCCGAGAGCTATGAACTCTACAAAGCATTTGATAAAATGGTCTCATCAAATGTTGACGCATGTGTACTCGAGGTGTCCTCTCAGGCATATCTTACGCATAGAGTTGACGGACTGACCTTTGACATAGGTATCTTCACTAATCTTGCTCCCGACCACATAGGAGAAGGCGAGCATCCGGACTTTAAGAACTACATGGAATGTAAGGCGAAATTGTTTGAAAACTGCAGATATGCCATTTTCAACGCCGACGACGAACATTACACCGACATAAGAAAAAACTCTAAATGTCCCGCGCAGACTTATGCTCTAACCGTTCACGCCGATTACACAGCCGGTCTGATAAATGAGTACAAGACCGATAACTGTCTCGGAATTTCTTTTGAATGTATCACGCTTACCGGCATGATACCGGTCAGCTTGAAAATGCCCGGAAAATTCAATGTATATAACGCGCTTGCGGCTATTGCTGCGGCTAAAAGGCTCGGCATCAGAGATGAAGTGATTTCAGAAGCATTAAAAAAGTCTACTGTTGACGGCAGATTTGAGATAATCGATGCTCTTCCGCACTGCACAATAATAATCGACTATGCCCACAACGGCTTTTCGATGCAGAACCTGCTTGACACTGTACGCAGATACTCTCCGCGCAGACTCGTCGTGCTTTTCGGTTCTGTCGGCTCACGTACCGAAATGCGTCGGAAGGAGCTTGGCGATGTATGTGCCGGATCTGCTGATTTCTGCGTTATAACAAGCGACAACCCTGATTTCGAAGATCCCGAAAAGATACTTTCCGATATCGAAGAAAGCTTCAAGGGAACAGCTACTCCGTATGTGAAGATAGCCGACCGAGCGGAAGCGATACGATATGTCCTCAAAAACGCATGTGTCGGCGATGTAATAATCCTTGCCGGCAAGGGACATGAAAGATATCAGCTTATCGAGGGTAAGCACGTACCGTTTGATGAACGTGCCGTGATATCGGAAGAAGCCGCAAAGCTGGCTCAACGCAACTACAGTTAATGAAGTAAACCGACAACACGGTTTAAAGAAAGGAATATATATGCTCACACTCAAGAAAAAGCTTGCAGACTCTATTCTTTGCAAGCTCAACGAAAAAAATGACGCTCATGGGCTTGATGCTGACGCGATAGCTCAGATGTTCGAGTATCCTCCCGATCGCGCTATGGGCGACCTCGCTTTTCCCTGCTTTAAGCTCAGCAAAGCGTTAAGAGCCGCTCCTCCCGCTATCGCCGCAATGCTTGCAGACTCGGTCTCCATGCCCGAGATAGCAAAAGCTGAGATCGCCGGCGGTTACCTTAACATGTTCATCTCTGACGCTTATCTTGCCGAAAAGCTTGGAAATATCAACGCTCTTGGAGAAAACTACGGACGTTTTGACTTCGGCAAGGGCAAGAAGATAGTGCTGGACTACTCTTCCCCGAATGTTGCAAAGCCTTTCCATATCGGACATCTCGGCACTACCGTTATCGGTCACTCGCTTAAGATGTTACATGAGTTTGTCGGATACGAATGTATCGGTATAAATCATCTCGGTGACTGGGGCACGCAATTCGGTAAGCTTATCGTTGCTTACAGACTGTGGGGAGACCGCGCAACTATCGAAGCAGGCGGTATCGACGAGCTTGTTGCTCTCTACGTAAAATTCCACGCGGAGGCTGAAGCAGATCCCGCTCTCAACGACCGTGCGCGCGAGGAATTTACAAAGTTAGAACATTTTGATGAAGATAATATTGCACTTTGGAAGTGGTTTATCGAGATAAGCCTTGCCGAGTATCAGAAAACATACAAGCAGCTCGGCATCGAATTTGACAGCTACAACGGCGAGAGCTTCTATTCCGACAAGATGCCCGCGATCGTACAGGAATTAAGGGACAAGAACCTTATGACGATCGACGACGGTGCTTCTATCGTCAATCTTGAAGAATACAACATGGGTCCGTGCCTTATACTCAAGCGTGACGGCTCTACCCTTTATCCCACCCGTGACATTGCCGCGGCAAAATACAGAAAAGACACATACGATTTTGAAAAATGTATCTATGTTACATCCGCAGGTCAGAGCCTTCACTTTGCTCAGTGGTTCAAGGTCGTTGAACTTATGGGCTACGAATGGGCACACGATCTCGTACATGTTCCCTACGGCACTGTTTCGATAAACGGCGAAAAGCTCGCCACTCGCACAGGTAATGTTATCCTGCTTAAAGATCTGTTTGCCATGTCTGTCGACAAGGTGCGCGGTATCATAAAGGAAAAGAACCCCGACCTTGCAGGCAGCGATGAGGTTGCCGAGGCTGTGGGTGTCGGTGCTATCGTATTCCACTATCTCACAAACAGCCGTATCAAGGACATAAATTTTGTGCTTGAGGACGCGCTCTCCTTTGAAGGTAACACAGGTCCTTATTCACAGTACACATACGCACGTACCTGCTCAATTCTTGAAAAGGCAGAAAATGACGGCAAAGCAGGCGAATTTACCGACGACAGCGAACGCGAGCTTGTAAAGGTGCTTGCAAGATACCCTGAAAAGATACTCGACGCGCTCGGTGACTACGAGCCTATGATAATCACGAGATACATCCTCGACGTATGCAACTCGTTCAACCGCTTCTATCACTCATGCAAGATAATCGGTGCTGACGACGCATCTGTACGAGACACACGCGTATACCTTACAAAGGCTGTAAACAGCGTGCTTAAGACGGCTTTCAAGCTTATCTGCATCAAGCCGACCGAAAAGATATAAGTTAATAATTTTAAGGAGATATAAAAATGTCAGGACACAGCAAATGGAAAAATATTATGCACAAGAAGGAAAAGACCGATGCACAAAAAGCTAAGATCTTTACCAAGATAGGCAAGGAGATCATGATCGCCGTTAAGGAAGGCGGCGGTGATCCGAACACAAACTCCAAGCTCCGCGATCTTATTTCAAAGGCAAAGAGCAACAATGTTCCCAACGACAACATCGAGCGTACGATCAAGAAGGCTCTCGGTACAGAAAACGTAAACTACGAGGAGATCACTTACGAGGGCTACGGCCCTGCCGGCGTTGCTGTTATAGTTGAAACAACGACCGACAACCGCAACCGTACAGCGTCCGAAGTCCGTCACTATTTTGACAAGTTCCACGGTAACCTCGGTACAAGCGGATGCGTAAGCTTCCTTTTCTCGGATTGCGGAACTATAATCATCTTGAAGGATGACAAGATCGACGAGGACAAGCTTATGGAGGATGCACTCGAAGCCGGCGCTACCGACTTTGTTGCAGATGACGAGCTTTATGAGATCAGCACTGAGGCAAACGATCTTGGTGCGGTAAGAGAGACTCTCGAAGGTCTTGGATACACGATCGAGTCTGCCGAAGCTGACAAGATTCCCGCTACTTACGTAAAGCTCGAAAATGAGGAAGATATCAAGTATATGAATCTTCTGCTCGAGCATCTTGACGATAACGAGGACGTACAGAACGTATTCCACAACTGGGAAAACGCCGACGAATAAGCAAGACAAACACCCTTTTCGGAATCCGAAAAGGGTGTAATTATAAAGCCCGAGGTATACAAATGAAGCCTGCAATCATAAATATCAAGTCAGATGCGATCCTTGCGGACGGTACGCTTATCAAGATAAGCAAGGATAAGCGTTGGGTATACACTGATCTGATCGACAAAAGAATACGCATTATATCGGTAGACGCTTGTGATATTAATGAAAGTCCGTACGGGTATATCTCAAACGCACAGCTTGATTGGATAGCAAACGTCGCCTTGAATTTTGACGGTAAAGCAAGCAAGGATTGGGGAGTAGTGTTCGCGCTTGAGCGCATATTTGAGGACACAGACTATCACGAAAACACGTTTGAGGTGCTATGTAAGATCTGTATAGCCTTTAACAAGCAACAGGAGTATGCCGTTTATTATAAGCACAACGAAAATCCGATCTATGATCTTAACCTAAGTGCAGATTTTACAAGATATGCCAAAGTAAAAAAGCGACCTCACACGATCTGTATGCTGATCCACCACGGGAACGCAAGAGGCTGTTTTGTCAAAAAGGGTATCAACATGATATCACCCTCATTTGATAACGATTATACTATCAGTATTGATACTGAAAAGCGCGTGATATACGCACCTGAAAAAGCATCGCTTGAATATTAAAAGAAAAAAACTGCATATAGCAGTTTTTTCTTTTATGCTTTTGAGATTTCATCGTACAGCATATTCTTAAGTGAGAGAATTTGTTCTTCGTTTTCGGGTATCGTTGTCACAGAAACACGCTCGCCAAAATATCTGTCGATGAGCTCTGTCACGTATTCGCGTCCTTTTAGGCTCTCAAGCAGCTTAAGCGCGCGGTAGTCACATATTGCCTCGCACATGTACTTTTCACGCAAGGATGGATATGTACTGCCGTCGTTTGCAGGATAAGCGAGATATGAACAACCGGGCATTTGCTTATATCCGCATGCATTTGTTTTCGGATCGAACATTCCGCGGCTCATACGGTCAAAGTAATAGTTATATCCCCAGTGCAAGAAGCCTTTTGCTCCGTAACGGTAGAGCTGAGTTCCGATGATACGTGTTCTGTACGGCTTTGAAGTTACAAGACGGTTAGTGCATTTATTAAGGTATCCGCCTTCATAATAACCGCAGGTGTAATATAACATCATGTCAGCGCCTGCTTCAAGGAAATCCTCTGCATGGTCAAGCGAAACGACCGGTGTACGCACGAGTCCTTCTTTATAATATCTTACATCGGAAAGCGCGTCAATGCATCGACTGTTGCCTATGAGCGGAAGAAAAGTATCTGCCGCGGACTTAAAGCTTTCAATCGCATCTCTGCCCGGCTCATCGGAAATATGGTAGACGATCCTGTCTGACAGACCGAGCGCATCAAGCTCGGTTTGCAGTGCCGGAATATACTGTGAAAGAAAGCTCTTGTACTCTTCACCGTCGGCATCTGTTTCCCAACCGAATATGCGCTTTTTGCAGCCATCAACATATGCGTATATGTTAGGTGCGTGCTTCGCGCCCCACTGCGAATACATATGATTGTGTTCAAGGTATACAATTCCCGCATCAAGCGCTGTCATTATGTATTTTTCAAACAGTGTGAAGTCAAACTTGTATGTGTCGCCCTGTTTTTCTACGCCGACAAGCTGTACGTTCATTCTTTCCTCGCCCTCGGGCGTGTCGAGAGGCGGTGTGAACGCGGGCAAAAGAAGTGTGTTCATCATATGAAGCGCTGCATTTTTAACGGTATCGAAAAAAATCCCGAAGAATCTATCTGAGTAGAGCTCGACATCGTAAAATTTTGCTATGCTGTCCGTATACAGCCAGTTTGTGTAGATAAGGTCGTTTTCGGGAAGTACTGCGTCGACAATATCGAGCGTAACATGCTCTCGCACTATAGCCTCACCGTCAGACAATGACGTAAGTGTAACTTCAAGCTCGTACTTGCCTGCTTCAAGTATCTCACCGGCTTGATTTACCGTAAACCATACGGAAGAAGTACTGTCGCCGACCGCGGCGAGCTGTTCGTCAACATCCTTTTCTGAATAGACGATCGCACCCTGAGGATTTGATACGATCTCAGGCTCACTCGGTCTTGGCACAAGCATATCGGGAAAAAGTCCGGGTGCGCGCTCCTCGCTTGCGACCTCGTCAAAGCG
>JAFUMW010000066.1 GCA_017482465.1 Clostridia bacterium
AAGGTGCCGAACGTAGTGAGGCGGATGAGGAGATCATCAATAAGGAATAATATTAGATCAAAGTGCTTGTTTTAAGGAAAAACTACTTTTTGCTCAATAATGCAATAATTAAATTTTTTATCAGTGATAAATGCTCTCCTCATCCGTCTTTCGCTGACGCGAAATCCACCTTCTCCGCTGGAGAAGGCTTTAAATGTCGAATTTCGTCTGTGTGCGGCGCTTGGACTACAGGCTGTCCGAGTAAGCCGCGCGAATAGAGTCAAGTTGTAGCAGAGCGCGGATCTGATGCAAGATGAACGCTTTTATCTGCTTCACACATGGTGAGGACGTAGAAATTCATTGAACCCATACTTTCAAAGTTTTTGCGGGGGGTGTGGGGGAGCTTTTCTCAAAAAGCGCCCCCACAAAAACCACAAATCTGAAGCCCCCCACAAAAGCCACCCAACCCCACAAATCTCCAACACAACCCCACTCCCCGCGTAACACTGATAATATTCCCCAAACCCAACAACTACATACCGAAATATGTTAAAATACCGTTGTAGATACCGCGGGCGAAAGCGTCGGGTTCTGTGCCCATGAGTACGGCGTCGCCGCGGTTAGAGATATAGCCCATTTCGATAAGCACGGATGGCATACGTGTACGGCGCAGCACATAGAGGGACGGGCGCACGAACATACCGCGGTTATCAAGTCCTGTAGCCGCCGAGAGCGAGGTGAGGATATACTCACCGAGAACATAGCCCTGCGAGGCACGGCTGTAGGCATAGCCCTCGACACCGGACGCGGTCGCGTTAGTGCTTGCGTTAGTATGCAGGCTTATGTAGTAATCAGCGCCCCATGTATTGGCATCGTTCACGCGAGTGGACAGGCTTGTCGCATTGCTCGTACCGAGTATCTGAGTGGGCGAGGTATGCGACGAGCGAGCCTCAAACTCGGGGTTGGCGTTAAGAAGCGCTGTCAGGCGTCGGCCGATATCGTATGTGATCTGGTGCTCGGTATAGCCGTTACCCTCAGCGCCTGCGTTCGGGTTAGTTGGGTTGTGACCCATATCAACAAAAATTTTAATTGGCATAGTATTGCCTGCCTTTCGTTAAGTTTAGTCTATACCAATATATGTACGCATATCAAAAGGAGTGCCTATGGCAGTAGAAAACATCAGAAGAATACTCAGCTACGTCCGCCGTGCCGTCGACGACTACGGCATGATAGAAGAGGGCGACAAGATCGCAGTCGGCGTATCGGGCGGCAAGGACTCGCTCACGCTTTTGGCGGCGATGCAGGAGATGCGCCTATTTTACCCGATAAGCTACGAGGTATACGCGGTAGTGATCGACATGGGCTTTGAGGGTGCGGACTTTTCCGCGATACAGGCTTTCTGCGACAAGCTCGGCGTGCCGCTCAAAATCGTAAAAACGAACATTTCTCACATAATATTCGATGTACGCAAGGAGAAAAATCCCTGCTCGCTGTGCGCGCGTATGCGCCGCGGCACGCTTCACGACGCGGTGCTTGAGCTTGGATGTAACAAGCTCGCACTCGGTCATCACTACGATGACGTGCTTGAAACATTTATGCTAAACCTGTTCCACGAGGGCAGGCTCGGCACGTTCTCACCCGTGACCTATCTCGACCGCAAGGGACTGACGATGATACGTCCGCTGATCTACGCTCCCGAAAAGGACATCAGATACTTTGTGTCAAAAACGCCCCTGCCGGTAATGAAGTCTCCCTGCCCCGCTGACGGCGCGACCAAGCGCGAGGAGATGAAGGTGTTTTTGAAAAAGCTTGAGTACGAGCATCACAACGGGCTCAAGCATCGCATGTTCAAGGCGATATGCAAGTCGGGCATCGACGGCTGGAAGGAAACAGGAGATAATCAAAAAACGCAGGACTGAACGTCCTGCGTTTTTGTAAAAACAAAGACACGCATACTTTTTTCAATACTTGTATGGCTATTACATTGTTGTATAATTTTTCGTATCTGTAAATATGTTTGACAAAATCCGTATCACAAGTCAAAAACACCGCCGAAAAATCGGCGGTGTTTTGTTCATTGTTCCTCTTTTACCATGTCTGCGTAATTTTCAAGATGCGTGTCCGCGAAGTACGCCGTAAGTATAAACTCGGCGTCAAAGCCCTGCGCTCCGAGGCAGTACGCACCGACCTGCGAAAGTCCGACGCCGTGTCCCCAGCCGCGTCCCACAAAAATGAAGTGGTCGCTGTTGTCAGCCTTGATCTCTATCGTGCGGTCGACCTTCGAAACACTGCCGCTTGACGTGAGGACAGGTGTGTCAACGCCCGCCCACGTGTAACTCTCACCGCTTCCGGTGACGACCTTCATCGGGTCGGTCCAGTTCACGTACGAGATCTTATTATCGCTTCCGAGACGCGAGAACAGCCTTCTTGCGCTGTCCGAGCCGAACGCGGGATCATTGACCTCGACGCTTCCCTTTCCCACAACGAAGTTCGAGCTCTTGAGGTAGGACGAAAGGCGTGAGCGCACCGTATCGGTGTTCTTTATCGTGACCTTATTACCGTTCACATCGGTGAAGGTGAGCGCGTAAACATATCCCGAGTTCTCGGCATATTCTGCTTTCACATCCGCTATCGCACCCGTTATATCGGTGTAACCCTTGCCTACAAGCACGTCACGCAGGTCGCTTGGCGACACGCTCCATTTCCACGTACCGTTCGGGTGCGAGCTGTAGTCCTCCCACGGTGTTGCCTTCGCGAGCAGATAGGACGCGCCCGCGCCGCCCCATGCTTCCTTGGCGCTTACGGTAGTTCCGCCCGCGACCGCGCTGTAATAGGTGGTGATTATCTCACCGTCACTGCTTACAAGCACCTTGCCGCTCGTTTCGGATACCGCCTGTCTTACCGTGTCGTTAACGCTTCTGACTCCGTGATACGCCTGACAGCAGACCGTATTGCACAGGTCAAAGCCATATGTTTTTGCATGCTTGCCCGCCGTATTGACCGTATAGCTTCTGACAGCCACGGCAAACGCTTTCTGCGTTTCAAGCGGCCACGAGTTGCTTATCTCGTACGGAAGCACGCCCATAACGTAGTCGTCAAGACCTATCAGATTGACAAGCTCGATACCGTTTTCATGTCTTGTGAAAAGGAAAACTCCGTCGTAAAGCTTGTTAGCCGGTGTCTGCAGGTAGGCGGTCGTGCCGTCCTCGGCATCGTTTGCCATTACGCCGAGCTCCTCTGCACTTGCGCCGTCATATCGAAAAACTATCATATTTGTGTCATAGTCGATAAGGTTTACGGCTGTGGGGCTGGGCTCGCTGACCACCATTTTTCCGACAGGCTCGCCGTTTACCTTGAAGCCGTCAAAAATATTGCCCGCCGCGTCGATATACGACTGTGCCGAAGCCGCGTCCTTGAACGTGCCCACGAGCAGGAAATACGCGCCGTTAGAATAAGACGCGATCATCTGTGCGTTAGAACCGTTGCCGATAGCCACGTACATCGCCATATACAGCTCATCGAGCGAAAGCGGCGTTTCGAGTAACGCATGGTACGCGCCGATATCACATTCCGCCGAATCTGTGGGAACATAGTCCCCGCCTTCAAAGCGCAGATTCTTCTCTACCGTGGCTTCGAGAGTTTTTGTACTCGAAAGCTTGTATATCTCGGTTACCTCGTCGGTCTCGGTGTCCGCAGTGCAGACTGTGAAGCCGTAAGGCGAGCGGGTCTGAAAGGCAGGCACGACACTTGAACCGTACAATAAACCGATACGGACGATAGTATCGTCCGTATAAGTATCGTATGCGGCGCTTGCATTGATAGTAAATATCCATGTAAGCGACGGGATTATCATGCCGAGCACCATGAGCAAAACAAGTACCCATACAAGCGCTCTTCTTAAAAGCCCGTTTTTCTTATTGCCGCTTCGGTTATTCTGTGACAATGTCGTATCCTCCTCTCACCATTATGTATACTTCCGCCGAGGTAACGATGAAGCCGCGTCCGTCGCCGCCTCTCGGGACAAGCAGGAGATGATTGGGGGAGAGCTCCTCGCCCTCCAAAATGTCAACACCGGTAGTAAGATCGGCAATTCCGCTCTCGTTACCCGAGAGATACGCCTGTGCACTTCCCGAGCGAAGTATGATCTCGCACGGAGTTTCGGCGAGCACTATATCACCTTGGATGAGGTGAAGAACCTCATATTCAAATGAAGCGGGAGCCGTTTCTGTACCTGTGATCTCATCGGTCTCTGACGATGTGTCCTTATCGGTGTTACCTTTTGTGTCCTCGTCGGAGATCTCGGTATCTTCATCCTTATTATCTCTGTCGGGGACGAAGCCGTCAACGGCATCGGCGATAGCTTCCTCTATACGCGGCCAAAAGACCTCATTCAAATAGCTGAGCGAGATCAGCGGATCATTGGTAAGGTCGAGGTCGTTATTACCTGCTATAGCGTAAGCGCCTATGCCGAGCAAGAGGGCGCATACAAGTGCCATTATGAGTGTTTTTATCTTCATAACAGATCTCCGATCGTGGTGAATTTTGCAGTTTTATCGCAGTTACGTATATATTGTAGCAGATTTTTTTCGGTAACGCAATAGAAATTTTATGAATATTTTGTGATTTATGGTATTAGGGGGTAAAGTAGTTCGGATCGGGGGGATGTTAGTACCTGTTTCGGCAAAGAGAGCGCCCGCTCCGGGCAGGGCTCACATTGACGCGGGGGTAGCCGGAAGCTTTATCTTGCGAACCGTGTCGCCTTTCGGGTACTTCGACTTATAATCTATACGCGCGTCAACGAGCGCACGGTCTTTTTTCAGAGTTGCAAGTGTAACTCCCGACGCGCTTCGTGTCGATTTTGCGGTGATAAGCGAGGATTTTATAAGCATTCCGCGCGCATCGCTTGTAACAAGAAGTATCTCAGGGTCTTCGCCGTGCTTTATATGGAACACTCCGACTATCGGCGATGCTGTTGAATACGCGCCTGTGAGCTTGCGGCGGTTAGCCTTTGTCTCATACGCGGTTATCGGAATACACACGCCCTTGCCGTTGGCGAAGATAAACGCCATCATGTCGCCTGCGTCATAGCCGGTGAGCACCGCCATTCCGGCTACGCGCTCGCCCTGTTCAAAAGCAAGCTTCGCAGGTATATAGTCTCCGAGAGCCGACGCCTTTGTAGGCTCGAAATCGCTCGCCTTTGTCTTATATACCTGTCCCTTGTCCGAGAAGAAGAGCACCTCGGCGGTATTTACGCTGTCGCAGACCGAAAGCTGTTCATCGCCGTCCTTGAACTTCTGCTCGTCATTCCCCTGAAGTGAGCGGTAGGTGATCTTTTTGAAATAGCCCTCACGCGAAAGCACAAGGCGGACAGGCGAATTGTCGACCTCCTCTTCTTCAACATATTCTTCGATATCCTCGGGGAAAATGAGCTGAGTTTTACGCGGGATAGCATATTTCTTCTTGATATTCTTTAGCTGGTCGGACACATATGAGCGAAGCTTGAGCTCGTCGCCGATTATCGCCTTGAGCGCTTCTATCTCGTCACGCAGGCTTTCGATCTCATTGATCCTGTTGATGATGTACTCACGGTTAAGGTGGCGCAGCTTGATCTCCGCGATGTATTCTGCCTGCACCTCGTCGATATCGAAGCCTTTGCAGAGGTTCGGAACGACATCCCTGTCGTTTTCTGTCTCACGGATTATTCTTATAGCCTTGTCGATATCGAGAAGTATCTGTCCGAGTCCGAGAAGCAGATGCAACTTTTCACGCTTTTTGTCAAGCTCAAAGGTAAGCTGTCGCTTTACGCAATCGCATCTGAACTTTATCCATTCCTTGAGTATATCAATTACGCCGAGCTGACGCGGTGTGCCGTCTATAAGGACGTTGAAGTTGCAGGAGAAGTTGTCCTCAAGCGATGTCAGCTTAAACAGCTTTGCCATCAGCTTGTCCGGGTCAACTCCGCGTGCAAGATCTATAGTAAGCTTAAAGCCGTTACGGTCGATCTCGTCACGGAAGTCCTTTATTTCTTTAGCCTTACCTGCTTTTACAAGCTCGGCTATCGTATTCATTATAAGCTCGATCGAGGTCGAGTAAGGTATCTGTGTTATGTCGATACAGTTTGCTGACTTATCGTAGCTGTAGCGTGCGCGCAGCTTGATCGGACCGCGTCCGGTCTCATACACGGTCTTCATCGCTTCCCTGTCATAGATAAGGAAAGCACCGCCCGCGAAGTCGGGAGCTTTTATTATATCGAGCATTTTGTCGGTAGTCGTGTTGGGACTTTTAAGCAACTGTATCGCACCGTCGCACACTTCACCGAGGTTGAACGAGCAGATATTACTTGCAAGTCCGACCGCGATACCGAGGTTCGGCGAAACGAGTATATTAGGAAAAGAGACCGGCAAAAGCAACGGTTCAAGCTGTGTTGCGTCGTAGTTGTCGACCATATCCACCGCATTCTTGTCGATACCGTCGAAAAGCTCGGCGGAAAAGGATTCGAGCTTGACCTCGGTATAACGTGCCGCGGCGTAAGCCATATCGCGGCTGTACTGTTTACCGAAGCTTCCCTTTGAGTCGATAAACGGATGCAAAAGCGTTTCGTTTCCTCGTGTAAGTCTTACGAGTGTTTCGTATATAGCGGCATCGCCGTGCGGATTGAGCTTCATCGTTGAGCCGACTACGTTTGTACTTTTAGTACGTGCGCCGGTAAGAAGTCCCATTTTATACATTGTATACAGCAATTTACGGTGAGACGGCTTAAAGCCGTCGATTTCGGGGATGGCGCGGTCACGGATAACATACATGGCATAGGGCATGAAGTTAGTGACAATAGTATCGGTTATAGGTTGATTGGTGATCTCCGCTGTTTTGCCGCTTGCAACCTGCTCGATGGGGGTAGTTTTTTTCTTCGCCATTTTTTGACCAAGCCTTTCGTTTATTTTTAGGGATCAGTTTATGTTTGGGGAGGGTTTGGGGTTATTGATCTGGTTAGTTTATGTTTGGGGTGGGTTTATGGTACTGGTTTTTGTTTGTTGAGAT
>JAFUMW010000067.1 GCA_017482465.1 Clostridia bacterium
AAACGAAGCTCTGAAAGTCATCGGCGACGAAAACGCACGAAAGATAATTAACGAGGCTAAAAAGCGGAGCGGTCGGAATGAGTGAATCAGACAATAATCTCGAACGTAAGCTCATGAGCATGTTATCCGATCCTACAGCAATGGCAGGCATCATGAACCTTGTAAAGAGTCTCGGCGTCAAAGGAAGCGATCCGCCGAAAGAAACCTTTTCAAGCACGAACGTCACATCAAACGAAGCCGTCCCTGCGGGAGCATTTGAGCAGATAGCTCAAAGCGAAAATAAATCGCTTGAAGTACCCGCGCTTCCTGCTTTCGGTAACATAAATCATCATGACGAATTTTCAAGCAAAAGCTTAGGTCTTTTGCTTGCTATAAAGCCGTTTTTGAGCAGAGACCGCGCACAAAAGCTCGAAACAGTCACGCAAATACTCAAAGTTATAAGCCTGACAGATCTTTTCAAATAAATGTGGGAGAACAGGTATGTATGTAAGAAGAACTGCAATGCCCGGGCGCTTTCCGCCGAATTATCACGGAAATCTCGTCGCGGATAACAAGGATGATCACGAAACAGATCAGCGGCTTGAGAAAAATGAGCGGCAAAATAACAGGCATGAAGCCGTACATAAATATAAGGTCAGAAAAAATATTTGCCGACATTCTAAAAAGGACACTGATAACTCTCTTTTGAAAAATGCATCCAACGACGATCTGCTCTTGCTCGGACTCATTGTATTCTTGTATGTCGGATGCGAGCATTCGAAAGAAAACCTTATGCTGATGGGTGCTCTTGCGTATCTGCTTCTCGGCTCAAAAGGAGACGGAAAAAGCTGTTAGTCTGCCGTATATCGTGTAAGCGAATACCTGTAATACAAGCTGTCACCGAAATAGGAAAACGCATTGACGATCATTTCGGTCTCGGGAGAAATGTAGTACTCTTCCCTTTGCGATATGTCGGGATAGGTAAAAACGACTTTATACAAGCTTTGATCGTCCGATGAGACCAAGGAGATATCATATTCGGTAACGGTGCTATCGCCTTGATCCAGTATGTCTTTACATATCGAAGAAAGATCATCTGTTGACGGTATGGAACATAAAGCTTCAAAGTCAAAGCTCTCACCGGCTGTATGCCTTGCGGATCTGTTACGGATCTCATCTGTGACTGTAACCGTTTCTCCGTCAGATACCGTAGTTTCGCTAAGCTCGCCGTCTACATATTTTTTTATTTCAAAAGTATCGCCGTCACGAGTAGCACCGATCCGTGTTACAAGGCTTTGATTTGAATTATAATTTACGATCTCGGCGTCTAATGTAAAGCTCGTATCAGTTTTAAATTCAGCTAAAATCGCAGTAAGTTCTTCAGGCGTCACCTTATAGATAAGTTGGTAATCATTATAATCGCCGACAGCCAACATGTCATCATAAAGGTCGCCGTTATCATCTAACAATGAGGAATTATCGGTCTTGTCGGAAAAGTATTCGGAAAGGTCGAACACAGATACTATATTAAAAACATACATTACATAGATCATTGCCGCAAACAGCAAAGTGATCAGTACAGTTATAATTATAGTTCCCGTCATCCCGCCGCCTGCGGGATGACGTTTTTGGCTTTTTCCCTGCTTATTATTCATTCTTCACCGTTATTATCGTTATTTTTTTTAGCTATCTCTGCGGCTATCTCTTCCATTTTTTCGCTTTCTATGCCGAAGCCCTCTTTGGAGTTAAATCCGTATTTTGATATAAGCAACAGATAAACACCGAGCACCGCAAATCCTACTGCAAGTATCATTACCGCTTTTCCCGGATTATCGGCACTGAAAGTAACAGCCGAAATACCGAGTATCGCACATATAGCGTAAATAATATACACGCTCTGCTTATGACTGAAGCCCTGCTCTATAAGCTTGTGGTGCAGGTGATTTTTGTCCGGTGAAAAAGGGCTTTTACCGTTCAATATCCTTCTTGTAAAGGCATTTAATGTATCAAATAACGGTAACGCAAATACCGATATCGGAATAAGGAAGGAAAGAACTGTATGCATCTTGAAAACGCCTTCGATCGAAAACACGGCAAGCGTGTATCCGAGGAAGAGCGCGCCCGTGTCACCCATAAATATCTTTGCCGGATTCGAGTTAAACGGCAAAAATCCGAGACATGACGCCGCAAGTATAGCTGTTATCATAGCACTTTGCAGGTCGCCCTTAATGAGTGTTACAAAGAAAAGTGAGATCGAACTGATAGCACATACACCGCAGGCAAGACCGTCAAGACCGTCGATCAGATTGATCGCATTTGTAAGACCTACGATCCACAATATAGTAAGCGGAACAGCAAAATATCCGAAATGGAGATACTCGCCGAAAAGGTTAACAAATTCGAGCTTCACTCCGCAGAGTACCGCAACAATGGCGGCGACTATCTGTGCCGCGAATTTCACCCATGCATTGATCGGCTTGATATCGTCAATAACACCGACTACTACGATAAGAAGTCCGCCGGCATATATAGCTAACAGTGTTGTGTTGACCTCGCAGAATATTAGAGTTGATATTACAAAGGACAAAAATATCGAAAGTCCGCCTATACGCGGTATAGGTCTCGTATGCATCCTTCGTGCATCGCGCGGAACATCTATCGCGCCGATGACATAAGCAAAAGCTCGCACTGCGGGTGTCAGTGTGAATGCAAGCAGGAGGGCGAGCAAAACAGCGCACACTCCGTTCATAAGTCCATCATTTAACATTTCAACAATACATCCTTATCTGATTTGAGTGAATCCAAGCTTTCTCTGAACCTTTGAGAGCGTCTTGCGGGCGATCCTGTATGCCTGCTCCGAGTTTGACTTCATCACAGCCTCAAGATAAGCCTTGTCGGCGATAAGACGGTCAAATTCGGCTCTTACAGGGGCAAGCGCGTCGGCACATGCTTCGCCTACGGCAAGCTTAAAGTCACCGTAGCCTTTACCTTCAAATTCGCGTTCTGCTTCTTCGATAGTTTTGCCTGTAAAGCTTGAATAGATAGTAAGCAGGTTATTGATACCGTCCTTACCATCAGCATATTTAACGCAAGTATCGGAGTCGGTAACGGCTCTCTTGAATTTGCGGATTATCGCATCCTTGGAATCAAGTATTCGCACTACCGCGTTTTCGTTCTCGTCCGACTTGCTCATTTTCTTTGTAGGCTCGGCAAGTGAGGCGATCTTAGCTCCGTGCTTTGGAATATAAGGCTCGGGAACTACAAATGTCTCGCCGTAAACGCTGTTGAAGCGTTCGGCAATATCACGCGTAAGCTCAAGATGTTGCTTCTGGTCAACTCCGACAGGAACGATATCGGTCTGATAAAGAAGGATGTCGGCTGCCATAAGTGTCGGATATGTGAAAAGTCCCGCATTGATATTATTGGCGTTTTTGGCACTCTTATCCTTGAACTGTGTCATTCTTGAAAGCTCGCCGAACATCGTGTAGCAGTTGAGTATCCATCCAAGCTCTGCGTGACACGGCACGTGGCTTTGAACATAAAGTATGTTCTTTTCAGGGTCAAGCCCTGTTGCGATATAGAGTGCGAGCGTTTCGTATGTACGGCGCCTTAATTCCGCGGGATTCTGTCTTACTGTGATCGCATGCTCGTCAACTACACAGTAAAGACAGTTATACTCGTCCTGAAACTCGGCGAAATTCTTGATAGCGCCGAGATAGTTGCCGATAGTGAGATTACCGCTGGGCTGAACACCCGAGAATATAGTTTTTTTGTCGTTTGAAAATTCTGCCATTGTATATAACCAACCTTTACTTATTGAGGAACTGCTTTACTGTTTCAGCAAGAAGTCTTACGCCTTTTACTATCTGCTCGTCAGATGGAGTCGAATAATTAAGTCTGAATGCATTAGAGGGCGCTTCGGTGTCGCAATTGAATGCTGTGCCCGGCACTACTGCTACTTTGTTCGCTATAGCCGCCTTAACAAATTCGCCGAGATCTATCGATTCGGGTAATGTACACCAAATGAACAGTCCTCCTTCGGGACGAGTGAATTTAACGCATTCGGGCATATTATTCTCAAGCTCGGTAAGCATCAATGTACACTTTCTTCTGTAGATGTCGCGTATACCTGCTATATGCGCGTCAAGATCACATTCGGTCATATATCTGTGACAAAGCATCTGGAAGAACATATTTGTATGTACGTCCTCTACCTGCTTTGCAACGACCGCCTTTGAGATGATCTCATTGGGCGCACACATAAATCCGACACGCATACCGGCTGAAAGTATCTTTGAAAACGAGCCGCAGTAAACTACGAGACCTTCGGTGTCCATACTCTTAATAGTCGGTATTTCTTTGCCTGCAAATCTTAACTCACCGTAAGGGTTGTCCTCGATAACAACGATCCGGTATTTTTTCGCTATTTCATAGATCTTTTTTCTCTTTTCAAGAGAGGTCGTGATGCCGGCGGGATTTTGGAAAGTAGGAATGAGATAAAGGAGCTTTACATTTTTAGTGTTCTTTATCGTTTCCTCGAGTTTTTCGATATTGATACCGTCATCCTCAAGCTCAACGCCTACGGTGTTAGCACCGTTTGAGCGAAATGCATTAAGCGCACCGATGAATGTAGGATTTTCACAAATGACCGTGTCACCCTCATTGCAAAATGCTTTACATGTAAGCTCGATTCCCTGCTGACCACCGGTCACAATGACAGTGCTGTCAAAATCGCGTCCGATCGAAAACTTGTTTTTAAGTCTGTCGGCCACAGCCTCGCGAAGAGGGGGATAACCCTCTGTGAGACCGTACTGGAGAGCCGTTACAGGTGAGTTTTCGAAAATATCAGCCGATATTTTGGCAAGCTCCTTTACGGGAAAGCTTTCGGGTGCGGGATTTCCTGCCGCAAGTGAGATTATACTCGGGTCGCTCAGACTTTTAAAAATTTCTCTTATTGCCGACGGTTTGAGCGAAGCAAGCTTATTTGAAAAATTATATTCCATGTTATTATCCTTCCTTTGCACGGAGACGCAAAAGCGCCGTTGCATATATCAATACATCATATATTATATCACGCTATTTTTTCACTTTCAAGTGTTTTAACAAAATTTACATAGAATTTAATATTTAAGTATGATATAATTGCATAGTAATTAATTAAACGCGGTATGACCGCAATGTTTTGGAGTTTAAAATGAACAATCACGAAAATAATACCTCGAATAAGACCGACATTCAAAGATCAAAGCCGATGCGCTTTTTTCGTAAGCTCACAATCGGAAAAATATTCAAATTTATAGCTGTTTTTCTGATTGCCGCAGTTTATGTGCTTCTTATCGGCAGAATGCTGCTTGCTCGTAATTACGGAATAATGAACAGGTATGTCTGGACCGAGAACGCCCTTTACGAATACTCTGCTTCTCCCGAAAGCTTTAGTGTCATGTCACATCAGCTTTCCGAATCTATAGACGAAGACGGATATTATCATATATCCAATTATACTTACGTGCCGGAGATCAGTGAGCTTCAGATAACGGTACGCTACAACAACAGTACGTTAGACAAGCTTGATACCTACTACACCGACAGAAGCGATGTCGGAGAAACATTTGTTTTCACGCTTGAAGATGACAAGGGTAACATTTACGATACGTATAAGTATGCGTCATCCTCAAATTTTATATATAATTTCAGAAGACTTATATTCGAAGGTATTGATTTTGAAAATGTGGGTACTTTGTATCTAAACATATAT
>JAFUMW010000068.1 GCA_017482465.1 Clostridia bacterium
ATACTCGTCGATAATGTCACCACTTGCCGCCATATCATAGCAGATATAGAGCATGTCCGTAACCTTTGTGTCGTCCTTGGAACGCTTACCCGGCGCCGACGGAACAACAAAACGTCTGGAGCTGTCGGACTTTACGATATCATATACTTTTTTAAACTGTGCGGCGTCTGCAAGCGAGCTTCCGCCGAATTTTACAACCTTTAACTGCACTGGTCATTCTCCTTTTAACACAACGGTACTATTATTATATGTAATTTGATTTTATTTGTCAAGAATTTCCGAGTACGTAAAAAAATATTTGTCGAAATAAAACAACATTTGTCTTTTTTTGCGCGATCTTTTGGCGTATTTTTTCGACAAATGAGGACGCAAAGCAAAAAAATCGCCCGCACGGGCGATTTTTTTGTAAATTTTACAGTCCGAGATATTCGGCATATTCGTCAAGAGTAAGTCCGAGAGCGTTCATTCGTACCGCATGGTATCTGCCGACATACCTAAACTGCTCGGGCTTGTACATATGCCCCGTAGCATCCGTCTTATTCGGCGGATAACGCAATACAAAACCAAACTTATATGAGTTGTCGTACAGCCATGCAAACGCTGTGCTGGATGAAAATTCAGCACCTACCTTGAGACCGAGATCGACAGCAAGTCCGGTCTGATGCTCATCCGTACCGGGAGGAGGAACAGTCGCCGCCGCGTAACGGTTTGCCTGATCGTTGCCGAGAAGGTTTATATACTTATCCACGACTTCGTCATATGCGCTTTGCGATTCGTCATAGCTTACATACGCCTGTGTTACCGTAACTCCCGTAACTCCGCACGCCTGTGCTTCAAGCATCATCGCTTCAAAGGATTTTGCCGCATATTCCTTGAGATACATTCCCTCACCGTATTTGAGCAAGGACAGACCTGTCGGAATATAGTCCTCGGAAAGCTTATTATCTTCATTCACAAGGGTCAGAAACTCTGTTGTGCTTCCGGGATTCATATATTCTTCATAAGCACTTATATTCGAGTAAAACTCGAAGGTAGGCATCACTACCGCCGAGTCTGTTTCGGATATAGACGCCGTGATCACCGGAGCTTTGAGCGCAAATTCTATATTTTCATATTCGGGGGCTTTACCGTCCGCTATCTTGCCGTCTGCGTCAACAAGGTTGAGCAATACACGCTCTATCGCAAATTTACGCTTATCGGTATCCGACTCAAAATTAAGTCCGAGTATATAGTCCTTTACAAAATTTTCGCTTACATAAAGGTCGCCGTTTTCGTAAAAAGCAGGCCCGTCGGTACGTACCGCCACATCATTGACATATACCTTGTCCGAGTTCGGGCTGAAGGACACAGTCTCGTTTTCGCTTTCCTTCAGAACATATTTCATGTTTTCAATGCTTCCGACCATTGCAAATCCGTAAAAATCGGCTATCTGTGAGAAATTGACATATCTCGTATTGCCGTTTTTGACGACATTTCCGTCAAGTATCTCGGCATCGTTTTCATAATCCGAAAGCACAAGAGAATAGTTCTTGGTATCCGGTTCTTTATGAGCAAAAAGATTGGCAAAAAACGCACCGCAGAAAAGTAGTGACACGGCAACAAAGCATATAACGAACAGTATAAACACCGAAAGGATATAGTCAAAGAACGCTTTGCGCTTCTGTCTTATGCGTGCTTTTTCCTCGTACAACAGCCTTTGGCGTTCTTCGCGTGACAGCTGAGGCGCACGTGCTTGAGGCTGTCTTGCAGTCGTGCCCGTTCTGCTCTGCACTCCTGTCTGAGGCTTTGAAACCGTTCCGTTTTGAACTGTCTGCCCGGGTCTTACCGTGCCCGGTGCGGCAGATATTTTTTTCACCGCAGGTCTCTGGACGCTCGTATTCTGCGCCGTATTTTTCCTTACATTACCGCTTTGAGGGGCTTGTCCGCGTGCATTATTACCGGTGACGGGACGACGCGCGGGCGACGTGTTACCTGCTCTGTTTATGTTATTCGGTTGTCTGTTATTTTGTTCCAAATCATCACCGCCGTTTTTGTTTCATCTATTATTCCACCCAATATTTTAACATATACGGCGCAAAAAGTAAATAGTATTTTAAATTATTTATGTTTTTGTGATAGTGACCGTTTTGCATACAGGGCATGTTACCTTTATCTCGCCCTTGCCCTTAGGCACTCTTAGCGTGTTGCGGCAGGTCGTACAATCAAAGTAGCGGTGTGTTTTACGGTCGCGGAGCTGATTTTTCATAAGTCCGAGCTTTTTCTTTATGCTTTTGGTGATACCGCAGAATTTGCTGTTTTCCTGTGAGCGCTTATATATGTTTTTGGAGAAAAACCTGTAGCACTCCCAAATAAGCAAAAGCATTGACAAATAGTTACCGTCACCGCCGAATATCGACGTGACAAGAGTAAGTATCATTGAGGTTATGAGTATGGCGTAACCGAGCTTATCAAGTCCGTATCTGCCGTACATAAATCGTGCTATTTTTTCTTTCATGTTAAAAGATCCTCGTCTTGGGAATTGTTTTCAAATGCGTTTATTGATTTTAGTATACAAGAGAAATTAAACAAAAATCATAAGATTTTGTAAACATTTGTCCACACCAAGAAGGTCTGCCCCCCTCCGAAGTCTGTTCTGACACACATACCATCCTATCAATATTTTCGGTATACGTAAAAATAATAACATCCGATTTGCAAAAATATTTGTTGTGCCCCCTTGCTTTTTATAAAATTCGTGATATAATATAGTATTGATAAATAATTTTTTGAAAGGAAGATCAAAATGTCAGAAAATTGCACACATGATTGCTCGACCTGTTCATCCAACTGCTCTTCGCGTGAAAAACAGAGTCTGCTCGAACAGCCTCACGAGCTTTCGAATATAAAAAAAGTCATAGGAATCGTCAGCGGTAAGGGCGGTGTAGGCAAGTCAGCCGTTACCTCCATGCTCGCTGTCACAACACAGCGTCTCGGATACAAGACAGCCATACTCGACGCGGATATCACAGGTCCGTCCATTCCCAAGATCTTCGCTGTAAACGGTGAGGTGACAGGTGACGGAAACGGCGCTATGTTCCCTCTTGAAACAAAGACGGGCATCGAGGTCATGAGCGTAAATCTCTTGCTTTCGGACAAGGAGACCCCTGTCGTATGGAGAGGTCCTGTCATCGCGGGAGTTATCAAGCAGTTCTGGTCTGATGTTATATGGAACGATGTAGACTACATGTACATCGACATGCCCCCCGGAACAGGCGATGGTCCGCTCACGGTTTTCCAGTCTATCCCGCTTGACGGCATCGTTATCGTGACCAGCCCCCAAGAGCTTTCCAACATGATCGTGGCAAAGGCTGTAAACATGGCTAAGATGATGAACATTCCGATACTCGGAATCGTTGAAAACATGAGCTATTACAAATGTCCCGACTGCGGCAAGGAATACAAGGTATTCGGCGACAGTCACGTTGAAGAAACGGCTGAAAAATTCGGACTTAAGGTACTTGCAAAAATACCGATCGATCCGAAGCTCGCGGCTCTTTCGGACAAGGGTATGCTCGAGCTTATGGAAAACGACTATCTCGATGCGGCATTTGCCGAGATCGAAAAGGCGTAAAAGCTGTCAGAGGGCTGCCACAGATAAGCGGCAGCCCTTGATTTATATCAGATCATACTTTTTCAGAACCGTTTTCAGTTTCTGAAGCTTACTTTCGTCAAGTCCGCACAGCGGCAGACGCATTTCGTCCGAACACAATCCCATAAGCGACGCCGCAGTTTTCACCGGTATCGGATTCACCTCAAAAAAGCAGATGTCGATCAGCTCAAGCAGTCTGCTTTGCAGCTCCGCACTTTTGGAGATATCTCCGCTGTCAAACGCCGCGCACACATCGTGTACGGCTTTCGGCGCGATATTCGATACCACAGACACGACGCCCTTTCCGCCGACAGCCATCACCGGAACGGTCATATCATCGTTCCCGCTGTAGATATCAAGCTTGTCACCGCATTTTTCGATAATTTTTTCGACCGTGACTATATTGCCGCTTGCTTCCTTGACACCGCGTATATTTTCGTGCTCGGCAAGGACGGCGTATACGTCAAGCGGTATATCTATACCCGTTCTTGACGGGACATTGTAGATTATCACGGGTATGTTCACGCTGTCTGCTATTGCTGTAAAGCTTTTTATAAGTCCCGCGGCACTTGCTTTATTGTAATACGGTGTTACCGTCATGACCGCATCCGCACCGACATCGCTCGCATATCTGGACAGTTCAACGGCTTTTTCTATATTATTGCATCCGGTACCCGCTATAACCGGTAAGCGTCCTTTTGCCTTATCTACCGAAAAGGCTATTATACTTCGGCGTTCATCGTCGCTGAGTGTTGCCGATTCTCCGGTAGTACCGCAAACTACTATCGCGTCGGCTTCGCTCGCTATCTGAAATTCTATCAGATCACCGAGGCTCGCGTAATCGACTGCGCCCTGTGAAAACGGGGTGATCAGTGCGGTTGCACAGCCGTTAAACACCGTTTTTCCGAAACTATTCATTGTTTTTCCTTTCACTAACATATCAGGGAGATTTTTATGATCAACAACGAACGAATCCCATCAGATCTTTCAACCCGCGATTTCTATTACGACCTTCCCGAAGAGC
>JAFUMW010000069.1 GCA_017482465.1 Clostridia bacterium
ATCTTTTCACTATGTCTGCAGGTCTTGATTACGATCTGAACAGCGCGCCGATACGCAACACGCGTGAGAAAAACAACGGCGCCTGCCCTACGGTTGAAACGATACGCGCGCTTGCATGGCAGCCTCTCGGCTTTGATCCCGGCGAGCACTACAAGTACAGCCTCTGCCACGACGTTCTCGGTGCGCTGATCGAGATCGTTTCGGGCATGAGCTTTGGAGAATATCTGAAGAAAAATATATTCGACCCGCTTGAAATGTCTGACAGCACATTCGTCTTAAATGACGAGCAGAAAAAGCGTCTTATGTGTCAATACAGATACAACGGTGAGCTCGGCAGAGCCGAAAAGATAACAACTGCCTGTCCGTACAAGCTCGGCGAAGGCTACGAAAGCGGCGGCGCGGGTATTCTTTCCACGCTTACCGATTACGGAAAATTTGTCGACGCGCTCGCCTGCGGCGGTATAGGCGCGAGCGGCGCGCGAATAATAAGCGAGGATATGCTCTCGCTCATGCGGGAAAATCAGTTTACCGACCCCGTACGCTTCTCGGATTTTGCCAAACCCGGCTACGGCTACGGACTCGGAGTACGCACACATCTTGACAGAGGCGCAAGCCTTCGCCCCTGCCCTCTCGGCGAGTTTGGCTGGGGCGGTGCGGCAGGCTCACAGATGATAATCGACCCTGTAAATCATCTGTCTATGTTCTATCTCCAGCATATGCTCGGAACTCCGTTCAACATTTCCGACCGTATTGTAAATGCGATCTATTCGTAATAACAGGAGAATAAGCGTTAATGCTTGAAAAAGGAAAAATATACCGCGCCGAGGTAATTGACGTAAACAACCTCGGCGACGGTATCGCAAAAATCGACGGCATCGCAACCTTTATCAAGGGCGGTGTCACCGGCGATATCGCCGATGTAAAAATAATAAAAACGGCTAAAAGCTACGCGGTAGCAATGATAGACAAGCTTATACAAGCATCGGATCACAGGTGCGAAAACGACTGCCCTGTGTTCAAGCGCTGCGGCGGATGCGTAAGCCGTCATATAGAATATAATTTCGAGCTTGAGTTGAAGCGCGGTTATGTTGTAGGAGCACTCAAGCGTGCAGGACTTGACAATATTACCGTACACAAGACTGTCGGTACAGGTGTTACCGAAGGCTATCGCAACAAGGCGCAGTATCCTGTCGGGCTTGATAAGAAGACCGGCAAGGTCAAGATAGGCTTCTACGCCGGACGCACACATGAGATCGCCGACATCGACGAGTGCAAGCTTGCACCGTCGGTCTTTACCGAAGTCGTATCCGCTCTGCGTGAGTATATCCATAAAAGCGGTGTCAGCGTATATGACGAAGAAAACGGACAGGGCTGCATACTTCACATCTACCTCAGACACGGCGAGATCAGCGGCGATGTTATGCTCTGCCTTGTAATAAACGGGGACAAGCTTACCGATGAAACCGAATTTTGTGCTTATATGAGAGAAAAATGTCCCGTGCTCACCGGAATCTTGCTTAACATAAACAAGAAAAACACCAACGTAATCTTATCGGATAACTACCGTCTGCTTTGGGGCAAGGACTATATCACAGACACTCTCTGCGGTCGCGATTTCAGGATATCCAAAAGTGCGTTCTATCAGGTAAACAGGCGCGCCGCCGAGCTTTTGTACACAAAGGCAGGCGAGCTTGCCGCGCTTGAAAAGGGTGACATACTCGTCGATCTGTACTCGGGTGTCGGTACTGTAGGCATGAGCATCGCCGACAGAAAAACAAAATTATACGGTGTCGAGATAGTCGCCGAAGCGATAGAAAACGCGCGTACAAACGCTGAGATCAACGGCTTTGAGTCGGCTAAATTTCTTGCCGCGGACGCCGCGCATTTTGACAGCTTTATCAAAGATAGGGGTGACGGCAGGCTTATAGTCGTCGTTGACCCGCCGCGCAAGGGACTTGATGCAAGCGTGGTACGCGACATTGCCGAAAACTCGCCAGATCGCGTGGTGTATATATCCTGCAACCCGGACACGCTTGCCCGAGATATCGTTGAGTTCAAAAAACACGGATATGGCGCGGGTGACGTGTACACGTACGATCTTTTCCCGAGAACCGGCCATGTCGAGAGTGTCGTGCTACTCACACGATATAATGAATTTAGTTAAATACCAATACATTAATCAGATAAGCGAGGTGATCACATGAACGAAAATATTGACTTAACTGTCTCAACAGAGCCCGCGTATGACTTCAAAAAAGCCAAAAAGGTCTTTTCTCGTATCGGCTTGGGTCTGTTTTGTATTATAGCTGTTACATATCTGTTGCAGTCAATCCTGCTTGTGTTCGCGGAACTTCTGCCGAATATGAAAAGCCTTACCTCCTCTTCATGGTGGGTATGGGGTATTTCGTTTGTACCGATGTATCTTGTCGCAGTTCCCGTATGTTTACTTATTTTTAGAAAGATAAGACCGGAGGCGCCGCAATCGCGTGTGCTTAAAGCCCTCGATCTTCTCGCGTTGATCCCTATCTCTTTTGCTATAACTTACACGGGAAACATCATCGGTACGCTTCTCTCCTTGCTTCTTTCGGGCGGCAGGGCGGAAAACGAGGTCATCAACCTCGTTATGGACGCTCATCCCTTTGCCTATATAATCGTTGCCGTGATCGCACCTGTTATCGAGGAGTTTCTTTTTCGAAAGCAGATCATCGACAGAACAAGAAAATACGGCGAAAAGAATGCTGTTTTCCTCTCCGCACTTACCTTCGGACTGTTTCACATGAACCTGTACCAATTCTTCTACGCTTTCGCTCTGGGATGGGTCTTTGCATACATTTACATCCGTACCGGACGGCTTCGCTACACTATAATATTGCATGCAGTTATCAACTTTTTCGGCTCGGTGGTATCGACATATATTATGGCACTCGGAGTGTATGCCTATCTGTTATATTTCCTGTTTGTACTGATGCTCTGGACCGTAGGTATAGCTTTGATATTCATGTACAAGAGCAAGATCAAATGGGAACAGGCCGAGCTGGAGCTTCCGATGAAAACAAGTGCAAGGGTCATATACCTGAACACCGGTATGATTTTATTTACTTTATCTTGTATTGCATTGATAATATTTTCGCTCTTATAAGGAGGATTACTCATGATCTGTAAAAGTAAGCTCATCGAGATCACTCTTTCACTGTTATTGATATGCGCCGCAACAATTATCCTCACTTCATGTCAGCAGAATAACACCACTGTCAGTGAAGATTCTACAGTACCCACTGTTTCTTTTGATACAACGGATATTGAAGTAAGCACAGCGATCGCTGAATGGACACCTCCGACTGAGGATGAATGGAACAAGCTTGGATTTGACGGACTTGTAAGCCAATATGATGCAATCTGTGCATTATTAAACTCGGACGCGGAAGAATTTGCAAGGATATGCGGTGTAGACGCCTCTGTTTATGATAGCATCAACAGTCTGAAGATCGGTAGCTACCGACTTCTTTCCGAGAACATTCCCGCCGATGATGACCCTACTGTAACAAGGACGTATCCGGTGCTTGAAATCGAAGTGCTCGCGAGCAACAGCACATTTTTTACACCCGGCACGCATAAGATAGTTTTCGATGAAGGCTTATATTTGTTATTCACTTCGTTAGATGATTTCAAATGGTACAAAAACTATTCCGGGGAAACAATCTCGTTGGCAGTTAGCTACATTGATACACTAGGCTCTGACAGAGATTTTTCATCCTTAGAGGCTGAGGGCAGACGTCAGTTCGGACTAAGCGAATTTATTGTGGCTCGCTTGCATGCGCTTTCCGGGAATTACGACGCACGTTCAGAACAAGAGATACGCGATTATGCAAAAAAATATCTCGGTGTTGACGGCGACACACTTGAGCTTGAAAAATCGCTTTACAAAAGCGAAAACGGATATAATCTGATCGGACGCGGTAAGTCAACTCCTGTACGTACTGTGCTTTCGGAAGAAATACGCGACGGCATAACCGTGTTGACCGTACAGTTCTGGGCAGATTTTTCCAAGACTGTTCCCTCACGCAAGGTTGAATTTCACATGGAAATGCTTGACGGCGAATACCTACCGATAAAAGCAGTTGTACTTGAAGACAGTGAATTTGGCTCTGCATATTATTCCACCTGATCGGACTGCGAAGGATACACACAGGATATTATATTGCACACAAAAAGGATCTTCGGAATGAAGATCCTTTTTGTTTTTTATTTGCTGTATGAGCTGTTCATGTCGGCGTTTATCTTCTCGACCGTCTTTTTAACATAGGTCGAGCCTTTGATCTTTTCCTGAAGCTTGTTATAAAACTCGTCCTCGTCAAGAGGAAGCTCTACCCAATCATCGTTCCAGGTCGAAAGATGCATAGCGTTAGAGATCGAGAGGCTGTTGATTCCCTCATATCCGGGTGCAATAAGCTCTGCACCATTTACGGCAGCGTCAACCCAGTTGCTTATCATCTGTGCCTGGCCCTCGTTTACGTCACTCTTTTCGGGTTCTATTTCTTCCTCGGTATACGGGATATTACCGAAAAGATCGGTACAGGTCTTATTAAATTCAGCGTCGCTCACGCTTGTCTTATAAAGCTTGATTTTGTCATTTTCATACACAAGCTTGCCGCGGTCTCCCACTATCTCAAGGCGGTTAGTTCCGGGACACTCGCTTACCGAGGTCGTGTAAATACCGACCGCGCCGTTATCGTACTCGAAGTATGCGCTTGCCTCGTCCTCGACCTCAATATCTCTGTTCTTTCCGAAATAGCAGAAGCCTCTTACGCGTTTCGGTACTCCGCAGAACCATTGGAATAGGTCAAGCTGATGCGGATTCTGATTAAGCAGTGTTCCGCCGCCCTCGCCTGCCCAGGTAGCGCGCCAGCCGCCCGAATTGAAGTAGCTCTGCGTTCTGTACCACGTGGTGATTATCCAAGTAACGCGCTTGAGTGAGCCAACTGCATTCTGATCCATCAGCTCCTTGATCCTTCTGTACGTGTTATTGGTACGAAGAACGAAGTTTACCTGAAAGACTTTGCCGCTTTTTTGTGCCGCTTCGTTCATTTCTCTTACCTGCTTGGTGTAAACTCCGGCAGGCTTTTCGCAGAACACGTGAAGTCCTGCGTTGAACGCCTTTACTGCTATAGTCGGATGATCGTAGTGGGGTGTTGCAATGACGACACCGTCAACCGTACCTGAGTTTATAAGCTCGTCAGAGCTTTCAAAGTACCTTACGTCAGCATCAAGCTTATCCTTGTGCTTGTACAGATTCTCCCTGTCAATATCGCACAGTGCAGTAATCTTAGCGCCTTTTATCTTGCCGTCAATAAAATTTTTAAGGTGTCCCGAGCCCATGTTTCCGACACCGATAATACCTACTCTGAACATATGTCCCCCTTATAACAGCTTTGATGCACTGTCACTATCGCAGTACATGACAGCGTTCTTATGCTTTCTCATTATTGCAGCGGGAACATCCTCGTTTATCTCGGCGTTCACAGTGTTGTATACCGCCTCTGCCTTTGTTTTGGCGGGTACGGTGCAGAAGAGATAGTCTGCGTTAAAAAGCGTCGGTACAGTGAGCGTGAGCGCGTGAGTCGGCACATCCTCAAGTGTCTTAAAGCAACCGTCATTTACCTGCTGATTGCGGCAGACATTGTCAAGCTCCACCCTCTTGATAATCTCGCTGTCGTTGAAATCGGCTACCCACGGATCATTGAACGCAATGTGTCCGTTCTCTCCGATACCAAGGCATACTATGTCGATAGGATGCGACTTTATAAGATCGCTGTAACGCTTACATGTATCCTCATAGCTTTCGCCGTCGGCATATATGTAGTTTACAGACTTAAAAGGAAGCTTGTCAAAGATCCTCTCCTTAAGAAAATTACCGAAAGCCTGAGGCGCGTCCGCACTGATACCGATGTACTCATCCATATGGAATGCGTTGATCTTTTCCCACTTGATGCCTTCGCTTGAAACAAGCTCGGCAAGAGTTTCATTCTGCGACGGTGCCGCCGCGAAGATCATGTTTATCTCATCCTTTTGTTCCTGCAGTTTTCTTATGCAAGCCGCCGCCTCGTTAGCGGCACATCTTCCCATCTCGGCTCTTGTATTAAATATTTTTACCTTTAAATTACCTGCGTTTATCTCTTTTATCATACTCAAGGTTCAGTCATTCCTTTCATCTGCATATTTTTGTATAAGAAGCGTTTGTCTTTGCGACGCTAAAATATCAGCTGTATTCATTTTGGTCTGCTTTCCGTTTATCTCATCGACAAACGCGTCAAGATACCCGATCGCGGTCTGCTCACATTCGACGGTTATCTCAAGCGTTTTGTAAACCTTTATTACAGGCTCTGCAAAATTAAAGCTTATCATTCCGTCGCTTCCCCATAACTTAAAATCCCAATAGGTCGGAAGAGTTCCGGAAAACTTCGGAGCGGAATATGAGACATCAGCCATTACGGAAACGCTGTCAAAGCGCGCCGCAAGCTGTCCGCAATCCTTGAAATCAGGCGTTTTATAAGCAAACGCGTTCCATGTTTTTGCATAATCTATCTCGGTGAGATCCTTGCCGGTTATATAGCGCACGAGGTCAATTCCGTGTATTGCTATATCATTAAGCGTTCCTCCGTGCTTGCCCTTTTCAAAATACCAGCCGGGACGGTTTTCGTAGTCAAGACAATGCTGACCGGTAAATGAAATTATGTGCACCTGCCCTATTGCTCCCTCTTTTACAAGCTTTTTCACTTTTTCTGTCTGAGGCATATAGCGCAGATCGAGCATACAGCAAACATTAAGTCCTTTTTCGTGTGACAACCGCTCTATTTCGTCAAGCTCACCTATATCGGTACAGATCGGCTTGTCACAGATCACGTGCTTGCCGCATTTCAGTGCTTCTATCACCATTTTTCCGCGGCGCGAGTAATAATCGCCTATTGCTACGGCATCGACCCTGTTATCGGAAAGTATATCTTCATAGGATTCGTATTTGAAGCTTATACCCTGCTCTTTCTCGGCGCATTTTCTCGCCTGCCGGTCGCTTTCATAGCATCCGAGTATATTGACCCGTGCATTCTGAGCCGCCGATCTGTACAGTCCGATAATATGCGCGTGTCTGAATCCGGCGAAAGCTAAATTCAAGCAGCACCCCTCCTTTTGGTGTGATCTTTTTTATTACATTATATAATATATGATTTGCAATGTAAATTGCGAAAATTGCACCGATATATTGCAAAAAATGTACCCGACATCTTCACCGACCGTGTAGGTCGGTATCACCCGCCGCCAATATTTATGCAATATCAACAAAATCGAAATGTTTTTTTATGATAATTGCGCTTTTTTACCAAAACATATTGCAATTTACGAAACCATAATGTATAATATATACGTAATGCAAATTTTTTCTCGGACAATTTTGTATATTTTGACCTAAATGTAATAGATAGCCCTGAATTCATTTGCTCACAAATCATTTTTTTATAAAGGAGCACCACGCCCATGAACAAATTTACCACAAAAACAATTCGTAACGTTGCTCTCCTCGGACACAGCGGAGACGGTAAAACATCAATAGCGGAAGCTATGCTTCACGTTGCAGGTTGTTCCGACCGTTTCGGCAAGGTTACAGAAGGCAACACAGTCTGCGACTTTGATCCCGAAGAAATAAAGAGAGGTTATTCGCTTTCAACAACGATCGCTCCCCTCGTTTGGAACGACGTAAAAATAAATATTATAGACACTCCCGGTTACCTTGATTTTGTAGGTGAGGTAAAAGAAGCTGTACGCGTTGCGGACAGCGCGATCATCGCTGTTAATGCTAAGGCAGGCGTTGAAGTCGGTACAGACCTTGCATGGGACTATGCTACCGAGGCAGGCATCCCCAAGGCGTTCTTCATCAACAAATTTGATGACCCGGAAGCAAGCTTCACACGTGTATTTGACCAGCTCAAGGAAGAATACGGCGTAAGCATATGCCCTATCGTTATTCCCCAGACAATAGACGGTAAGATCAAGGGATTTGTTAACCTTATCAACATGAAGGGTATCTGGTACACGGATGACGGCGGTGCGGAATACAGAGATATCGACCCCGCGTTTATGGACAGTGCCAACGAATACCGCAACATGCTTCTCGAATCTATTGCACAGACAGATGACGTTCTTCTTGACAAGTTCTTCAATGAAGAAGAGATTACATACGAAGAAGCTGTCAACGCTATCCACGAGGGTATCATCCACGGCGATATCGTTCCCGTATTCGCAGGATCGGCAACAAGACTCTGGGGTATCAGAAGAATGCTTGACACGATCGTTGACTCCTTCCCGCGCTTTACCGCACGCAAGGTCGAAAAGAGCGTCGAGGGCGACGATGTTGAGATCAATCCCGAAGGCGATACTTCCATCTTCGTATTCAAGACTGTCGCTGACCCGTTCGTAGGTAAAATGTCCTACTTCAAGGTAATGAGCGGTACTCTCAAGCGCGATATGACGCTCAAGAACCTCACATCCGAAGCAAGCGAAAAGCTCGCAAAGATCTACACTATCCGCGGAAAGAAGCAGACAGAGGTAGACGAGCTTGCATGCGGCGACATCGGTATGATCGCAAAGCTTACTGCTACAAATACAAACGACACTCTTACAGCTTCGGGTAGCATCAAGTACGCTCCCGTAAACGTACCCGAGCCTTTCTATACAATGGCTATCAAGCCCGCGGCTAAGGGCGACGAGGATAAGATATCCTCGGGTATCACAAAGCTTCTTGAAGAAGACCTTACGATCAAGTATGAAAACAACGCTGAGACAAAGCAGCTTCTTATCTCGGGTCTTGGTGACATTCACCTTGATGTGGTATCGGCAAAGCTCAAGCAGCGCTTCGGCACATCGGTAACACTTGAAGCTCCGATCATTCCCTACCGCGAAACGATCAAGAAGAAGGTACAGGCTGAAGGAAAGCACAAGAAGCAGTCGGGCGGTCACGGTCAGTATGGCCACGTGCGTATTGAATTCGGTCCCGGCGAAGGCGACGGACTCACATTTACCGAAAGCGTTGTCGGCGGTGCTGTTCCGAAGGGCTTCTTCCCCGCAGTTGAAAAGGGTCTTTTAGAAGCTATGGCACACGGTGTTCTCGCAGGTTATCCTGTAGTAGGACTTGCTGCTAACCTTTACGACGGCTCGTACCACGACGTTGACTCGTCAGAAATGGCGTTCAAGTTAGCTGCCAGCCTTGCATACAAGGACGGTCTCGCAAAGGCTAACCCTGTTATCCTTGAGCCTGTGGGTGAGCTTAATGTGCTCATTCCCGATAATATGATGGGTGATGTACTCGGCGATATCAACAAGCGCCGCGGACGCGTGCTCAGCATGGAAGCATCACATGACAAGAAGGGTTATCAGATAGTAACAGCAGAAGTCCCGAAGTCTGAAATGGCTGACTACACGATCGCACTCCGTGCTCTCTCGCAGGGCTACGGCTCATTCACCTTCTACTTCGTACGTTACGAGGAAGCTCCCGCTAACGTAGCACAGAAGATCATAGACGAGGCTAAGAAGGCTGAAGCATAAGTAAATACAAAAAAGCGAGTCTGTAAATCAGACTCGCTTTTTAATTATGCTGAATTACTTAACTTCAACAAGCGAAGCGTCGGTATTGTAAAGCAAACCGATAGTTGTAATGTTTTCAGCTGTGATAAGAGTATCGCCGTAGTAGCAGTTTTCAAATGTTGCAACTGCACCGGACTTAACCTGTACTTCAAACTGCACGTCTGCGTCGAAGTGGCAGTTCTTGAATGCGGTGTCATTGTATGCTCTGAGGAATGCGTATCCGTTACCCTCGGTAAATTCGCAGTTGGTAAATACTACTTCCTTATGAACGTTGGAGTAGCTTGTCCAACCGTTCATTGTCGAGTTGGAAATGTATACGCCGTAATCCTTGCTACCTCCGTCAGAGTTGAAGGTGTAAATTGTATCAAATGATACGTTGTCGATGTATAGGTCAGCTTCTGCACTTCCCATGAAGATACCGCGCATAGCACCGGCAGCCTTTACGTTTTTGATCGTTCCTCCGGTAGTATGAATAGCACAAGCCCATGTGCTGTTTGCGTCTTTTACCGTTACAGTATTACCGTTACCGTCAAACACGCCGCCCTTGACCGAAACACCTGTTGCCGCATAACCGCTGTTTGCAGTGGTTTCATTTGCGCTGAATGTCATATCAGAGCCAAGCACAACGTCTTCTCCCGAGCTTAAAAGGTCATCAAGCTCGTCAAGAGAGGTTACAGGGTATTCGGATTTCTCGTCGTAGTTTTTGTCGAAGCTGTCCTCTTCATATGTATACTGTGTAGCGTCAAGTCTTACAGAGAAGCCTGCTGTACCGTCGAAAAGAGGCATATCCTGATAATCGTTACCTGCAGATTCCTGCATCTTGAGCGCGATGTAAGAGGTGAAAACTGTATCTTCAGTTCCGTCGTTTATAGCATCCTCAAAATCGTTTGTGTCACCCTTGATAAGCAGACCGCCGTTTGCGAGAATGCTTGCAAGTGTGCCGATCTTGTTTTCAGCCTTGAAGCTATCTCTTGTTACGCTTGCAGGTGCTTCTTTAATGTAGTACACGTCGATAACGTCAGCAAGCTCGGTAACAGTCGCGTCAGACATGATGGAAAGCTGGTACTTGAAGTGAAGGTTACCCATATTTACAAGCTCGAACTTATCATACTGGATATAACCGGGTTCCCAAAGCTGATAGTCAAAGATCTTGTGTTCTGCGTTTGCAGGATCCTTGAAAGAGTAAGATTTGCCATCAGCATCAGTGTGAACAAGGTCGATCTTAAGTTCACCTGTCTTGATAATGTTACCTGTTGATTCAACGCTGTCTGTAAACCATGCAAATGTTGTACCTGCAAGCATAACAATGCAAAGAAGCATTGAAACAACGCTTAAAAATAATGCGCGTTTTGTGTTGTTCATCGTCTTTTCCTCCTGATGATTTTACTATACACTTAATGGCAGAATTTGCCACACGCAAACGATTATACCATATTGGTATTGTTTAGTCAATGTTACTTTTAGACAAATAATCAAACGCATTTTGTTAATTAACGGTACAAAAATGCAATCATGTAGAATAATTCAGCAAAAAACTCCCCGTACAAGCCTGTACGGGGAGATTTAATTTTAATGTGATCAGCTTATAACAGCTGCATTTGCTATGCTGCTTGTTACAAGAGTTGCCGTTCACTCGGATAGAGTTCACAAATTATGATTAGTAAACATCTACACCGTCAATAACAACGTTGATTTGGGTGTTAGGCAGCTCACACTTGTTGCCCCATACATTAGTACCAATGTCAGAGCCTGCAACGCTACCGTAAGTAGCATTGAAATCACCTACACCGGGAACAGTTTGAGCAAAACCGTTTACAGTGGTGTTATTGATAATCACGTCATAGGTTCTAATGGGAGTGTAAGTGTTGGTAATTTCGATTGCAGCCTTACCGGTAACGGTATCATCACCATTGTCGTTAAATACGCAATCGGTAATGTTCACGGTCTGATGTGTCGTGCCATTGTCCAATACATTTGCGTAAACAAGCATAGCCTTACCGTCGCAGTTGAATGTACAACCGTTGAAGGTGGCAGTGCCTGCACCCCAAGTCCAGATATTGTAGTTGTTGCCGGAAATGTTGAATACGCAGTTGTTGAACTCAGAGGAGTAATCGAGGCCCAGAGAACCTTCGATTGTACAGTTATTGAAAACAGAGTCCTTAGCATCTGCAAAGCCATAGTTATAACCGGTGCCGGGCTTGCTCTTAATAGTCAAGCCGTCGAAAGTGACCGAAGCACCATTGATGTAGGTGAGACCGCCGGTAACGTCGATCACAGTATCCTTTGTACCGGAAAGGGTAACGGTTTTGTTCTTGATTGCATTAGGAAGCGTATAAGTTCCTGCGCTGAGAGTGAGGTTGGTTTCGCCTGCCGTAAGAGCTTCAGCTAATTCTGCCGCGCTGCTGACAAGCACAGGAAGCTCTGCCTTTTCATCGTAGTTCTTGTCAAAGCTGTCTTCCTCGTAGGTGTACTGTGTAGCCTCAAGCTTTACAGAGAAGCCTGCTGTACCGTCAGTCTCATCCTTGTAGAGAGGCATGTTCTGATAAGTATTGCCTGCAGATTCCTGCATCTTGAGCGCGATGTAAGAGGTGAAAATCGTGTCAGCTGTGCCGTCGTTTATAGCATCCTCAAAATCGTTTGTGTCACCCTTGATAAGCAGACCGCCGTTTGCAAGAATGCTCGAAAGAGTACCAAGCTTGTTTGTGTCTGTGAAGCTCTCTCTTGTTACAGATGCGGGTGCTTTTTCGATGTAGTATACATCTATTACGTCAGCAAGCTCTGTGAGAGTCTCGTTGGACATAATAGAAAGCTGATACTTGAAGTGGAGATTTCCGTTGTTGATAAGCTCGAACTTATCATACTGGATATAACCGGGTTCCCAAAGCTGATAGTCAAAGATCTTGTGTTCTGCGTTTGCAGGATCCTTGAAAGAGTAAGA
>JAFUMW010000070.1 GCA_017482465.1 Clostridia bacterium
GCTGGGCAGACGGCTTTCACTTTGGAATAAAGTATTGGGAAATCTGGAACGAACCCGATAATGACAACGGTACCGATGTTAACGAAAATCCGATGTGGAACGGTACAATGGAGGATTATTTCAAACTGTATGAAGCCGCGTCGAAGCACCTCAAGAACTGCTTCGGAGGCAACATAAATGTAGGCGGTTATGCCTCTTGCGGGTTCTGGGCATTGCTTGATAACTTTGGCGGTATCGGTGAGACCCGATCAAAGTATTTTGTAACCTTCTTCGAAAAATTTTTCGCGTATGTAAAGGAAAATAATTGCCCGATCGACTTTTTCAGCTGGCACAGCTACGCGTCAACAGCCGAAACCGAAATAATGGCGGATTTCATTGACGAGAAACTGTACGAGTACGGATACGCCGGACTTGAAACACATCTTAACGAATGGAATAACGCGCACTCGCGCAAGTACCACGGCTCGGTGACCTCTGCGGCACGCTATGCGGCGATGATGTGCGCCCAGCAGAATAAAAAGACCTATATGCTCAACTTCTATGATGCGCGCATCGGTATCGGTGATTACGCGGGTATGTTTAGTCCGTTAACCTACGAGCCGTATGTGTGCTATCAGAGCTTCAAGGCGTTTAACGAGCTTTATAAGCTCGGTGATCAGGTCAAGCTTACTCATGACGCAGACGGTCTTTATGCCATCGCCGCGTCAAACGGCAGTGATAGGGCGGTGCTGATCGCCAACGAGACCGAAAACAGCTGCGAGCTTACACTTCCTGCCTGCAAAGGCATGAGCGTTTACACGATCGACGAAGATCATAGCTTGGAAAAGTCCGACGCCGACCCGACACGCCTTACCGTATACAAGGAAAGCGTTATACTCTTAAAGTGACACGAAAGTCCCCTCACGCGAGGGGACTTTTTGTTGCCTTCTCTGCCCGGAATAAGCCTAACGTACGCTTTTATCCGCTTCACACAGTGTGGGAATGTACAAATTTATTGCACCCGAGCCTTCTCCAGCGGAGAAGTGTGGCAACAACTTCGCAAGCGAAGTAGAGACGGATGAGGAGAGCATTGACCACTGACATAAATGCAATTATTCTTTTTGGGGTTGATAAAAAGTAGTTTTTTTCTTAAAACAGGCACATTAATCTAAATAATCTTTCATATTGATGCTCTCCTCATCCACCGCTATCGCGGTCCCCCTTCTCAAACGACCTTCGGTCGTAGGCGGAGAAGGCTTCGCGTACTTTTTTATTTTATCGGTTGACATCAACATAAATATAAAGTATAATATAAAGAGTAACGAAAAACGGAGACTGAGCATGAAATATTACCTGTTTGACTTTGACGGCACGCTGTGCAATACCAACGAGGGCGTAATAAAAAGCGTCGAGTACGCGCTTGATAAAATGGGCGTTGTCAACACGCTCACCCATGAGCAGATGGAGCCGATGTTCATAGGCCCGCCGCTTACAGAGTCCTTTCCCTATTTCTTTGGAGAAAACAGGGAAGCGGTGCTCAAGGCGATATATTACTTCCGCGAGCGCTATAATACCCTCGGCGTAAAGGAGAATAAGCTTTTTGACGGCGTGCGTGATATGCTTTCCGAGCTTAAAGCACGCGATCGCTCGCTTTATATATGCTCGTCAAAGCCTATAGGCTTTATCCAAATGATACTTAAGGAGCACGGCATCGGCGGATACTTCGACGGTGTATTCGCACCATCACTTGACGAGGACAAGCTAACAAAATATGACGTTATCATGCTTGCAAAGAAGCAGATACTGGATGCCGATCCCGAGCCGGTCATATATATGGTCGGCGACCGTAAGTATGATGTAATGGGAGCTCATCAGGCAAATCTTGAGTGTATCGGCGTAAAATGGGGCTGTGCAGAGCCGGGCGAATTTGAGGCATGCGGCACAGAGTACACCGTTTCATCGGTCAAAGAATTACTGGAGCTTGATACGGAGATAAACACATAAATGAACAAAAACTGGCACGAAATGTCCGAACAGGAGCTTGAAAAGGAGTTATCCACCAGCACTGTGAACGGACTGAGTAAAAAAGCCGCCGCGGCAAAACGCCGTAAGATCGGCTCGAATATCGTTTTCAGACTGCCGCACGGCAGTTTTTCGTCATACCTTAAGGATATAATGTCCGACTCGTCTTCGGTCATCCTTATCTTCGCCGTGCTGATAGCCTCACTCTTTCAGAATACAGTGACCGCGTATATCATTGCGGGCATAATCGTATTAAACTGCTTTGTGACAGTCTTTACCTATGTCAAAGCGCACAGAGTGCTCGAGGGTATGGGCGAATACTCGCTTCCCGGCGCAAAGGTGATACGCGACGGACACCTTTATCTCGCAAGCATGAATTCGCTTGTCTCGGGTGATCTTATCTACCTCAAGGCGGGCGATATCGTCCCGGCGGACGCGCGCGTAATAGCCGCCGAAAACTTTTACGTTTCCGAAAAGGGCGTGACGGGTAACACCGCGGCGGTACGCAAAAGTCCCCAAGGGGCGGCTTTTGACAACGTGAAAAACGAGAATATGTATAACGTAGTCTTTGCAACATCTGTCGTGCTGAAAGGAAGCGCGAGGGCGATCGTGGTGGAGACAGGCGAGAACACGCTCGTATCGCGTACCGAGAATAACGAGCTGTATTTTGATCATGACAGCCTTGATGTGTTCATAATGCTCAAAAAATACGGTTCAAAGATAAGCCTTCTTATGCTTGCGATGGTCTTTGTGATAATGTTTCTTGAAATAGTGACAGGACTGAACACACGCGGGCTTTATGAGATTTTCCTCGGCGGAATGTCGCTCGCTGTTGCCGCGATGACCGAGTTCTATACCGCGTTCGGCTATATAATCGTCGCCTGCGGACTTTTCGGTGCGCGCACGTACAAGCGTAAAAGTTCTGATAACAGCGTGATACTCAAGAACATTACAGCGATAGAAAAGCTGCGCGATATCAACTGCGTCATATTCAAAAAGGACGGAATACTCACAGAGCGGAACAAGACTGTCGACGCGATGTATGCACACGGACAGATATTCCGCGTCAAGGACTACGACAAGGCTGATAACAGCTTCGTACAGCTTATCGAGGCGGCGGTAATAACAACAGGCATGTACATGCGCTCTTCTCTTTCAAGGGAAGGTATGCCCGACCGTGTGCCGTCACCGGATGAGGAAGCGATACTCGAATGTGCGAAAAGGTACGAGCTTTATAATATCGGACTCGATTCCAAGTATCCGCTCGTCCTGCATAAGAGTGCGATCGGTGCGGCATCGCTTGAATACTCGGTAGTAAAAACAGGCGGAAAGCTTTACGCATACGTCCGCGGCTTTGCGAGAACGGTCGTCGAGCTGTGCGGAAAATATAACATCGGCGAGGCAGACCTGCCGGTCGACACAAAGCTGAAGGTCGATCTGTTATCTGTGATCTCCGAGTATGAAAAGGTGAATACAGGCGTGCTCGGGCTTGCTGTGTGCGAGATAACGCCCGAGGAAATGAATGTCGGCGCGCTTGCATTGCTTAAGCGCAAAAACATGACGCTGATAGGCTTTATGGCACTCAAAGCGCCGCTGTTTGACGGCTGTGCGCTTACTATCGACAGGCTTACACATTCGGGCATCAAGCTGATAGTCAATTCGCCGAGCGCGTCCAGCGAGGATCTTGCAACTGCGAAAAGTCTCGGTATATGTACCGACGAGCGCGATGTGCTTACAGAGCGCGTGTTTGAAAGTATGACCGACGAAACGCTGAGAGCGACGGTACACGCCTATTCGGTGTACATGGGACTTAAAAACGCGTCACTGAGGAAAATAATAACGACACTGCGCGAAAACGGCTACAATGTTGCCTACTGTGCAGGCTCGCTTTCGGATATATCGGTGCTTGAATGCGCGGACATCGGATACACGCACGCTGAGCTTCCCGAACGCAGATCGAAAATCGGACAGCCCGAGGCCGCACAACGTGCAACCGGCTCGGACGCTCTTAAATTCAAGGCGGACGTAATAATCCCGGGTACGGGAAAGCGCGGAGAGGGCGGAATACTCGCGGTGGAGAAGAGCATACTCACGGCTAAGCTGATATACAGAAACCTGATGAATATGCTTGCGTATATGGCAGGAGTGCAGTTTTCAAGACTGTTTATAGTTCTGTACTCGATATTCACGAAAACTAACCTGCTGACGCCTTTGCAGATACTTGTAGGCGGACTGATATTTGACTTTTTGGCAATACTTTCGATAGCGTTTTCGCGTCCGGGCGTGCGTACTCTCGAGGATTACGAGTACGCGAAGAACGAGATGCGCGCATTGCCGAGATTTTTGCTCAGAAACGCGCTGTTCGGTGTGTTCTGGGCGGTAATGACCATCTTTATCCCGATGATAATGAACGCGTTCGGCGCAAGGATCACGGGTGTGGCACTAACGAGTGCGACATTCGTGTCGTTTACGGTGTTGCAGATGCTCACGCTTGCCGAGATCAAGCGGCGCGAAAGTATATTCGATCCCGGCTCGTTTTCGGTCAATCCGGTGTATGTAATGAGCTGTATCACGGCAGGAGCGTTCATTCTTGTGATCGCGCTGACACCGAGGCTCGGCGCGCTTATGAGCATAGTCATGCCGGGAACGAACGCGCTTATCGCGATATTGCTTACCGTTTCAGCGGTCGTGGCGATGCACGAGATATACAAGATGATAGTAAAGAAAAATTAATGAGCAAAATGGGAAAAGGGACGAATCCACGGATTCGTCCCTTTTCTTAATGATGGGTGAAAGATAGCTTAATGACATTGGTCGTTCGCCCGTCGGTTTTGCGTTATACGTTGTCGAATGTGTCATGAATGATATCGCCGTGCTGTTTTTTGAAGCTGTCGACCTCGCTTTGCATGAGCAAGCGTAAAAGCGCGCTCACCGTCAGATGATTTTGCTTTGCAATGTATTTAAGCTTGCAAAGCAGGTCATTGTCAATTCGTACGCTGATGCTTTTGTACTCCATATTTACCTCCAAAAAGTGTTTGTTTGATCAATATTGTACTATATATAGTCTATGTTGTCAAGTGTTTTGGTCTATAATTAGACTATAAACGTATTGAGGGAAATGATATGGACACATATACTGCAATTAGGAACAGGTTAATTCTTTTGTGTGAAGAAAAGAAATTGTCTATTCATAAATTAGCGACAGAATCGGCAGTGCCTCCGTCTACGATCAAAAATATATTATATGGAGCAAGTAAAAATCCCGGGATTGTTACTTTGAAAATGTTATGCGATGGATTTGGTATTACGTTGGTAGATTTTTTTGATACTGATGAATTTCGCGAGTTAGAACAGGAAATAAAATAAAAGTATTATGTAAAAAGCCTCGTAAAGAGGCTTTTTATTTTGCCTTCTCCAGCGGAGAAGGTGGGCGGCTTGCCGCTCGGATGAGGAGAGCATTTACCACAGACAAAAATTATATTATTGCATTGTTGAGCAAAAAGTAGTTTTTCTTAGGACAAGCAATTTGAACAAATAATATTTCATATTGATGATCTCCTCATCCGCCTCACTACGTTCGGCACCTTCTCCGCTGGAGAAGGCTTTGTTCAATGAACTTCCACATCCTGCGCTGTGTGGCGGATAAAAGCGTCTGTAATCCTTACCCCGCACATACGACCGAATACCATTTTGTAAAATTTCTATGACTGTACGCAAGTCTGTTGACAAAACGAATTTAATGTGCTATAATATATTCAAAAGCGAAAAATAATTGCATTTATTTTGCGAAATAATTGCAGAAAAATTGCAGATTTTTTGCAAAATTTTTGCAAAAAACATTGCTGAATATTTGACAGTTTGTTTGACCGTAATTAATACGGATCTTAATGACTCCACCGCCCGCCAAATCTCCCGAAAGCCGCATAAACAGCCGAAAGATCCGCCGTACACCTCAAACGCCGCCGCTGAAAACGTCCGCGGACGCGTCCGCAAAAAAACGGGACAAGTCCGCATACAGAGACAGATAAAGAAAAAGAAAAAGAATTAGAATTAGTCTTTCTTTCAGATGAAAGAAAGACAGTACACGCTGTCGGTCTGCCTTCACACAAACACAGTGTATGCAGTAAACAAAAAACTCCCTCTGAACACGGATGTGTAAAGAGGGAGTATACAGGATGATTAAAATTCGAGCTTCTTGTTGATGTAATCAACGAGGTCGCTTATCGCGATGCGCTCCTGTTCCATCGTGTCGCGGTCGCGGACTGTTACGCAGTTATCCTCGAGCGAGTCGAAGTCGTAGCAGATGCAGAAGGGTGTACCGATCTCGTCCTGACGGCGGTAACGCTTACCGATAGAGCCGGATTCATCGTACTCGACATTGAAGTACTTGGAGAGCATGTCGGATACCTCGATCGCCTTGTCGCCGAGCTTCTTCGCAAGAGGAAGAACGGCTGCCTTTACAGGCGCGAGAGCGGGGTGGAAGCGCATTACAACGCGCGTGTCCTTTTCGTCAAGAACTTCCTCGTCGTACGCGTCAACAAGGAAAGCGAGCGTCACGCGGTCAGCACCGAGCGAGGGCTCGATAACGTAAGGTGTGTATCTCTCGTTGGTCTCGGGGTCGAAGTAGTCAAGCTTTTCGCCGCTGTGATTTGTATGCTGTGTAAGGTCATAGTCTGTTCTGTCGGCAACGCCCCAAAGCTCGCCCCAGCCGAACGGGAAGAGGTACTCAAAGTCTGTTGTTGCCTTGGAGTAGAAGCAGAGCTCCTCGGGATCGTGGTCACGCAGGCGGAGATTTTCCTTCTTCATGCCGAGGTTGTAAAGCCAGTTTTCGCAATAGTCCTTCCAATAATTGAACCATTCGAGGTCTGTGCCGGGCTTGCAGAAGAACTCAAGCTCCATCTGCTCAAACTCTCTTATTCTGAAGATGAAGTTACCGGGTGTGATCTCGTTTCTGAAGGACTTACCGATCTGACCTACGCCGAAGGGAAGCTTCTTACGTGTGGTACGTGCGATGTTGTTGAAGTTTACGAATATACCCTGTGCGGTCTCGGGGCGCAGATAAAGCTCTGAGGTCTTGTCCTCGGTAACGCCCTGATAGGTCTTGAACATGAGGTTGAACTTACGGATGTCGGTAAAGTCAGCCTTTCCGCAGGAGGGGCATACGATGCCCTTGTCCTTGATGAACTCTGCGAGCTGATCGTTTGACCAGCCGTTGGGATTGATGTCAAGGCCGTTTTCTGCGATGTAATCCTCGACGAGCTTGTCGGCTCTGTGACGTGTTTTGCACGCCTTGCAGTCCATAAGCGGGTCGGAAAATCCGCCAACGTGACCGGAAGCTACCCATGTCTGAGGATTCATGATGATAGCCGAGTCAAGACCTACGTTGTATCTTGATTCCTGGACGAACTTCTTCCACCAAGCGCGCTTGATGTTGTTCTTGAGCTCAACGCCGAGAGGACCGTAGTCCCACGAGTTCGCAAGACCGCCGTATATCTCAGAGCCGCTGTAAACGATGCCGCGGTTCTTACAAAGTGCGACGATTTTTTCCATAGTCTTTTCGCTGTTGTTCATTTTCTTTTCTCCTGTTTATATATGTTGTTATTATTTACTCTTATTACTGTCTGTATGTTGCGTACTCGCTTACAGCCGCCTTGATGTCCGGCTCAAAGCGTTCTTCTCCGCCTACCGTGAGGTATTTGCCGGGATATACGCTTATCACCTTTTCAAAATCGTTGTAGTGAGAGATCATATCAAGATCGCCCGCCAGATCGTCAGCCGTA
>JAFUMW010000071.1 GCA_017482465.1 Clostridia bacterium
GCATAAAGCTTGTATATTATCGCGGCATTATCAGCGTCTCCGCTGTAGCTTTCTCCAAGATATTTCAGAGATAGTCTTTCAAGCTCATATTTTCCGACCGATGAATCGGCAACATATGCACCGAGCTTTATGTCAAACATGAACTTGGTCATAGGGTCGATACCTGTGCTGTTGAATATCATCTTAGAGTCGTATACTATAAACTTTTTTGAATGTTCGTTTAAGAAAGCTTCGCACTTGTCAACAGGTACGCTGCAAGTGAGATTTACGCTGCCGTCGGTCGAAAGTGCTATATCAGTCAGTTCGCCTTTTGCTGTAAGTGTGAATGCGGCGCACTGTGACCGGTTGACCGACTTGATCATGTTTTCAAGTGTAGTCGGAAGGTTTGAAAATTCGGCAGCCGATGCATGCGGCGAACCGTTATCATCGACAGAATCGAGTCCCAGACGCTTTATGAGAGCACCGAACTCAAGTTCTGTAAACAGTTTAAGAAGCTCCTTGCTGTTAAAGCCCTTGTATTCGATCGAGTCCAGATCTATGCCGAGCGGAACATTACAGTCGATCTGCGCGAGCTTTTGCGAGAGATACGCTCTGTCGCGGTCGTTTTCAAGCTTAGCCCTAACACCTTTTGCGATGCTGTCGCTGTTAATGTTTTCGTATATGCCATCAAGAGATCCGAATTCCGAGATCAGCTTCAGCGCCGTTTTTTCGCCTACTCCTGCAACACCCGGGATGTTGTCCGAAGCGTCACCCATTAAAGCTTTCACATCAACGAATGTATCGGGAGTAACACCGTATTTTGCAGTAAAAGCTTGCTTGTCATACCATACAGTCTCGTTATTTCCGGCAAGCAGCACATTTACATCGTCGCTGATCAACTGCAACGAATCCCTGTCGCCTGTCAGAACATACGAAAACAAATCCTTTTCTTTACATGCGTATTGCGCTATCGTGCCGATAATATCATCAGCCTCATATCCTTCAAGTGAGAGCACCTTGAAGCCTAAAAGCTCACATACACGCTTCACGTACGGGATCTGCACCGCCAGCTCTTCTGGCATGGCATGGCGTCCTGCTTTATATTCAGTGTACATCTTGTGTCTGAAGGTCGGCGCTTTCAGATCAAAAGCCACGACACCGAAGTCAGGCTTTAGATTTTCCAGATGCTTTAAGATAATATTTACTGTACCGTAAACCGCGTTTGTCTGTAAGCCGTCTTTGTTGGTAAGTGGGCGTATTCCGTAAAATGCACGGTTCATTATGCTGTTACCATCGATAACAAGAATATTTCGCGTCATATGATCTGCCTCCGTGAGCCTGATTCTAAATATTTCATTTAACATATATTATATCATATCCAATATTTAATATCAATAGTCATTTCTGACTATAATGTAGCGTAACACAGAATGTTAACATTTTGTACACCTTTATTCAATATTTGCACTTTTAAAAGTGATATAATATAAATGTCTGCAAAGGCACAGTACATGTATGGGGTTATAATGATGGATAAGAGCAATGAAAGCGTTGTTGATACAAATAACGATCCCGCCATAAACAAATACTATGAAAGTGTAGCTGTTGCGTTCAGATATGCTAAGTTTATCACGCTGTTTGTAGCTATCGTTTTTATAATGTTTATCCTCTCATTTTTTCGCGATGAGGTGTCGCTTGAAAACTTCCAGTACATGTTGAAGTACATAACAAGCGAGGATGCTTCGCTTATAACAACTCAGAAGATACATTATCCGACATCCGACTCGAAGGCTCTTGATCTCTTTTCGGGCGATTTTGTGAGTGCGGGCTCGGGCGGCGTTTCGCTGTATGATACTAACGGTAACACGGTTCTTGAGATCAAGGATACTTTTTCCGAGCCCGTGTTCACTATTGGAAAAAAATATGGTCTTTGTTATGATCTGTCCGGTTATTCGTATGTTATATTCAATACATTCTCAAAGCTTTACTCCCAAGAGCTTGACTTTCCGATCTCGGATGCAATAATGAGCGATAGCGGCAGTTACTCTGTTTTAACAAAAAGCAGGGAATACCGTACTGTTATCAATGTACATGATTCGGATTATGATCACATTTGTACAGTGTATGACAACAAATACACATTCGATATGGATATGACTTCAAAGCACCTTGCGTATCTCACCGCCGAGGCTCGTGACAGCTCGTACCTGACTTATATCAATGTGCTGAAAATTAAAAACGAAGACAGCAAAGTTGTTGAAGAACTGTATAATGAGTTCCCGATAGGTATAAGATTTGTTGGTGACAATCTGACCGTCATCACCGATTCTGCAATACGTTTTTACGACAGGGATTTTAATCGGACATCTATGTATTCTTTTTCCTCCCGAATGCCGTCAGGGTTCGAGTCCTCGGACAATACGGTAATGTTATATTTCGAAAAAAATACGATAGGCAGTGAAAATGAGGTCAGGTTTTATTCACAGTCTGGTGAGCTTTTGTTTTCCGGTGTTTTGCCCGGAAAAGTAAACTCGATCGACATAAACGATACTTACGCAATAATCCACACAAACGATACTGTATACAGGGTAAACATAGATGAGCGTACAGTTGTAAGCGAAAAAATAGATACAGGCGCAGAAAAAGCAATGCTGCAGTCGGACTCGTCTGTTCTTGTATGCTACAAAAATTATGCAAAGCTTATCGACTTTGCCGATTCCGAAGAGAGCTATTTTTCGTACAGATCATAAAGTAAAAAAGGACGGTGAAATCAAGTGGGTACTATAATTGATCTAATTTCTGTCGTGATCTTGGCAGTTTGCTTTTATTTAGGATTCAAAAAAGGTTTTATTAAATCAATTATAACTAAATTATTAAAATCAAGATTTAAACCAACATAAATACCATAAAGAATAATTGATATTAAAGAAATAATTAAGAAAAAAATACTAACATTACTTTTTTCAGTTTTTTTATTTCTTTTAGTTTTTTTTTCACTTATTTCA
>JAFUMW010000072.1 GCA_017482465.1 Clostridia bacterium
GGAGCTTTTCTCAAAAAGCTTCCCCCTCGCAACCAACCCCACACAACACAAAAAAACCACCCAACCCCACACAACACAAAAAACACCATAACACAAAATTACAAAATCGGGAAAAATCAAAATAATTGCGTGCGGGGATTGCAAAACGTGCGAAGATATGGTAATATTAACCTGTAATATTATGCAAAGGCAGGCATCATGCTTATGAAAAAATTTATGGACGGAGAATTTCTCCTTTCTAACAAGACCGCGTCAACTCTATTCCACGAGTACGCCGAAAAGCTCCCGATAATCGACTATCACTGCCACGTAAGTCCGCGTGAGATTGCCGAAAACAAGAAATTTTCAAACATCACCGAGCTGTGGCTTGGAGGCGACCACTACAAATGGCGCACAATCCGTTCCAACGGTGTTGACGAAAAATACATAACGGGCGACGCGTCCGACTACGAAAAATTCCGCGAATTTGCCCGCGTTATGCCCAAGCTCATCGGCAATCCGATGTACCACTGGACGCATCTTGAGCTCAAGCGTTATTTCGACTGCGATCTCATTCTCTCCGAAGCTACGTGCGACGAGATATGGGAGTTATGCAACGAAAAGCTCGCCAAAGATGATATGCGTGTAAAGAGCATCATCACAAAATCAAACGTAAAGATGATCTGCACGACCGACGATCCCTGTGACTCTCTCGAGTATCATGAGATCATCAAGGCAGACAAGGACTTCACTGCACAGGTGCTTCCCGCGTTTCGTCCGGACAAGACTTTTGCTATCGCCAAGCCGGGTTACGCCGACTATATCGAGCGTCTGAGCGAGGTCAGCGGAGTAAAGATCACCGACTTCAAATCGCTAAAGGAAGCGCTTATCAAGCGTCTGGATCATTTTGAAGCACATGGCTGCCGTACATCGGATCACGCGTTTGACAACGGTGTTGACTTTGCGCCCGCGGGCTCGCTTTATGAGCTTGACAACATCATAAAAAAGGCTGTTGACACCGACGGCAAGGATATAAGCGCAGACGAGTTCATCAGCTTCAGAAGCTCGCTTATGCTCTTTCTTTCCGCCGAATACAAAAAGCGCGGCTGGGTAATGCAGATCCACTACGGTGCGAACCGCAACGTAAACTCGAAGAAGTTCGCCGCACTCGGCCCTGACACCGGCTTTGACATCATCGACGGTCGCACGGGCGTTGCAGGTCTTGCGACCATGCTTGACGATATGCTCAAGGACGATGCTCTTCCCCGCACCATCGTATACTCGCTCAATCCGATCGACAATGCCGCTATCGGTTCGCTTATCGGCGCATTCCAATCCTCAAACGACGGTATGCCGCTTGTTATGCAGGGCAGCGCGTGGTGGTTCAACGACAACATAACCGGTATGCACGAACAGATGACCTCGCTTGCCAACCTCTCGGTATTCGGCAATTTCATCGGCATGCTCACCGACTCGAGAAGCTTTGTCTCCTACCCGCGCCACGAATACTTCAGACGCATACTCTGCAACTTTATCGGCACGCTCGTTGAAAACGGCGAGTACCCCGAGGACTACGAGGCTCTCGCACAGATCGTCATGGACATCTGCTACAACAACACAAAAAATTATTTCGGCTTTGAGATAGTCTGACCATACCCAAAACGGCGTGAGCGTACCGCTCCCGCCGTTTGAATTATTAAATCAAAGGAGATCATCATGGATAAAATAAGCTTTCGTTTCGCGCAACGCAAGGACTGCGTGCTGCTGCTCGACTTTATACGCCGTCTCGCAAGCTACGAGAACATGGAGGATGCGGTCGTCGCCGACGCGGATCTGCTTGAAGAATGGATATTCGACAAGGGACGCGCCGAAGTGATACTTGCCATGTATGACGGCAAGGAGGTCGGCTTCGCGCTTTTCTTCCACAATTTTTCCACATGGCTCGGACGTGCGGGTATCTACCTTGAGGACTTGTTCGTCCTGCCCGAGTACAGAGGGCTGGGTCTGGGCAAAGGCTTACTTAAACAGCTTGCAAGGCTCGCTCTTGAGCGAGGATGCGGCAGGCTCGAGTGGGCGTGCCTTGACTGGAACACGCCAAGCATCGAGTTTTACAAGTCTCTCGGTGCTCTCCCCATGGACGAGTGGACTACCTACCGCCTCTCCGGCGACACTCTTGAAGCTATGGCGAAGTAGACACTGATACATAAAAAAACAAAGCCTTCCTGCTTGGAAGGCTTTGTGTGCTTTTTCAGCAAAAAATCACTCAACTACAGTTATCGACTTGATGACCTGATCCTCAAAGGGTCTGTCCATGCGGTCGGTCGGGACATCTGCGATCTCGTCAACCGTTTCGATTCCCTCGGTCACATAGCCGAATGCCGCGTACTGTCCGTCAAGGAAGGTCGAATCCTTGTGGCAGATAAAGAACTGCGAGCTTGCGCTGTTGTATGCCTGACTGCGCGCCATAGAGATAACGCCGCGCTTATGAGAAAGATCGTTCATAACGCCGTTTATCGCAAACTCGCCTTTGATATTCTTTCCGCTTCCGCCCATACCCGTGCCTGTAGGGTCGCCGCCTTGGATCATAAAGTCACGTATAACACGGTGGAAGATAAGTCCGTTATAAAATCCCTCGCGTACGAGCTTTTCAAAGTTAGCGCAGGTCTCGGGAGCTTTATCGGGGCAAAGCTCAAGCTTTATCTTACTTCCGCTTTCCATTTCTATAAGTATCATTTGTGTGTACCTCACTTTCGGGCGATCCGCCGATCGCCGTATAATTTTTATTGATCAGCCACTCAAGTATACCAAAATTTGATTTTCAAGTCAATACTTTTTCAAAACTCTATTGACTTTTTATTCAAAATAGGTTATCATTACTTCTCAGTGAACTATTATTATAAAAAGGGTGCGTTATGAAACAAAATTTCAGACTTACAAAGCTCGCCTGCTATATTTCCTACATAGTACAGGCTATAGTTGTAAATCTCGCTCCGCTGTTTTTCGTGATCTTCCGCGAAAAATACGGTCTTTCATTTGCCGAGCTCGGCTTTTTGGTACTGTTTACATTTGTTGTACAGCTTGCGGTCGACATAGTGTCGATGAAGCTTGTAGACGTATTCGGATACAAGAACTGTGCGCTCGGTGCGAACATATCGGCGTGTATCGGTATAATAATGCTAAGTGTACTGCCCCGCATCATGCCGGCACTCCCGGCGCTGCTCATTTCGGTGTTCTTTTATGCCATCGGCGGCGGTCTTATCGAGGTCATGATCAATCCGATAATCGAAGCTATCCCAAGCGACAGTGTCGGCGCGACCTTTTCGCTTCTTCACTCGTTCTACAGCTGGGGGCAGACGGCGGTAATACTTATCACGACCGCGCTTTTATTTGTTGTCGGTGACGATAATTGGAATCATCTGCCGATAATATGGGCGCTCGTTCCGCTTGTAAACTCGTTTCTCATGTACAAAGCACCGATGCCCAAGATCGAAGACGAGGGACATTCCGCAAGCCACGCGGGCACGCTCTTAAAAAGTCCGATATTTTACGTTTTCTTGCTTCTCATGGTCTGCGGCGGTTCGACCGAGATGGTAATATCGCAGTGGGCGTCGTATTTTGCCGAAAAGGGACTCGGAGTGACCAAAATAATCGGCGACCTGCTCGGTCCGTGCATATTCGCTCTTATGATGGCGCTCGGACGCACAGCTTTCGGAATATGGGGCAAGAAGATCCCGATATTCAAGGGACTTTTATTCTGTTCGTTTTTAGGCATACTGTCCTATCTCGGTATCGGACTTATTCCCTCGCCCGTGCTTGTGATGGTATGCTTTGCGCTCTCGGGTATCGCGTCGAGCCTGCTCTGGCCCGGTACGCTTTCCGCATCCAGCGAGGCTATCCCGCACGGAGGAACGGCGATGTTCGCGCTTCTTGCCTTTGCGGGTGACGCGGGCTGTTCGCTCGGTCCGTGGATAAACGGTCTTATCAACGACTTTATTACGGCAAACGAGTCCGCGCAGGTGCTTACCGCGCTCGGATTTTCTCCCGAGCAGGCATCGTTGCGCTCTGCGATAATCGTGTCGGGAATATTCCCCGCAGTGATGTTTATAACGCTTTTGGTATTAGTACCGTATCTTAAAAAGAAAAGCAAGGACGCTCTGAAATAGAGCGTCCTTTTGGTTTGATACGGTGCGTGCGCGTGTTGAACATTACTTTTTGCTCAATAAGAGTCAAGGAGTAGCAGAGCGCGGTCCGGAGCCCGGACGGGCAAAACGCGCATTTTATCTGATAAAATTCTATCTCACAAGCCCATACCCCATCATTTGCAAAAATTGTAAAATCCTATGATGCAAGATAAACGAAATTTACGACTGCACATAGTGAGGAGACAATAAAAATCATTGAGCCCATATTTCAAAGTTTTTGCGGGGGAGTATGAGGGGGTGCTTTTGCAAAAGCACCCCCTCATAAAAACTACATATTCGTATCAGCTTCCGCGTCGGTGAACTGACCCATTATGCGCTTATTGAACTCGACGGCTGTATTATATCCCATACGCTTTTGTCTGTTATTCATAGCCGCTATTTCGAGAATGATAGCGAGGTTACGTCCGGGACGCACGGGAATAACGGTAGTCGGGATCTCTATGCCGAGTATCTCTGTGACCTCATTTTCAAGTCCGAGGCGGTCATACATCTTACCCTGTACCCACGGTTCGAGATTGACTATCATGTCGATCTTTTCGGTCATTTTGACTGCACCGACGCCGAATATACGCTTAACGTCGACGATACCGATACCGCGAAGCTCGACGTAATGGCGGATGATCTCGGGAGCAGAGCCAACAAGAGTTTTAGACGACACTCTCTTTATTTCGACGGCGTCATCGGCGATAAGCCTGTGTCCGCGCTTAACAAGCTCGATCGCGGTCTCGCTCTTACCTACTCCGCTTTCGCCGAGGATAAGCATACCCTCGCCGTAGACCTCGACGAGAACGCCGTGACGGGTGATGCGCGGCGCGAGACTGACGTTGAGCGATGCGATAAGAGACGCCATAAACGTGCTTGTACGCTCATGTGTACGCAAAAGCGGCACTTCAAAGTATTCGGCGACCGATGTAAGCTCGGGGAATATTTCAAGGTCGGAGGAAACAACGACAGCGACAGGCTCGCTTTCGAAAAACTTTGTAAGCGCCTCGCTTCTCTTTTCGGAGTCGAGCATTTCAAGATATTTATGTTCGGCGCGTCCGATTATCTGGATACGCGTCGGCTCAAAGTGATCAAAGAAGCCGGACAGCTGAAGTCCGGGACGGTTGACCTCTGTTTTGTGTACGTGGATATCGGCAAGATTTTCGGGAACGTAGATCTTCTCAAGGGAAAACTCGTCGATCACACTTGTAAGCGGGATAGTATATGTTGATTCCATAAGCACCTCCGCGCGTCTGCGCTGTTCTAAGTTACAATAATTATAATGTATTTTTCACAATATGTCAACCGATTTCACACATATATTTCTTCAAAAAAGGTATTGCAAAATTTTGTAACATATAGTATAATATAAAAATAAACGCGTATAATGCGTGAAGTGCAACTATTACATACCGGAGGAAAGAGTATTGAAAACCTCTGTCAGAAATTTTATAATCACATTTTTTGCATCGCTGTTGATCTTCGGCGTTGCAGCTTATTTTATATCGTCATTCGTTTCGACAACGCTTACCGAGTCGTTCGAGAACTCGCCGGCTATCTCACTTGACATTATTACGGCGGAAAGCGACACCGCTGACTCCCCGAACAACATTCCGGACGTTTTCGACAGCATCAAGGGCGAGTCGTTCGACTTTGTTATCATCGGCACAGACTACCAGCCGGAGTTACTCGATGACTACAATGTCGAGGATAAATACACAGACGGCTTTCCGAAAGAACGCAACCGTGAGTATGAGGCTGACGCGGTAGCGGTCGTACGCTTCGACAAGGAGGGCAAACGAATACTCATATCGACGATACCCACTTCAATGCGCCTTGAGGTGAACGGACTTGTCACCACGCTGGGAGACGTTTACCGAGAGAACGGACTTGAATATTTTCTTGACAAGCTGACCGCTTTGACCGGCTTCGAGCTTGACAAATACTTTGTGATCGACGTAAATGATTTCGCGGGGCTTATCAACACGATCGGCGGAGTAAACTTCAACGTACCCGAAAACATGAGCTACTCCGATCCGGAACAAGAGCTTGAGATCGAGCTGAAAAAAGGCTCACAGTACATAAACGGCGACAAGGCAGAACAGCTTTTAAGGTTCAACGACTACGTTAGCTCAGACAATTCGCGTGCAAAGACGACGGCACAATTCATGCTTGCCGTTGCCGACAAGCTCGCCGACGCGTCCTTTATAGAAAAGGCGACCTCGTACTTCTCTGCTTTCAAAAAATA
>JAFUMW010000073.1 GCA_017482465.1 Clostridia bacterium
GCTTCTGTGACTATCTGTGACACCACATCAGGCAACCTCGAAGCATTTATCACTATTATGTATAATGATATTCCGGTGTACAAAAGACAAAAAAGCGGTACGGCATAAAAGGTTATCTCGGACACCTTTGAAAATCCACCCGATATCACAAAAAATGTAATAAAAGCCAGAATCGCTCCGCATACGCAAGGCTCAAGTCCAAAACTGCTTTCAAGAGAGACCGCTATCGCGTTTGACTGAACGATACTGCCCATGCTCACCGAAGTGACTATGCACAACACCGTAAACAAAAGCCCGAGATGCCTGCGTCCGCCTTCTGACATATACACAAACGCTCCTCCGGTAAAACGGTTGACGCCGTTTTCGTTTATTATGCGTCTGTGTTTCACGGCAAGCACTGTTTCCGCATATTTTAATATCATCGCAAACAACGCGCTTAACCACATCCAGAATATCGAACCGGCGCCTCCCGCCGTGATAGCCGCGGCAACGCCTGCGATATTTCCGACGCCAAGCGTTCCCGCAAGAGCGACCGACATCGCCTTAAACGGAGACGTACCGTCCCTTTTCGCCCCCGTTATACCGCGTATCACCGTCATAGGCTTTGTAAGATGAAAGAACTTAAGCTTACAGGAAATAAACAGTCCTGCCGAAAAAACAGCTATCGGAAGCGCAGGGCCGAAAACGTAAGTATTTAATAATGAAAGTATCTGCACCGCACCACCCCGCGACCTGAAATTAAGACCCGTATAACTATATGAAAAAAAGCGGTGTAAAATGACTTTGGCTCAAAATATTACATTCAGTGGTATAAAATGTTAAAACAATGTAAACTATCCGAAAAACACTTGATTTTTGGATACTTGTGGGCTACAATATCTATTGCAGTTAGCACTTGGCGTCATCGAGTGCTAACAAAATAATCCGACAAAAAAGTCAATTTACAGACTCGGCATATGAGTCTTTGGAAAGGAACGGTATTTATTATGAATCTCAAACCTCTTGCAGACCGCGTGGTTGTAAAAATGGTCGAGGCCGAAGAAACAACAAAGAGCGGTATCATTCTCGCAGGAACAGCAAAGGAAAAGCCCCAGGTTGCCGAAATCGTTGCAGTAGGCCCGGGCGGAAATGTTGACGGCAAGGACGTCGTAATGACAGTCAAGGTCGGTGACAAGGTCATCACAAGCAAATACTCGGGTACCGAAGTTAAGTGCGACGGCACAGAGTACATCATCGTTCGTCAGAGCGATATCCTCGCAATCGTTGAATAAACAATAACTCATTAAGGAGAAAACTATTATGGCAAAGGAAATTGCATTCGGAATCGAAGCGAGAAACGCGCTTCAGGCAGGCGTTGATAAGCTTGCAGATACAGTAAAGATCACACTCGGACCTAAGGGCAGAAACGTAGTTCTCGACAAGAAGTACGGCGCTCCCCTTATCACAAACGACGGTGTTACCATCGCAAAGGAGATCGAGCTTGACGATCCTATGGAAAACATGGGCGCACAGCTCGTAAAAGAGGTCGCTACCAAGACAAACGACGCGGCAGGCGACGGTACAACAACAGCTACTCTTCTTGCACAGGCATTCATTCGCGAGGGCATGAAGAACGTAGCTGCAGGCGCTAACCCCATCATCATCCGCAAGGGTATCAAGAAGGCTGTTGACGCAGCTGTTGACGGTCTTATCGCAAACTCCAAGAAGGTAAACGGAAGCGCTGATATCGCAAGAGTCGGCACTATCTCCGCAGGTGACGAGGTCATCGGTCAGCTTATCGCCGACGCTATGGAAAAGGTAACATCCGACGGAGTTATCACCGTTGAAGAATCCAAGTCAGCCGAAACCTACAGCGAAGTAGTTGAAGGTATGCAGTTTGACCGCGGATACCTCTCGCCCTACATGGCAACCGACACAGATAAGATGGAGGCTGTTATCGACGACGCCCGCATCCTTATCACAGATAAGAAGATATCAAATATTCAGGAGATCCTTCCTCTTCTCGAACAGGTAGTTCAGAACGGTATGAAGCTTCTCATCGTAGCTGAGGATGTTGAGGGTGAGGCTCTCACAACTCTCGTGCTCAACAAGCTCCGCGGAACATTCACTGTTGTAGCAGTTAAAGCTCCCGGCTTCGGTGACAGAAGAAAGGAAATGCTCCAGGATATCGCTATCCTTACAGGCGGCGAGGTGATCTCGAGCGATCTCGGTCTTGAGCTTAAGGACGCACAGCTCACACAGCTCGGACACGCAAGACAGGTAAAGATAAACAAGGAAAACACTATCATCGTAGGCGGTTCTGGCAACCCCGCGGATATCAAGGGCAGGATCACACAGATCAAGGCGGCTATCGAAACAACAACAAGCGATTTCGACCGTGAAAAGCTCCAGGAAAGACTCGCAAAGCTTTCCGGCGGTGTTGCTGTTATCAAGGTCGGAGCGGCTACCGAAACAGAAATGAAGGAAAAGAAGCTTCGCATCGAAGACGCTCTTAACGCTACACGCGCGGCTGTTGAAGAGGGCATCGTAGCAGGCGGCGGTACAGCTTACCTCAATGTTATTCCTAACGTAAAGGCAGTACTTGATTCTGTTGAAGGCGATGAAAAGACCGGTGTCAGCATCGTTCTCAAGGCTCTTGAAGAGCCTGTACGCCAGATCGCGGCAAATGCAGGCCTTGAAGGCTCTGTAATCGTTGACAAGATCCTTACAAAGAACAAGACCGGTTACGGATTTGACGCATACAACGAAGAATACGTTGACATGCTCAAGGCAGGTATCGTCGATCCTACAAAGGTATCCAGAAGCGCGCTCCAGAATGCCGCTTCGGTAGCTTCCACAGTTCTTACGACCGAAGCAGTAGTTTCGGACAAGAAGGAAGAAGCTCCCGCAGCTGCTCCCGCGGCAGGCATGGGCGGAATGGGCGGCATGTATTAATTCAGTAAACCGTCGTATAATAAGACATGAGGGGCGCTCAACTTGAGCGCCCTTAAAATTCAGAGGTCAAAAATAATGGTAATTGATGTACACACACATGCGTTTCCCGACGCTATTGCCGAAAGAACGCTCGAATTTCTCAAGGCGAAAATGCTCGCGCAAAGCAATATCAAAGTCCCAAACAACACCGACGGCACCGTGGACGGGCTTTTACGCTCCATGGACAAGTGCGGCGTTGATATAAGCCTTGTCATGCCGATAGCAACAAAAATATCACAGACAAATACCATAAACAACTTTGCCGAAAACCTAAGAGGTGAGCGTATACTTTCGTTTGGAAGCGTACACCCTCACGACTCTGATGCCTGCGATGTGCTCAAGGATCTTGCGTCACGCGGATTTATGGGCATCAAGCTGCATCCCGAATTTCAGGACTTCTACATCGACAGCAAAGAAAGTCTGAAAGTGTTAAAATGTGCCGAAGAGCTGGGGCTTTCCGTTCTCATACACGCAGGCGGCGACCTCGGATATCCGCCTCCGTATCACTGTACACCCGAAAGGCTCGAGCATGTACTCGGCGAAATATCGGGTGAAAAACTGATCGCCGCACATCTCGGCGGATTTATGATGTGGGATGAGGTGCTAAAGCGTATTGCCGGCAAACCGATTTATATTGACACGGCGGCGGTCGGAACGTGTATCACGCCAGATATCTACCATGACATCATCCGCGCTCATGGGGCTGACCGTGTACTTTTCGGATCGGACTCACCGTGGGAAAGTCAGTCTCACGCGCTTGAAGTGCTTGAATCGACCGGCATCACCAAGGAGGAGCTTGACAAAATAAAATATGAGAACGCGGTAAAGCTTTTTGGACTTAAAAAGCTTTAAGCTTACTGCTTTCCGTATTTATTCGGTAAAATTTCATATACTAACCGTATAAACACAAAAGGCTCGGTAGAATATGAAGATCTTATTCGTCATTGATTATCAAAATGATTTTGTTATCGGCGCCCTGTCAACACCGGGCGCAGAGCTTCTTGATAATAATATTGCCGCGCTCGTACGGAAGTACGGGCACGGACGCGTATATTATACTATTGACTGCCACGGCGATCAGTTTGCCAAAAGCCGTGAGGGCAAGCATGTACCCGTGCACTGCAAAAGCGGCTCATGGGGATGTGAAATATACGGAGACACAAAAAATGCTCTCGCCGAGGTATCAGCGAAAGCAGTCAGCAAGTCGACCTTTGCCCCGCGCAAGCTCACACTTCCCGATGAAGTTGACGAGATCGAGCTTTGCGGACTTCTCACAGACATGTGTGTGCTGTCAAGTGCTGTAGTTTTCGCGACCCTCTTCCCCGATGCGAAAATAAAGATAAACAGTAGTCTCTGCCTCGGTTCTGATACGCAAGCACACAAAAACGCGCTTGAGATCATGCGCGGACTTAATATGGATATAGTATAAAATAAAACACCCGCTGTTGATGTGTACCCAAAAGATTTGAGCATTTCAACAGCGAGTGTTTTTTATTTGTTAAAGCTAACGCACAGAGGCGCTTCAAGCGGATACACATTCGTGATACGCGGTATTTTCCCCTCCAGCGACATAAGCGCGATACCCGTCGCTTCATTGGTAACGATCATATATCTGCCGTCGGGAGATATATTGAAGTCACGCGGAGAGCCGCCGTATGAAGACACTTCTCCGCAAAGGCGCGCATGTCCCAAGCTTATATCAACGATGCTTATTACATCAAATCCTCGGTTTGACGTATAGACAGTCGTCTCATCACTTGATATCCTTATCGCCGCCGACTTTGTCTGCACTACCTCGCGCATACGGTCGGGATAAAGATCGACCGTATCACCAACAGTAAGACTCCTACCGTCATAGGTAAGCTTTGTAAGCGTCGAGCCCATTTCCGAAAGTACCCATATCTCACCGTCGTTCTTTGCAGTAACAAGATGCCTCGGTCCTGTACCCGATGGCAGCTTAGCCGCGCTCAACCGGTTTAGCTCCTTGTCATATAGTACGACCTCATCGCAACCGAGATCACACACGACAACATTTGTGTCATTAAGTACCTTAACAAAATGAGCGTACGGATGAGACTGACGGAAAATATCAGTCGAATGTCCAGTATGAGTGACCGTGCGTATATCCGTACCCGATATCCTTGATACGCTTCCGGAATAATAGTTTGCCGTGTATATACCGTGCTCATTTATATCAAGATGACACGAGCCGATGCCTCCTGTAGGCAATATATCGGAAGGGTCCTTGAGCGAGCC
>JAFUMW010000074.1 GCA_017482465.1 Clostridia bacterium
CCGGGAATCAACTTCTCGGTCATCCACTTGTACGAAGAGCCGTATGTTGCCGACGATACTCTTAATGTAGACAAAGATGTTAAGACTGCGGACAAAAACGGTGTCAGCGATGAAACTGCCGACGAAGAAGAAACGATGGAGGCTGAGTCGGTTGCCGAAGAAGTCACGGAAGAAGTCACAGAAGAAGCCATAGAGGGATCGGAAGAGGAGGAAACGGCTTACACAGAGGACTCTGCGATCATAAATGAAGAGGAGACCGAAGCTTCTGACCAAGAAAAAAATGATGATACTGAATATGATTTCAACCGCGAAGAGCTGCCTGTAAGCTACTTTAACAAGTATCCGACCGAATGGGGCGCGTATTTGCTTGACGAGACCTTCTCGTCATCGACAAAGTCTGTAAAGCCTTCGCTTGAGATCGTTATCACTCTCGATTCTCCCGACATGCACGCCCGTGCAGGACAGTCGATATGGGGTACTGTAAGCGCGATATACGACAATGCGACAGACACTCCGATAGAGCCCGGAACGGTTGTTATCTCGGTATGTGAAACAAGCTCATACAGAGGAAATTATCACAATATTGCGGTCGGAAACAGGATGCTTATAAGCTTTCAGGTCGCACAGGGGTGGGAAAACGTACATACCGCTATCGGCGGCAGTGATCTTATTGTTACAGACGGTCAGGTAAACAACGACGCGATCGACGAAGCTCACGAAAAGGTGGCTAATCCCCGTACCGCTGTCGGTGTAAGAGAGGACGGAACAGTCATATTCTTTGCGATCGACGGACGCAGTGACGAGTCATTCGGCATGCGTATGGTAAGTCTTGCAAAAACACTTATATCATTCGGATGTGTAACAGCTATGAATCTTGACGGCGGCGGCTCGACGACAGCTGTTGTAAAATACCCCGGCGATGAGTCGGCTTCGGTCATCAATGTTCCGTCCGATTCGGCAGAGCGCGCCGTGTCAAATGCTTTGCTTCTGATAAGCGAGGCGGTCTCTGACGGCATACCGCGATATATAGTACCCGATGACACCGAGCCTGTTATCCTGCCCGGCGAAAGCTACACATTTGACGGCTATTTCTGCGACGCTTCCCTTTCAAAGGTCAATTTAGATCCTGAAAACGAATTTATACTTACAGCAGATGATGTAAAGATCGAATTTGACATGTCACGGCTGTCATACTATACCGATGAGACCATGCCCGACCTCGGAAGCATAAGCGAAGACGGCAAGGTCTACACTGCAAGCGGTATCACCGGCGAGATTCCCTTGTTATTTACCGCAAGCTACAAAGAAGAAACTCTTACCGGAAGGGTAATACTGTTCGTAGCACCCGCACCCGACACCGTCAATGTTGCACTCGGTTCGTCTGTGTACAGCCCTGCGGACGGTTTTGACATAGAATTTGACGCTTATTACATGAACAAGCCTGTTCCCGCAAAGCCCGAGCATCTGACATACACGCTGACAGACAACGAGGTTAAAGCTTCGCACACGATAAATGAAGATGACAGCGAAATAAAGCTTGCTGACAGCTCGGTCGGTCGTATTACAGAGGATGGCAGGTTCGTCCCTTATCCCGATGCCGACGGTTCGGTATGGCTCACCGTAGCGCTTGGCGGAATACCTATGTCGCAGACCCTTATCGTTTGTCAAAGTCCCTATGTAACGGCGCTTATCGAAAAAGAGATAGTATACGACTTTCCCTCTGTTGAGGACACAAGTATCGTAAGCGAAACGGATACCGCAGTTTCGAATGAAACAGAGAATATAACCGAACCGACTGGAGACACCATCCCGGAGATGCCTGCAAAGACCGAAGTTCCGTATGACGGTGCTATCACGGAAACTACCGTATTTGAAAGCGAGCTTCCGCTTGAAAACGCTTCGAGCCTTGACTTATACGCGAGCGACAGTGATCTTGAGCTGTTCGCTACCGTTAACGATCTTGACGGCAATGAGTACAGAATAACATATGTAAAGCAGATGACCGAGCCCGAGAACAACGGTATGTTCCATTACCGTGCCGCACTTGACAAAAAATATGCGTCTGTGTCGGAGATACTTGTTTTCGATGCCGAAGCCAACGCCGGCAGATCGGGCATATTCAAGCTTGACAAGGCCGAAATAAGCTTTGATGACACCGAAACGGTGTTCTACGACACCTACAACCACTGGGCTCGCAAGAGCATAAATACGCTTTTCCGTGACGGTATAGTCGGCGGCGAGGAATATGACGGCAGGATGCGGTTCGCACCCGACAGGTCTCTTTCACGCGCCGAATTCGCGGTAATAATCAGCCGCAGTCTCGGATACGACACCTCTGCTTACACAAGCGACCCTGAGTTTGACGATATAGGGGATATACCTGCTTGGGCGCTTCCCTATGTACGCGCTGTAAGCGAAAACGGGATCATGAACGGCAAGGATATGCCCGACGGAAAGCTTTGCTTTGACCCTACAGGCAGTATCACTCGTCAGGAGATCATGCAGGTGATGGGCAACATTATCAAAAAGCGTCAGGAACAGAGTCTTATTGAAGCAATAGCAAATGAAGCTTCCGAGCAGGCAGGCGTTGAGGCAAGCGAAGTTCCCGCTGAACAGCCCGAGGAGATAACCGACGGTGTTGATATTGTAAATGATACCGTTGCGAGCGAGTTTGACACAGAGAGCGTGCTTTTCGGCGAGGTTGAAGGCGAAGCGAGTGTTTATGAAATGCCCCCGTTTACCGACGCGGGTGAAGTAGCCGCGTGGGCGTACGAAAATGTACTTCTGACGCTTGAAGCCGGTATTATAACCGGGTATGAGGACAACACTCTGCGTCCCGCAAGGAATGTTACCCGCGCCGAGGCGGCGACAGTCGTACTGCGCGCACAGAATTATCTGTCAAGCACCTACAGTGTCGAATAATCAAAATTTTTTTGAAAAACTCTTGCTTTTTTTCGATTTTATGTTATACTGTCCGTAACTACTTAAATCATCCGAGCATTAAAGGAGTGAAAACATCATGGCGATCATCAGAAAAGCTACCCCCGAATATATGACTGAGCTTGAACAGTACGCCAAAAAGCGTAAGGACGAGATACTTTCCTGCCCCGACAGCTGTTACTCTTCAGAAAATGTCTTCTATATATCAAACGACGGAAGCGACGGGAACGACGGCAGAAGTCCCGAATCCCCGTGGCTCACGCTATCACATCTTGGCGATGATATCATCGTTCCCGGCTCGGTGGTACATTTCAAGCGCGGAGGCATCTGGCGCGACGGCTTTACAGCTCGCGAGGGCGTTACATATACTGCATACGGAAACGGTGAAAAGCCGCGTATCTACGGTTCACCCTACGATGCGGCTCACCATGGCAAATGGGAGCTTACCGACGTACCCGACGTATACGTTTACAGCGAGCGCATCGGAATCGACGTTGGCGGTATCTTTTTTGACAATGCTTCCGCCCACGCCGTCAAGCTTATACCCAACTACATCGACGGAGTGCCTGTTTTCGACCGCACTTACAAGGAAAAGTTTTCTTCTTACAAGGATCTGCACCGCGATCTTGACTTTTTCCATGATTTCGGCGAGCCTGTTACGACAAGTGAAGCCGGCGGACTTCTTTATCTTTGCAGTAAGAAGGGTAATCCTTCCGAAAGATTCAATGAGATCGAATTAAATCTGAGAAAAAATGTTATTGCGGCACGCGGACACAATATCACATTTGACAATATAGCTGTAATGTACGGCGGCGCACACGGTATCGGTGCGGGTACTATAAACGGTCTTACGGTAAAGAACTGCTTTATCGGATACATCGGCGGAGGCATACAGTTCTACCGAGACGGTGTTGTAACACGTTTCGGCAACGGCATAGAGATATACGGCGGATGCAAGGATTTCACGATCGACAACTGCTATGTTACCGAGTGCTACGACGCGGGTATAACACATCAGCTCTCCAAGGGAGGCACGAACGAGTGCCTGCACATCAATGTAAATTTCACGAATAATCTTATAGACAACTGTGTTTACGGTATCGAATACTTTCTCGGCCGCAGCGAGGGTGATTCAGCCCGCCGCGAAATGCATGATATATTCTACCGCAACAACTTTATAAGAAACTCCGGCTCGGGCTGGGGCAACGAACGTCCCGATACCGACTGTCAAGCGGCGATCAAGGGATGGGATCACGGAAACGAGGCTTACAACTTTGTAATTGAGAACAATATTCTCGAATACTCGAGCTGGAATCTTTTACATAACGGCTGTACACTTGACGAGTGGGGGCCTTCACTCAAAAACAACACGTTTATAACCTGCCGCAACGCAGGTCTCGCGCGTTACGGCGCGAACCCGTCAAAGCAGTATCTTTTCAACAACTACACTGCCGCGTCACCCATTTTCTGCGACAACACATTCGTATACATGAACTCGATACCGAGCGATCCCGACAGATACGAGAATGCAAAGCTTGCTGATACGTATCAGCCGCTTTAATACAGTTGAAAGGATAACACTCCCTTGAAGTACATATTTATAATGAACCCGAAAGCGGGTCCGAAGAACTCCGAAGATGCTATTCGCGACAAAGTAGCTCATGCCGCAAGCATATCCGCTAAAAGGACAGGAGCATCTTACGAATACGGCTTTTATACCACAAGCGCTCCCAAGGACGCTACCGAGTATGTTAGGGCTTATCTTGATGAGCACTCCGAGGAGGTCTGCTTTGTTGCTTGCGGAGGCGACGGAACACTTTCAGAGGTCGCGGAAGGTATGATCGGGTATGACAACGCGTATCTGACCGTATACCCTTGCGGAAGCGGCAACGACTATGTAAAGTATTACGGAGGCAAAGAGCCTTTTCTCGACATTACCGGAATATTCGAAGGCAGCGTGCGCGATGTTGACGTAATGAAGATCGGTGACAAATATTCGATCAATATATGCAATTTCGGATTTGACACATCTGTTGTTGAGACCATGCAAAAGGTTCGCAGAGCTCCGCTTTTGGGCGGCAACAACTCCTATTACACGGGAATTCTTACAGCGCTGTTCACGTCAATGAAGAACAAGTGTAAGGTATATGCTGACGGTGAGCTTTTAAATCCGAGCGGAGTTTTTCTTCTGTGTACTCTCGGAAACGGCTCATATGTCGGCGGAAGCTTTAACTGCTCACCAAAGAGCGACAATGACGACGGTCTGATGGAGGTGTGCCTGGTTTCGCCTGTGAGTCTGCCGAAATTTCTCAAGGTACTTCCCCACTATCAGAACGGTACACATCTTGATACTCCCGAGTTTAATGACATTATAACCTACAGGCGCGCGCGGAGCGTACGCATCGAAGCGCCCGAGGGCTTTGTTGTATCGGTAGACGGTGAGCTGATAAAAGCGTCTAACGCTACGGTAGAAAATTTGGAGCGCGCGGTACACTTCATCGTCCCGCGCGACTCGATGATAACCCCCGCGAAAACTCCCGCGCTGGTGAAATAAAAATGAAAGCGGCACCGGTTTTTCCGATGCCGCTTACATTATTCTATCACTTCGCCGCACGGTATGTGCGCTTTTGCTTTGCCGAAAAGTTCGCCGCACTTGACAATATCGTCACCGATATTAAGCTCCTCGAGTGCGTAGAGCCTGCCGTCAACTCCCTCGGCTACATTATCAAATTCGTGCATTTTTTTTGCTCCGAGCCTTTGTATCAGCTCCGATTCTTCCCTCTCGATACGCTCTATCTCGCGCTCGTCAAGTGCCATTACCTTTTCAAAAAGACCGTACATCGTTTTTCCTCCGAAATCATACAAACTCATTATAAAATTATTAAGCGATTAAGATGCCGGCTTTTTTAGTCTGAACACTTGCTAAGCCGTGTTGATCACAGAAAGCCGCGTCATCTGTAACACACCCGAAAAAGCAATTACAAGCTTATTATATTTTCAGCATCAAGAATTGCCGCTGATTCAAGAGATACAGATGTTCAAATCTGCTCCAATCCCGCAAATGTCTCTATGTATGCATCAGAAATATCCTTTAACTGTGCGGTAAAATCCTTGCCTGATTCATCATAAACTCCTACAGTGTAAAGACCTGCTTTTGACGCTGTTTCGATCGCACCTATGTTATCATCAAAAAACACCGTTTCATTTTCTTTTGTACCCATTCGTTTGACAGCATCTTTGTATATTTTTGTATCAGATTTTGTTGTCCCGAAATCATCACAACTCCACACATTATCAAACAAATCGAAAATTCCGTTTCGCTTGAGGCACGGATCAAGCATTTTGTGTGGGCTGGCAGTTAACACATTCAAGCTGCAATTATTCTTTTTGAGCATTACCAGATAGTCCATAACGCCATCTTTAAGTACAATGCTGTCGCGATATTTCGGAAGTGCATAGTCATCCATTTGCGCGATCATTTCTTCAATACTCAAATTGATATTTAATACCTCTTTAAAATATTTTGCAGTACCTATGTCCCCCAACGGAGTTATGATTTTAATAATATCATCCGGATATTCAACATTGTTTTTCTCCAGAATGTTTATCATTTTTTGTGACCAGCATGGCATTGAATCGACCAATGTGCCATCAAAATCAAATAAGTAAGCTAAATGTTTCAAAATCATCACATCTCCTCATTCTGTCTATTGTCAATGGCTTCAAAAACTTTTTTTAAGTGTGTATAATATTTTTCATCATTCCTGCTTATTGCTCCATACACCATATAATCACTTCCTTTCGCCAAAATACGACTTCCTTTATATGCGGGACAGACGATTTAGATGCAGGCAATTTTAAATTTATCTTCCTCTGTCAGTTCCAACAAATCAATCGCTCTTTCGAATATTGCTTTTGCTCTGTCCAGTTCATCCGGGTGATGTGCATCACTTCCACAGTAAAACTTGCAACCACATTCTTTGGCAATTCTGTACATCCTGAGTATCGAATCCGTCTCTTCATCTGCAAAATCCATATCAAACGAATTAAGTTCTATACCGCAGCCAAGATTTGCCGCCTTTGTAAACAAACGCTCCATATCCTCTGTCTTTAACATATTCAGAATCTTTAATTGATTTTCCCTGGATTTTATTTCTATTCCTGCAGTGGAAAGATGGGCAATTCCTATTTTATGAAACGGAAGCTGCATATTCAAAACAGCTTCAAAACGTTTAACCCAAAGCTCTGCTCTTTTCTCGACACTGTCTTCCTCTGGTGTCAAGGTAAATCCCATCATATGCAAATGTGTTGTAGGAATAATTACAAAATCAAACAGGTCAATGTTTTTCTTTGATATACCTAAAGTCAAATTTTTGTCAAGTTCAGTTTCGCACCCGAACAGAAATTGTACATTGACTGCCTGCGGCAAAGGTTTAGCAGCGGCAATATGTTCATAATTCTGCGGTTTGTACCAATTGGACGCTCCAACTACAGAGTCATCCCAGAAATGATCAGTCAGACATATCGTTCTTAATCCGTTTTCTTCTGCATAACGTAGAATTCTTTCATTGGTTTGTTCCGGATCATTGGAACGAGATGATATTTTTGAATGAATATGTAAATCATTATCTATAATATATTTCATGGTTTCTTCTCCTTATTTTTCCAGCATAATCAAATTAGGTTTTCCTATATAATTCAGATTGTATTTTTCAACTATTTCCATTGCTCTGACCAATGAGATTTCATCGTATGCATCTACCGTCTCGTGAGAATCAAATCCAAATGTAACAGGCGATCTTTCTTCTCCGGCAATTTCCCAGAAAGCCTCATTCGGATAGTTTCTGTTGTCGCGGATTCCCAAGAAGTTTATTTCAAGCGGAATATTGCATTCTCTTGCAGCGCTACATATTTTTCGTATTTCTCTTTGAAAAACCTCAACATCTCCGGTAAAGTTTATCATATCCGGATGTGCAATATATGTAAATACCCCACTCTTTATTCCGTCAACAATACAGTTTGAATATTTCTCCAAGCGTTTCACACTGTCAGTTTTCTGAATTACATGAACACCGCTTGGTTGTTCCTCTTCGATATAATGAGGTCCGAGAATCAAATATTCCGCTCCGTATTCAATTACATCGTTCAGCATTTTTTCAAAATGCCGGGGGTAAAATTCCATTTCAAATCCGATTTTTATATCAATTTGCTCTTTATATTTTTCTTTCAAGGCAGAAATTTCCGAAAAATATCCCCCAACTTCTGAAACCGGTACTCTAAACACTGATTCTACGCCGTTTGTGCAGATGTAAGGTGCGTGGTCAGAAAACCCCATGTGTGTTACACCGCAAGCAATTGCCCGCTTTATATATTCCTCAATTTTTCCATTTGCATGGCGGCATCTATAGGTATGTGTATGATAGTTATATGTCATTTTTTCTGTTTGCGTTTTACTTTCATTTTTTGTCATACTACAATTACTCCTTACATAATCTGTACTTTTTTCCCTTTAACACTTTTCCTTAGAACCCACAGGAATATCAGATTTTCCTGCCCGATATGTAAATATTTATTATCGGCAGACTAATCTTTTAAATTGTATGGACTTGACACGAGAAAACTTTCTTGTTTCTCGTATGATTGAAAACCATTTTTCGTCTTCTGTAATACCCTCAATTAAATCAACTACCACCTTGTTTTGCTATTTCAATATTTTATTTAAATGTTTGTGGATTGGTAGTTTTTGATAATCCAGTAGTTGTTGCTTCTGCAAGCATATTGAGAACAAGCTCTCCATATGTATAATCTCCGTCAAATATTTTCGTTTTTCATCATCATTCGACATAATTCTTACTCGTGTCAAGTCAGGGACAAAAAAATTTTATTTCTTTTAAAGGCTTCTCCTTGAGGAGAAGCTCCGCCGTAGGCGGTGGTGATATGTAGCTTACACAACAAGTGTTATTCTTTTCCGCCTCATCCGAGTTGCTTCGCCCCACCTTCCTCTCAAGAGAAAGGCTTTCTTTTTCCGACAATATTCGACAAACATAAAATCAGTGAACAATTTAGATGCAAACTTATTTAAGCTAAATTAATTTCGCCATTTAGCTGAATAGATTTCACTTTCGTTAAATCTATTATACCACAGAAAAACAAAAATGACAACCTTCTTAGAGAAGATCGTCATTTTTTATATCAGTCGTTTTCGACCAGTTCCTTATAGAATTTTGAATAATCCTTGCGGTCCTCGGACGTAAACTCGATCGCCGAGCGCGGGTGTCTATTGAACAGACCTGTGAGCATATAAGGAATATCAAATCCCCACTTTATGCCCGCTTCCTTTAACGGAAGCATATATTTTTCAATAAAATCAAGTGTATTATAAACGCTGTACTTCGGGTTCTTTAAGAATCCGAGCAGGAGCTCCATAGCACAGTTACCTGCGCCTCTGCCCATACCCATCATTGACGCATCAAGATAGGAAACGCCGTATGACAGTGTTTCTACAGTATTCGCAAACGCCAGATTCTGGTTATTGTGCGCGTGGAAGCCTGCGATCTTTCCATGCTGTGCCGCTACCTCAACGTATTTCTGTGCGAGCTCGCATGCGTTCTCATGATACAGCGAACCGAAGCTGTCAACGAGATAGATAACATCTACACTGCTGGTTGAAAGGATATCAAGCGCCTGTAATATCTGGTCTGCCGATACCTGGGACACCGCCATGATATTACATGTGGTCTCATAGCCGAGCGAATGGAAGTGTTCTATCATTTCAACCGCCGCAGACATCTGGTGTACATAGCATGCCACACGCACCATATCGATCACACTTTCGCTCTTGGGCAAAAAGTCGGTCAGATAGTCACATCTTCCTACATCCGCCATTACCGCTATTTTCATAGGCGTATTATTTTCACCAACGATAGCGCGGATATCTTCTTCATTACAGAATTTCCATTTGCCGTGTTCTTTTTCGTTGAACATTTTCTTGCTTGCCTTATAGCCGAACTCCATATAGTCAACGCCGCTTTTTACGTTTGTTTCATAAAGCTGCTTTACAAACTCGTCGGTAAATGCAAAGTTATTGCAAAGTCCTCCATCGCGGATAGTAACATCCATGACTCTGATATCGTCACGGATGCTGAGTAATGTACCTTTTCTTAAGCTCATTTTTATCATCTCCCGGGAAAATAAAATACTTGGTTAGTATTATAGCACATGCAAATCAAAATTTCAACAAAAAATCGCATATTTTTTCAAAAAAATCGTCTCCGAAGAATTTTTTTCGGAGACGATATCTTTTTTACGTAGAAATTCCCGCAAACTGACTTTGATAGAGTCTATGATATGCTCCGCCCTTTGCAAGAAGCTCTTCATGACTACCCGCTTCGGCTACACGTCCGCCGTCGATAACGATTATCTTATCGGCATCGCGTATAGTTGAAAGGCGGTGTGCGATTATCAGGCTCGTTCTTCCCTTCATCAACGCCACCATTGCCGACTGGATATGCATTTCGGTCTGCGTATCGACACTTGAGGTAGCTTCATCGAGTATGAGTATCTTCGGGTCGGCAAGCACGGCACGTGCTATTGACAAAAGCTGTCTTTGTCCTACGCTGAGGTTGCTTCCCGATCCTGTAAGCTCGGTATTGTAACCGTCGGGCAAACGCTCGACGAACACATCTGCATGAGCGCAGTGCGCGGCGTATTTTATCTCCTCTTCGGTAGCATCGAGCTTACCGTAGCGGATATTCGCGCCGATCGTATCGGTAAACAGCACTGTATCCTGCAGCACTATCGCGATCGCGTCACGCAGGTCTTTTTTCGGGATATCGGTGATATTTACACCGTCCAAAAGTATTTCACCCGAGTCTATCTCATAAAATCGGGTGAGCAGATTCACTACCGTGGTCTTACCGCTTCCCGTTGCGCCCACTATCGCTATCTTCTGACCGCTCTTTACTTCAAGGTCAAAGTCCTTAAGAACAGGTTCGCCCTCTACGTAAGAGAACTTGATATTTCTGAATGAGATATCGCCGCGAATGCCGTCGCTGTCGAGCTTTGTTTTTCCGCTGTCGACCTCGCTGTCGCTGTCGAGTATCTCAAACACACGCTCTGCGCCCGCCATTGCCGTTAGAATGGACGAATACTGGTTGGCAATTTCGTTTATCGGGCGGGTGAATTGCTTGGAGTAACCGAGCACCGCCTGTATCGCGCCTATCGTGAGCACATTTACCCCGTTCGGATCTTGTGTTGCGATCATGTAACCTCCGACAGCCGCCAAAAGCAAGTATGAGAAGTTACCGATAATATTCATCACGGGTCCCATGATCGAGCCCCATATATTTGCTTTTATGGATATTTTTCTGTAATCCTCGGCAAGCTTTTCAAAGCCGTTTATTGCACTTTGTTCCTTGCCGAAAGCCATTACCGTCTTATATCCTGTTACCATTTCCTCGACATGTCCGTTTAGCGCACCCAAAAGCCTTGACTGTGTGGCAAAGTACTTTCTCATATGCTTTACGAGCAGGTTTGATGACATTATGGTAAGCGGTATCGACACCATTGCGACAAGAGTAAGTATCGGACTGTACCATATCATCATTACGAACGCACCGACAAGTGTGATAACGCTCGAAAACAGTGACGCTATCGACTGTGACACGGTATTTGAGATGTTTTCGACGTCGTTTGTCATGCGGCTCATGATATCGCCGTGCTTGTGCGTGTCGGTATACTTTATCGGGAGATAGGATATCTTGGCAAAGAGCTCATTACGCATGTTATGAACCGTGCTTTGCGAGAGCTTTGCCGCAAGCCTTGCCTGAAACATAGTCGCGACAGATGCGACTACATATAGTATCCCCATCGTTATCAACGTTTTTATGAGCGCTTCAAAGTCAACATGCAGCTTGCCGAGCGCGGGGTCGATCGTTATAGCGTCGATCGCGTTTGCCTGGAGAGTCGGGCCTGCGAGGTTTACAGCCGATGTCACTATGACCATTACAAGAAGTGCGAGCACCATATATTTGCTTTTGCCGATGTACTTGATGACGCGTCCGACGGTCGCTTTTGTGTTCTTCGGTTTTTCGCCGCCGACTCTGCCCGCCATAGGTCCTCCGCGTCCGGGTCCGCCCGGACCGGGTCCGCCGGGACGCATATTTATTACCGGAGGGTTCTGATTTTTATTCTCAGCCATTGTTTTCGCCTCCCATCTTTTGCTGTGACGCATAGATGTCACGGTAGGTCTCGCTTGTCTTCATCAGCTCATCATGAGGCGCGAATGCTGTTATCTCGCCATTTTCTATTACCGCTATGCGGTCGGCGTTCTTGATGCTCGCTATTCTCTGAGCTATCATTATTATCGTTGTGTCCTTCATGTTTTCGGCGAGTGCGGCACGCAGCTTTGCCTCGGTAGCGAGGTCAAGTGCCGATGTGCTGTCGTCGAATATAAGTATTTCGGGTTTTCGGATAAGTGCTCGCGCTATCGCAAGGCGTTGCTTCTGTCCGCCCGAGAGAGACGCGCCCTTTTCGGCGATCATGGTATCATAGCCTTCATTAAAGCCGCAGATGAAGTCGTCCGCCTGTGCTATCTTTGCCGCCGTGATCACCTCTTCGCGTGTTGCATCCTCGCGTCCCCAGCGGATATTTTCCTCAACCGTACCCGAGAAGAGTTCGCTCTTCTGGAGAACGAACGCGATCTTCGCGCGAAGCTCATGAAGATCGTATTCCTTTACGTTTACGCCGTCGACAAGCACCTCGCCCTCTGTTGCGTCATAGAAGCGGGTGATAAGGTTTACAAGCGAGGTCTTACCGCTTCCGGTCGCACCGATGACAGCAACAGTCTCGCCCGGGTTGACTTTTATACTGATATTATCAAGTACAGGCTTGCCGACCGTGCCGGGATAGCGGAAGCTTACATTTTTCATTTCAACACTTCCCGCTTTTTTGTCTGCGTTTTCTTCCTTATAGTCTCCGTCGCGGATGACAGCGTCCGAATCGAGAACCTCTATTACACGCTTTGCCGATGCGGATGCTCTTGATATTGTCTGGAACATCATGCTGACCATCATAAGCGACATGAGTATCTGTGTTATGTATGTGATCGCGCCCATTACCGCGCCGGGCATCATTGCTCCGCTTTCTACCTCTATACCGCCTATATAAATGATCGCGATAACAGAGCCGTTCATGATAAGCATCATAACAGGCGAGATCATCGCCATTATTCTTTGCACCTTAAGGTTGACATCGCGCAGATCGCTATTCGCTTCGTTAAAGCGCGCGATCTCAAACTTTTCTCTGCCGTACGCCTTAACTACACGCGCACCGGTCACGTTCTCCTGAACGACCGAATTAACGCGGTCAAGCTTTGTCTGAACCTTCGAAAAGAGCGGGGATGCTATCTTCAGCATTATAAATATAAGAATGAGCTGCAAAGGAAGCGATATTAAAAGCACTCGTCCGAAGTTAACATCGAGCGACAGGCACATGAAAATACCGCCTATGAACATCATCGGCGAGCGCACGAACATGCGAAGCGCCATAGCCACAAGGTCTTGTATGATGTTTATGTCGTTTGTAAGTCTTGTTACGAGCGAGCCCGTTGTAAACTTATCGGTCTGCTCAAGCGAAAGTCCCATTACCTTTTTGAATACGTCATTACGCAGGTCGTTACCGAAGCGCTGTGCGGCATTTGACGCAAACACCGCCGTTCCGATACCGAAGATACCGCCGAGCACCGCAAGTCCGAGCATCAGCACGCCTATCTTTATTATGTAGCCTACGCCGAGTCCGCCTAAAAGTCCTTCATCGACTATCTTGGTCATAAGCTTAGGTTGCATAAGATCCATCGCCACCTCACCTATCATGAAGAGCGGCGCGAGCATGGCAAAATACCAATAAGGTCTCAGATATTTTGAAAGCTTCATATTGTTTTTCCTTTCGGTCTGTTTTTAAGTTTTCTCTCCGTGTTTAAGTCTGTTTCTCTCACGCTCAAGATTATCATACATTTTTATAAGCAGAGATTTCAGAGTTTCAAGCTCCTGCCCGTCAAGACCTTCAAGCGCACATTTTTCGGTCGCTATCAAGTTTTCTACCATCCGCTTGTCCGCCTCTCTGCCCGCGTCTGTCAGGCTTATACGTGTCTGTCTGCCGTCAAGCTCATCCGCACGTTTCTCGACCAGTCCCTCTCGCTCCATCTTCTCTACCGTAACGCTGACGCTCGGTGCGGAAAGGTGAGCCATTTTTGTAAGCTCGCTTTGTGTCAGCGAGTCGTTATGGGCGAGATGGAATATGACATGCCTGTATCCGTGCGATATGCCTGCGTCCTCAAGCTTGAGTCTGAGTATATCATGGAACATCTTTGATATGTCGCCGATCTCCATCATAGCGTTTTTTTGCTCATGCGGAAGATGCTTGCGTTCATCGCTGCCTTCTTTTTTCACTTTGACACTCCTTTTCAAAAAATATTTAGTTTCCTAACTAATTATATTCATTTACGCACACAAAGTCAAGCGATTTTTCCAAATTTCACATAAAAATCAAAAATATGCTTGCAAGCGCGCTTCTGTTGTGTTATACTTAATACATCATATCCACACAGTGGAAACAGGAGGTATTATTATGGCATTACCCGTAGCACTTCAGCTCTATTCCGTGCGCGATGACATGGAAAAGGATTTTGAAGGTACACTTAAGAAGGTTTCAAATCTCGGTTACGCAGGCGTTGAGTTTGCGGGACTTTTCGGTCACACAGCCGCACAAGTCAAGGCTCTTTGTGAAAAGTATAACCTTACTCCCATCTCGGCTCACGTTCCGCTTGTTGACATTCTCGCTGATATGTCCGGCACTCTCGCGGTTTACAAGGAGATCGGCGTTAAGTTTATC
>JAFUMW010000011.1 GCA_017482465.1 Clostridia bacterium
AGCATAATACCAAAACATTGTCAAGAAACATTGTGTTAATTTATATGTAGAAATTATGTACAAAAACGCAAAGAACAGGTGCCGTAACGGTTCTATTCGCACGGCACCGATTCTCACGATCAGTTCAATTGTCAAGCTCGGCAATGATAGCGCCCGCGTTCATCGCAAGCACCCCTATACCCGTCAGTATCATCTCAAAAAGCTTTGTAAATCTTCTTCTCATTATCTTCACCTCCGCGCTTCATGCTATGTAACAGTTCAAGAACAGCACCTTGATCCGGCGCCTCATGCTTATATATTATACCCTCGTGCGGCAAAAGTAAACCTACGGATGCTTTTTTGATGTATACCGATAATAAAACAAGCGGTAGAGTCGGATCTTCCAACTCTACCGTGGGGAGAATTTCTTATATTTACAGGGAATTTTCACCTTTTTCTGAGTTCGCGCAGATAGCTTCCGTCATAATCCCGCTCGCGTGCAAGCGTCTGCAGATGCAGATAGGAAACGCCTGTCGGAGCTTCGCTCTGAAGCTTACATTCACCGAGCTTTTTGCCGCCGACACTATATTCAAGTACATCCTTTTCAACATCAAAATCAATACAGAGCGTTACCCATTCTCTGCCGGGAAGCACGCTTTCGTCAGCCTCAAACGTGTACTTGGCAAATGCATATACTGTCTCATCGGTCGGGTTTATCCATGTGTCACACAGACTCACGCGAAGTCCCGACGCGGCGCGGTAAAGCTCGAGCTCGATATGTCCCTTCTTTGACGCAGGGTAGTTCCATGTCATACCCGAAAGTCCGTTTATAAGTCTCGGGTCATCGCTGTACACAAACTGCTGTACTTCGCGGTAGGAGTTTCCCGCAGGATCGGGCATCGGATACACGGTGTTGACGCGATTCCACTGGCAGTGTCAGGGACCCTCGTTTTTATGAGATTCGCAATAGCCTCTTATGAAGCCGTGAGTGGTGACATTTTCAAGTCCTTGTCTGAAGGTCTCACGGCACTCTTTTTCATAAAGCCACTTAATATCGAATATGACAAGTCTTCTTGATGCCGTATTCTGCCCTACAGAAACAAGCACCTTGCCATACGGAAGCTCAATCGCCTGATGCTGATGAACGCTTTTATCGTTACTTGAATACTCGTCTCCCACAGCACGGTCGTATACCGAATTTCTGATCGGGCTTCTTATAAGCTCACGGCATCCGATAAAAGTTTTTCCGCCGTCCTCAGTTATCGCACAATGCGAAACGTCACGGTTGGTAAACACGTCCTCACCGAGGCCGAGCTTTGTTCCGTTTCCGATAGGCGGCCAATATGTATCCTTGTCAAACTCGGGAAGAGGCTGTGTATTATTCCAAAACAAAATTGTACGTCCGTCCGAAAGTGTAAGCGGAAAAGGCGTTGTAAGTGTCATGTGGAATCTGCTCGGTGCAGGAGTCGACCAGGTTTTGCCGTCGTCATACGAAAAGGATTCGTACATATAGTCGTGCGAGGTGCGGATAATCATCCATAACGGACCGTTCATAAGCCTTGTTACTGATGGCTCTGCACCATTGTTTTCCCAACGCAGGCTCTTATGAGGCCATTTCATTTCAAAACGCGGGATTTCGGGAAATTCTATGCACTCAAAGCTTACTCCATCGTCCTCGGATACAAGCATCTTAACATGGTATCCGCCGTTCTCGTCGATATGATACGCCGCGCTGAATATCTTATGCGATACTTCATCGCAAAACGGCTGAAAATTATCAAGAGACACTTTTGTGCCGGGAATCAACGCAATTTCGGGATTAGTGTCACCCGGTCCGATATCAGAAAAATAACGTCTTCCAATACCGCGTACGCCGTATTCATCTTCTTCGACCGCGCCCTTAATAGTTATGTATCTTCCCGTCCACGGAATTTTAACGCAGGCACCGATATCACCCGGCTTTACCTCATACGTCTTCCAGCTGATTCCACCGTCACGCGAGGCGATATATGTTCTCACTCCCGATTCGTCAATATACGGTATTTTTTTATCCCTCGCGCCGTAAGCGCGGATCTCACCGTCCGCACAAACGCACACGTCCCTGCGGGAATCGGCAGGCGGAACTGCGACAACGCGCGGAGCATATATGCGCTTATACTCTTCTTTGTCAGCCTCATTCATGAGAGAAGCTATCTTTTCAATATATGAAAACATTATGACACCTCCGGATCATGTATTCTAACGGTATGATATCACACAGTAATGACAATGTCAATATCATAATCGCTCATTTTTATGGACAAAAGGTTCACTTTTTCTTTACTGATATCAAATATAAATTATATATTGACTTTTTGACGTTTTTAGTGTATAATAATTTTAGTTCACACTGTGAACTTTTCAAAGGAGAGTGATCATTTGCAGGACAAAACAAAGCCCGAAGAGCTTTTGGAGGCATGGATAAAGCTTTCCGCCATAATCAAGAACACGCGTGTTACCAAGGGCTTGCAATACAATGAAGCCACGATAATGCGCTTGCTTTACAACCGTTACCGTGAGGACAAAGCAGGTCTGATATCGCTCAAGGAGATCACGCTCAAAACAAGAATGTTAAAATCCCTTGTCAACAGAACGGTAAATTCGCTTGAAAAAAAAGGGCTTCTTGAAAGATGCGAAAGCATCGGCGACCGAAGAGTTGTTTACGTTCGCTGTGTACCCGAAAATCTCAAGGAATACTTAAGCGTACACAATCAGTCGCTGACTCTCGCGCAGAAGATCATAAACATCATCGGCGATGAGGATGCCGAGGCATTCGTAAGACTGACCGAAAAGATCGAAAATGCCGTAATCCGGCCAAAATAAAATAATAATTTCACAGCTTTTATATAAACTAAAAGGAGATACTACTATGAACAACTACGTTATCTACACAGATTCCGCTTGCGACGTAAAGCCCGAGCTTTTAAGCGAATGGGGCGTCAAGTACAGCTGTCTTACCTTCCATTTCAACGATGCTCCCACCGAGTACTCAAACGACGACATGGATATCAATACGTTTTATGACAAAATGCGTGCCGGCGGCATTGCAAAGACCTCTGCTGTAAACAGCGAGACCTTTGCAAGCGAATTTGAAAAGATCCTCGCCGAGGGCAAGGACATCCTCTATATCGGCTTCTCGTCGGGACTGAGCACAACATACAACTCCGGACATGTTGCCGCAGAGCAGTTAAAGGAAAAGTATCCCGAAAGAAAAATACTCACCGTAGACACTCTCGCAGGCTCTGCAGGTGAAGGTCTGCTTGTATGCCTTGCCGCAAAGAAGCAGAAGGAAGGCGCTTCTATCGAAGAGACAGCCGAGTATATAGAGAGCATCAAGCTCAACATCTGCCATTGGGTAACGGTTGACGACCTTGTATACCTTAAGCGCGGCGGACGTATCAGTCCCACTGTAGCATTTGTCGGCAATACGCTTGGCATCAAGCCGCTTATCAAAGTAGACAATGAAGGTCACCTTGACAATGTTGCAAAGGTAAGAGGCAGAAAGAACGCGTTCAACACACTCATTAACAAGTACAGCGAGACAGCGATCGACCCCAAGAACGGTCCTGTTGTCATCTCTCACAGCGACTGTCTTGATGAGGCAGAGGCGCTTGCAAAAGCACTTAAGGATAAGCACGGTGTTGACGTTGAGTTCATTTCAGACATCGGTCCGGTCATCGGCGCACACACCGGCCCCGGCACACTCGTAATATTCTTCTTAGGCAAAGAAAGATAAATATTCTACCTATAAAAATATATAAGGAGACTACAAGTCAATGCTTAACTCACAAACGAAAGAGTCGGCAAATCAAACGGAAAGCATACAGCTTATCGGCGGTTTGCTCATGAAAAAGATGGTTCTCGGCGGTGCGGCACAGCTTCGCGCCAACGCCGAGGAAGTCAATAAGCTCAACGTCTTCCCCGTTCCAGACGGTGACACAGGCGACAACATGCGTATGACCGTTGAGGGCGGCACAGTAGCCGTTGAAAATCTTGAATCGGATGATATCGGTGAGGTAATGAACACACTTTCGCGCGGCATGCTTTTAGGTGCTCGCGGAAACTCGGGAGTTATTCTTTCACAGTTCTTTGCCGGTATCGCAAAAGGACTTTCGGACAAGAAGCAGGCAAATACCGCTGACATCGCACATGCCTTCGAGCTTGGCGTAAAGCAGGCATACACCTCGGTAATGACACCAACGGAGGGCACTATCCTCACCGTAGCACGCGAGGGCGTTGAGTACGCCGCGGGACGTGTTGACGGCAACAGTACTGTCAACAGCTTTTTTGAAGATATGGTAAACGAAATGCGCTCGTCTCTTGAACGCACGCCCGACATCCTTCCCGTTTTACGCGAAGCGGGTGTGGTCGACAGCGGAGGAGCCGGACTTCTCTACATCATCGACGGACTTGACCGCGTATTAAACGGAGAGGAGATATCCGAGGGCAGTATTTCATACGCATCCCCCGCAAAACCCTCCGCGGCTCTCACTACAACATTCAACGCCGACAGCGAAATGGAATACGGCTATTGCACCGAGTTTTTGTTACAGTTAAGAAGTGCAAAGACCGATGTCGATTCGTTCGATATCGAGGAGCTTAAAGCGTTCTTGTCGGGCATCGGCGACTCTATCGTCGCTTTCAAGACAGACAGCATAGTAAAGGTACATGTTCACACCTTCACTCCCGATAAAGTGCTCGCGTATTGTCTTGTTTTCGGTGATTTTCTCACGGTAAAGATCGAAAACATGTCCGTACAGCACACAGACCTTGACGACAAGCCTGAAAGCGCGCCCGCTCCCAAAAAGCAGGCACTTGAAATCACTAAAAAGTACGGCGCTGTTGCGGTCAGCAACGGTGACGGTATCTCCGCTCTCTTTAAGGAGCTCGGATGCGACGAGATCGTCGAGGGCGGTCAGACGCAGAACCCGTCCACCTACGATTTTCTCAATGCATTCGAAAAAGTTCCCGCCGAGCACATCTTTGTTTTCCCGAACAACGGAAATATCCTTATGGCGGCAAAGCAGGCGGCAGAGCTTTATACAAGATCAAAGATACACGTGATCTCCAGCAAGAATATAGGCACAGGCTATGCGGCACTTGCATCCATCGACTTTAACGCGGCTTCTCCCGAGGATATCCTCACAGAGATCAAGGCGGCGATGAAGCGTGTGACATCCGGATATATCGCTCCCTCCATACGAGACGCGAAGATCAATGGCGTGCTCATATACAAAGGCGATACTATCGGTATTATCGAAAAAGAGATCGTTATTTCCGAAAAAGATAAAACGAACGCGGCTGTCAAGCTTGCGGCAAAGCTGCTTGAAGATCCTGATAAGTTCATGATAACCGTTTTCTGCGGTAAGGACGCCACAGAGGAAGACAAGGCGGCACTCGAAAGAGGCATCACGGAAAAGTGTCCGTCTGCAGAGGTCTACTTCAATGACGGCGGACAGGATATATATCCGTTTATCTTTGTTGCTGAATAAAGACACATATCCACATGGCGCGGAGCTTTTTCACAAAATGCTCCCGCCATTCATACTTTGACAAAACCGGACGGTAAGAAAGAATGAGTATAAAGACTGTATTGTTCGATCTTGACGGAACACTTCTTCCGCTCGATCAGGACAGATTTATAAAGGAATATTTCGGACGGCTTGCAAAAAAGCTCGCCCCGCACGGATATGATCCCGACAAGCTTATAAAGGCTATATGGGCAGGTACTGTCGCCATGGTAAAAAACGACGGCAGCAAGCTTAACGAAGAAGCGTTCTGGGATTATTTCGTCACACAGTTCGGCGAAGGCTCACGAGAGGATATTCCGATATTTGACGATTTCTATCATAATGAGTTTAACGGCGTTAAGGATGTCTGCGGGCACTCCCCTTTGGCTGATGAGGCAGTAAAAAAGCTAAAAGCCAAGGGCAAGCGCGTCGCACTTGCTACAAACCCGCTCTTTCCCGCTGTTGCAACCGAGAACCGCATCCGCTGGGCAGGACTCGACCGCGATGACTTCGAGCTTTATACAACATATGAAAACTCGCATTACTGTAAGCCAAATCCCGAGTATTACAGGGAGATACTTGACAAGCTCGGAGCTAATGCATGCGAGTGCCTTATGGTCGGCAACGATGTCCGTGAGGACATGATCGCCGAAACGCTCGGCATGAAGGTGTTTTTACTTACCGACTGTATAATAAACAAGGACGACTCCGATATCTCGCGCTACCCTCAGGGCGGCTTTGACGAGCTTTTGAAATTTATTGATAATTTAGAGTGACAAAAAATATCGCGCTCATATGAGCGCGATATTTTTTATTACCTGTACACATAAAATCCGTTTCCGACTATCTGCTCTGATTCGGAGAAGATTATAAACGCTTCGCGGTCTATTTCAAGCACCTTTGCCTGAAAACGCGGTATCTCTCTCTCTTTCAGCGCGCAGATAAGCATGACCTTTTCTTCTCCGGTATAACCGCCGACAACATCGACCACGGTCACACCTCGCGGAGAGGTGTTTACAAGTTCTCCCGACAGCTCTGTTTTCGTCGTTATAACAAACGCCAGCTTTGAGACGTTGAGCCGCCTTATAAGAAAGTTTATCGAAAAGCTTGAGACAAACAGCGCGATGATGCCGTAAAGCGCAAGGTCGATATTCTTAAACAACAAAAGCGATATGAATATCACCGCGAAGTCGCAGATAAGCATCGCGCTTCCGATACGAAAGCTCGGCCACTTATATTGGATAAGACGTCCCAAAATATCGGTGCCGCCGGTAGAGCCGCCCGATATGAGCGTAAGACCTATGCCGAAGCCGTAAAGTATCGAGCCGAACGCCACATTCAGAACGATATTCTCGGTAAGCACCGGAAGATATGAAAAAACCTGTACAAAGACCGTAACGATACCTGCACCGATAATCGTTTTTATCACGAAATCTCGTCCGAGATACTTAAATCCAATAATAAGCAAGACCGCGTTTACTACAAAATATGTCACGCCGGGCGGAACAGACGCCACATGATAAAGTACGGTCGAGATACCCGATACACCGCCGGTTACGATCATGTTCGGCAAATAAAACACGCTTATCGCAAGCGCGGTAACTATCGCACCGATCACGAAAAAGACGTGGTTTTTGCACTTTTTCCAAAGGCTTGTTATTTCCATTGTTTTACCTCGTCAAGACTGAGAAAACGCTCAAAGCCCGCCGCGCGTATGTACTCAATCGCGTCATCGTACGCACATTCGAGATCTTCCTTTGCGTGGCAGTCGCTCGAATACACTACCCTGCCCCCCATATCGCGAAGCTTTTTCAGAAGTGTAAGCGACGGGTAAGGGGCTTTTTTATATCCGCGTGAGATAGCACCCGTGTTCACCTCAAAGGGTATATGACAGATTTTTTCCATTGCGGAAACAGCCGCTTTTATATACCCGGGGTCTTCTTCGTCAAAGTACACGCCGCCCTCGTTAAACTTGGCTATTATGTCAAAGTGGCCTATGATATCAGCAGGTGTATATTTCAAAGTATCTCCAACAAGCTCAAAATAATTCTTTATTAGCGTATCGGTGTCGCCTATCTCTTTCAAGATCAGATCAAAATTTTCTCTGCTTTGGTCTATCGAAAGATATTTGCCGTTATGCTTAATATAGTGTACCGAGCCTATGATATATTCATATCCTGTTGCCGGCTCGGGCTCAAAGATATCCTGCTCAACTCCAAGAAGCACACGTATGCTTTTTTTGTATTTTTCTTTAAGCTCGCCTATCTTGCGGCGGTATACTCTTGCACTCTCATGAGACATCGAGACCTCGGGGTCAAACGAGTTTTTGTGTCCGGAAAAGCCTATAGCGCTAAAGCCCTTTTCTATAGCCGCTTTTACCATCTCCTCGGGAGTATCTCTTCCGTCGCAGTAGACACTGTGGGTATGAAGATTGAACTTTTCTCTCACTTCGTCATTTTCTCCTGCTTGACCTTTTTGTCGATAACGTGACGCGATGCAAGCTCGCTCATAACATCCTCGACCGATATGCCCATTTCGACCATCATTACCATAACATGATATGTCAGATCGGCGATCTCATAGATTGTTTCCTTTTTATCATTCGCCTTTCCCGCGATAATGACCTCTGTCGATTCCTCGCCTACCTTTTTGAGTATCTTGTCAATACCCTTTTCAAAAAGATAGGTCGTGTACGAGCCCTCCTTCTTTTCGATCTTGCGTCCGCGGATAAGCTCCATCAGCGCGTTAAGCGAAAAAGGCGGCTGTGCGTCCTCATTTTCAAAGATAACATCGTTAAAGCAGGAGTCTGTACCAGTGTGACACGCAGGACCGTCCTTGTTTACAAGCACGGTAAGCGCGTCATAGTCACAGTCGGCTGTAATGCTTACGATATGCTGATAATTTCCGCTCGTTTCGCCCTTGAGCCAGAGCTTCTGACGCGAACGGCTGTAAAAACAGGTCAGCTTCTTCTCCATCGAGATCTGAAGGCTCTCGCGGTTCATATACGCAAGAGTCAAAACCTTTTTGCTGTCTGCATCAACAACGATAGCCGGAATAAGTCCGCGCTCGTCAAATTTAAGCTTTTCTATATCTATCATAATAATTTCTCCTTGTTAAGTCTCACGTTTATACCGTTTTTGTCAAGCTCTCGCTTGAGCTCTTTTATGTCGACCTCGCCGAAATGGAACACAGATGCGGCAAGTCCCGCGTCAACGTCGGGTACTTTTCTGAACAGGTCAACAAAGTCTTGGATGCATCCTGCTCCGCCCGACGCTATAACAGGAACATTTACGATGCTTGTAACAGCTTCAAGCATTTCGGTGTCAAAGCCGCGCTTTACGCCGTCGGTGTCGATCGAGTTGAGCACTATCTCGCCTGCGCCCGAGTCAACGCCTCGCTTTATCCATTCAAGCGCGTCAAGTCCCGTGTCCTCTCTGCCGCCGCGTGCAAACACACGGTATTTGCCGTCAACACGTTTGGCATCGACCGACAGCACTACGCACTGGTCTCCGTACTTTTTTGCCGCCTCTCCGATAAGCGCGGGATTCTTTATCGCTCCCGAATTTACGCTTACCTTGTCCGCACCGCATGACAGTACGCGTTCAAAGTCGGCGACCGTATTTATACCGCCTCCGACCGTCAGCGGAATAAATACCTTTTTTGCGGTCTCGCAAAGTATATCGGTAAAAAGCGCGCGGTTTTCATATGACGCGGTTATATCGTAAAAAACAAGCTCATCCGCGCCCGAGTCACTGTAAAACTCGGCAAGCTCTATCGGAGAAGAAACGTCGCGCAGGCCGTCGAAGTTCACACCCTTAACGACCCGTCCGTCCCTTACGTCAAGGCAGGGGATTATTCTTTTAGTCAGCATTGTTTCCGCCTCCGATCCTTACAGCCTCGCGAAGATCGACCGCACCTGTATAGTACGCCTTGCCGATGATCGCTCCGTAAATATTCATATCGGTAAGCGCGCGGACATCCTCAAGCGTGGATACTCCGCCCGATGCTATAATGTTCATCGTGTATCTTGACGCAAGCTCACGGTAGAGCTCGCGGTTTGTGCCTATCATCGCGCCGTCGCGTGAAACGTCGGTGCAAATAAGCGTTTTTACGCCGAGCGCTTCAAGTCCGTCACAGAAATCATAGACGGTGAAGTCAGACTCCTCTGTCCAGCCCTTGATAGCGACCTTGCCGTTTTTGATGTCCGCGCCGACAGCGATCTTGTCGCCGTAGCGCTTTACGGCTTCTTCGAGAAAAGCGCGGTCGCAGACAGCCGCCGTTCCGAGAATAACACGTCCGATACCCGCGTCAACATATTTCTCAACAGCTTCAAATGAACGGATGCCTCCGCCTATTTCGCAGAACGCGCCGGTCTCGGCGACTATACGCGAAACGGTCTCAAAATTATCAAGACCGCCGCTTTTAGCACCCTCAAGGTCCACAAGGTGTATCTCGGCAGCACCGCACGCAACAAAGTCGCGGGCAACGCTCACAGGGTCTGTCGAATACACAGTCATCTGACTGTAGTCACCTTTGTAAAGGCGCACAGCCGAGCCTTCATACAGATCAATTGCAGGTAATATCTTCATAATCTATCCTTTATAATTCACAAAATGCCTTCAGTATCGCAAGTCCGACCTTGCCGCTCTTTTCCGGGTGGAACTGACAGCCGTACACGTTCTTATTGTGTGCCGCCGCGGTCACGTCCATGCCGTAATCGGTGTATGCCGCGACATATTTTGATTCGGTCTCGGCAAAATACGAATGAACGAAATACACAAAATCACCGTCGTTTATATACTTGAATACAGGCGACTTACCGCCGTTTATATTAAGCCTGTTCCAACCCATCTGCGGTATCTTGAGTCCCTCATGCACGCGTCCCTTGAACGGTACGATACTGCCGGGGATAAGTCCAAGTCCGTCATGCTCGCCGTACTCATAGCTTTTGTCAAACAAAAGCTGCATACCGAGACAGATACCAAGCAAAGGCTTTCCGGTTCTTGCGTATTCGGTCACTACCTTGTCAAGCCCCGAATCTCTCAGCTTTTGCGCCGCGTCGCCGAATGCTCCGACACCCGGAAGCACAAGACGCTCCGCGTTTGCTATGACCTCTGCGTCCGAAGTGATCACCGTCTCTTGTCCTACCGCCTCAAAAGAGCATTTAAGCGAAAAAAGGTTGCCCACTCCGTAATCTACGATACAAACCATTAAAGCACTCCCTTTGTAGACGGTATCTCGTCGGCAAAGCGTGTATCTATCGCAACTGCGCCCGCAAGCACACGCGCAAACGCCTTGAATATACCCTCTGCTATATGATGAGAATTTTCACCGTCGAATTTCTTTATATGCAGGGTAACACCTGCCTGCCTTGTAAACGCTTCAAAAAATTCGCGTACAAGCTCGGTATCAAAATCTCCTATTTTTTCGGTCGGAAAATCTGCATTAAATGCAAGGTAGCTTCTGCCCGAAACGTCTATCGCGCAAAGGATAAGTGATTCGTCCATCGGCAGAATGATATTGGAGTATCTCATAATGCCGCGCTTATCGCCTATTGCCTGTGCAAAAGCCTTGCCGAGCACGATGCCGATATCCTCTGTCGTATGGTGAAAATCGACCTTTATATCGCCCTTGCATTTTACAGACAGATCAAACCTTGAATGTCTTGCAAAAAGCTCAAGCATATGGTCAAGAAATCCTGCTCCTGTGTCTATGTCGCACCTTCCCGTACCGTCGATATCAAGCGAAAGCTTTATATCGGTTTCTGCTGTTTTTCTTGAAATATCGCTCTTTCTCATAGCCTTATCCTCTCTTCGCGCCAAGTATCTCGCGTGTTTGTTTGAGTAAAGTATCCATCATTTCGGGCGTGCCGATCGTGATGCGGTTGTAATCGCGTATTTTCTCACTGCCAAAGTGACGTACCAGCACTCCGCGGCTCTTGAGTTCTTTGTAATACGCTTCCCCGTCAAGCAAAGGATGCTTTGCAAATATGAAATTGCACTTTGAGTCAAGCACCTCAAACCCGAGCGCACGAAGCTTTTCTGTCGTATCGGTACGAGTATTTATGATCTTTTTACAGTTGTCGAGGTAATAATCATTATCCGCAACAGCCGCCGACGCCATAGCAAGCGTAGCACTGTTAATATTGTACGGGTTAGTCGAATAGCGTATCGTGTTCATATCGCGGATGATGTCAGCACATCCCACCGCAAAGCCGAGCCTTGCGCCCGCCATCGAGCGAGACTTTGAAAAGGTCTGTATGACAAGGAGATTATCATACTTTTTAGTAAGCGGTATCGCGCTCTCGCCGCCAAAATCAACGTACGCCTCGTCTATGACCACAAGCCTGTCAGGGTTTGACGCGGCTATGCGCTCTATGTCGCAAAGCGGCATAAACAGTCCTGTCGGTGCATTGGGATTGGCTATAAACACCGTTTCATCCGTACCGATGTAATCATCGGGATCGATCGTAAAATCGTCCTTTAAGGGTATCTGCCTATAATTAAGTCCGTAAAGCTGTGCAAATACCTTGTAAAATCCGTAGCTTATTTCGGGGAATATAACTCCCCTTTCGCAAAAGGACATAAATGCAAATGCGAGCGACTCGTCCGATCCGTTTGTAAGTACGAGTTCGTCCTTGCCGACACCCAAAAGCGCCGCAAGCGACTCTCTTACCGCAAGACACTCGGGGTCGGGATAAAGCCTCATCCTTTCGCTGAGCTCGCGCTCTGCCATAGCCTTAATAACACCCGGGCTTGGCGGATAGGGGGATTCGTTTGTATTGAGCTTAACATATTTCATGTCACGCGGTTGCTCGCCCGGCGTGTACGCTTCAAGCTCAGAGAAGCGTTTATCAAAAAATCTGCTCATATTTTTTCTCTTTTAATCATCAAATCTTACGAGTGCGCTCTTGGCGTGAGCCGTAAGTCCCTCGGACGCGGCAAAGCTTGCAACATCCTTGTATACATCCTTGAGCGCGTCCTTTGAGTAGTAGGTGTACTGCATCTTCTTAACGAAGTCATCGACCGAAAGCGGACTTGAAAATCTCGCCGTGCCGCTTGTCGGAAGCGTGTGGTTTGGGCCTGCAAAGTAGTCGCCGAGTGCTTCGGGACAGTACCTGCCCATGAACACAGAGCCTGCGTTCTTAACGCTGTCGATATAGTCAAAAGGATTGTCTATACAAAGCTCAAGATGCTCGGGCGCAATGTCGTTTGATATCTCAATAGCTTCTTCTATCGTGGGACAGATGATGATCTTGCCGTTGTTGTCGATAGACGCACGCGCTATGTCGGAGCGTTCAAGCAGCGGTATCTGTCTTTCAAGCTCGGCTGACACTGCGTTTGCAAGCTCTTCGCTCTCGGTTACAAGCACCGCGCTTGCAAGCTTGTCATGCTCTGCCTGAGAAAGCAGATCTGCGGCGACGTTTTTTGCACACGAGTTGCCGTCCGCTACGATAAGTATCTCACTCGGTCCTGCGATCATGTCGATCGCTACCTTACCGAACACCTGGCGCTTCGCCTCGGCAACGTACGCGTTACCCGGTCCTACTATCTTGTCAACACGCGCGACCGTTTCTGTGCCGTAAGCAAGCGCGGCAACCGCCTGCGCTCCGCCCATCTTGTAGATCTTATCCGCGCCCGCAACGCTTGCCGCTGCAAGTATTACGGGGTTGATCTTTCCGCCTGTCGCCGGGGTGGTGATAACTATACGCTCAACTCCCGCGATCTTTGCCGGAATACAGTTCATAAGCACACTTGAGGGATACGCCGCCGTGCCGCCGGGCACATAAAGTCCGACGCTTTCAAGCGGTATCACCTTCTGTCCTGTGACCACTCCGCGCTTTTCGTTAAGTATAAAGCTGTTTCTCACCTGGTGTGAATGGAACTGACGGATATTCTCTGCCGCCTTTTCCATTATCCTTATAAGCTCGTCAGACACCTCTGCCCTTGCCGCCTCTATCTCCTCGGCGGTCACCTCAAGAGAATCGAGCTTTGCGCGGTCAAATCTTTCGGCATAATCAAAAAGTGCTTTGTCGCCGCGTACTCTTACGTCAGCGATTATATCGGCAACAGTGCCGCTTACGTCGTTTATTCCTTCGGCACGCGCAAATATCTCATCGCGCGTCACCTTTGACACATCCATTATCTTTATCATTTCATTTGCTCCTGTTATAATTGCTCCGCAAGCGCACCTGCAAGCGCGTTTATCTCATCGTTCTTGAATTTGAAGCTTGACTTGTTCGCAACAAGTCTTGCACTTATCTGTACTACGGTTTCGATAGGCTCAAGATCGTTTTCAAGAAGCGTGGTTCCTGTTTCGACTATATCCACGATAACATCCGAAAGACCGAGTATCGGTGCAAGCTCTATCGAGCCGTTGAGCTTGATAATGTCTATATCCATGCTCTTCGAACGGTA
>JAFUMW010000075.1 GCA_017482465.1 Clostridia bacterium
AAAATAAGATCGTATTCGGTCCACTTATTATTAAATGCACCGATATTCTTTGAACCGTTTGTGGCATCCTCAAGCTTCGGCGTATACCCATCCATGGTATTATCATAGTCTTCGGCTTCGATCCTTATATCCTCATCGCGGTTTATTTTAACGCCATTGGGCTTAAAGATAAGCGCATCGAGGTTTGGAGCGTTGGTTCCGCTTGCTGTTACTCGAAAGGTAACAAATCCTGCCGGAAGATCTAATTTAAACTTTTTAGATTCTGCAACTGTGTTATAAATTTCGGTTGTCGTTGAGGCATTTGAGGGAGAGGTCTTGAGAAGAGTATAGCTGCCTACCGAGAGAGTCTCTCCGTTAGCACTGAATGTAAACGGGGAGGTGAAATTTCCGTTCGCCGCATAGGAAAGAACGAGAGTATACGTTCCTGCCTCGGGTACTAATAATATATATTCGGTCCATTTTCCGTTATTAAAGCTTGAAAGATTCTTTGAACCGTTTGAAGCATCCTCAAAATTGCCGGCGTATCCATCGCTTATATTATAGAAGTTTTCAGCTTCAATAACGACTGTAGACTCACCGTCAATGACCTGAGCGCCTGTCGGTCTGAATACTATGTAGTCAAGTTCAAGATTGGAATCTGTATTACTTGTAAGCTTCACTGTGTTCATTCCGTCAACAAGCTCAAGCGCCGCATAGGTTACTTCGGTATATACATGTTCACCTTCCGCGCAGGTGTTATTAATATCGGCTAATACATCTACTTCTGTGCCGTTAAGATATACACTAAACGGCTTTACTTCATTCTCACTCGGGTTTGATACGGCAAGTATAAGTGAAACAATATCAGCCTTATCGGGTGTAACGTCGAATTCAACGCTCTTTCCCGTAGTCATGCCGGTAAGATACTTGAGATTATCCTGCTCTCCGCCGAAAAGTATCTCGGTCGTGATACCGTCGTCATAGCGTTGTGCGTTTTCGGCTTCGACAACTGTTAACTTAGCTGTCGTGTCTATCTTGTATGAGCCGTCATCACCCGTTTCGGCGGTCTGTAATTTCTCCCATGTGCCGTCGGCGAGCAGTCTTTGTTCAAGCTGTGTCGGTGTGGCAAGGCTTGTAAGCTGTTCAACCACCACAAGCTCGGGAACATTGTATGTTCCTTTGATACCGCGGATTCCTGCGTTTTTAACAGAGTTGCCTATATAAATATTATAGTCACCTGCTTCAAGAACATATGCTGATTTGTTACCGGTCTTGCCGAGGTCGTCAAACGCCGACATATCGGCAATATCGAATGTCATTGTAAGAGTTTCGCTCTCACCGGGAGCCAAGAGGCTTGTCTTATCATATGCGATAAGCTCACGTGCCGCCTTGCCAAGCTTGCCCTGCGGTGCAGAGAAATATACCTGTACTACCTCTTTACCTGCAACAGAGCCTGTGTTCTCAACTGTTGCTTCAACGGTGATTTTTTCGCCGTCATTTGTAACGCTGTCGCCGTATATTTCAAAGGTCGTGTACGAAAGACCGTAGCCGAACTCGTAGTTTACCTTTGTATATTCGGGGTCAAAGGTCTCGAAATAACGGTAGCCGTTGAATATGTCCTCACTGTAATTAACATATGAATTGCTTTCAAGGAAGCTTTCTGCCGAGGGATAATCATCATACGATTTCGCAAATGTGTCGGTAAGCTTACCCGAAGGGTTAACATCGCCCAAAAGTATGTCGACGACTGCATATGCACCCTCGACACCCGGAAGCCATGCCATAAGAACAGCGTCTATATCTGTGTAATCCTTGATGAATGATGTGTCTATCGCGATGCTGGTATTAAGTATAATAATAAATTTTTCAAAGCCTGCATCGTTAATAAGCCTTAAATTTTCAGCTTCGATATCGCTGATATAATAATCACCCTTGACAGCACTTCTGTCGCCGCCTTCACCTTGAATACGGCTGATCGTGTATATTGCGGTATCGGAAACTGCTCTTGCCGCAAGAACCTCATCTTCTGTCAAAGCAATGTCTTCCATGTTAACAGCCTGCTGATTTGCGGCATGATACTGATTTATGCCTGCAGCAGCAAGATTTGCGGAATAATATGAATAGTACATATCCAAAAGAGTGGTATTGAGTACTATCCTTCCGGCTTTCTCTGCCGCCTTCATTGAGTCTACAAGGTCGGGCTTGTACGCGGTAAAGCTTGCGCCCGAGCCTGTACCGCCCTCAACAAAGTTATACTGTCCCACGCCAAAGAGCGTGACAGCTTCGCCGTCATCCAAAGGAAGCGCGCCGTTATTTTCAAGAAGGACCATACCTTCACCGGCTGATTCTCTTGCGAGCGCATAATTTTCGCGTACTGTTTCTGTACGCAAACCGTATTCTCCGTCTGCAACACTGTTTGAAGGGACGGCGCTCGCGCCGCTTTCCGCAGTTATTGCAAGCGGAAATACACTTATTATCATAAGAATTGATAAAAATGCACATAAAAATTTCTTCATGGCTGTTCTCCTTTGTAAATAGTTATATAATTTACAATTTAATAATATCACATTTGTTTTTTCTATGTAAATGTTTGTTTTTTTAATGATGATGGTCAAATTTAACAAAAAACTCTTGTATTTTGTTTTTGATTGTGATATATTAAAAACAGAAAAAGATTTTGGGAGGATAGCTATGCACAAAAAACGTATATACACGGAAAAAGACGACCTGAGCTATGAGAAAATAAGCAAAAACTATCTTGCGATAAATCATTGTGATATAAACAGATGTGGACTTGCATACCAAGAAGACAATATTCTCGAGAGACCGAACGGACGTTTCGACTACTACATCATGTTTGTTGTACGCGGTAAAATGAGAGTTTTGATAGACGGAGAAATGCTGCCGGTATATCCCGGAGACATGATCTACATCGCACCTCATACCCCTCAGAGATTCGTGAGACTTTTTAAGGATAAGCCGGAGCACTATTTCGTTCATTTTATCGGCTATGCAGTTCCCGAGATACTTAAAGACATCGGACTTACCAAAAGCGGAATATACCATATAGGTAAGATCGATATGATATCAGATGCCTTTCAAAAGATCATGATGGCAATAGCCGCAAAGGAGAATACAACATATATAAACTCACTCTTATTACGCTTGATATCATATTTTTCCGAAATCAAACAGGATGAAGAGATGAGTTTAGCTGCCTCCCGTGTGTCTCCTGCAATAATGCAATTAAATTACGAGTATGCACGATCAACTAATATGAGTTATTATGCCTCGCTTTGTAACATGAGCATGGCAAACTTTTCTGTCGCGTTCAAGCGTGCAACCGGTGTTTCTCCGCTCAGATTCAGAGAAAACATAAGAATGGAAAAAGCAAAAAAGCTCTTGTGCGAGAGCTTTCTCTCTATAAAAGAGGTGGCAAATGCCGTAGGCTATCAAGACCAATACACATTTTCAAAGATTTTTAAAAAGCGTATCGGTGTGTCGCCGAGCGAGTACCGATCAAAAAATAAAAACGATAGCTAATATTCTGAACAATAAAAAGCGCTTGCGGCAATTTTGCCGCAAGCGCTTTTGTATCACCTTGTTATCACAGCTTATTATAAAGCAGGTATGATGATCGTACTTTTACTTCTTTTTATTATCAGACTTGTTTTCGCTGCTGTTATCGGTGCTTGATTCAGAGTTGTCAGATTCGGGCTCTGCGGGGATGTCAGCGCCCTCTGCGGCAGCCTTTGATTTTGCCGCGGCTTCTGCCGCTTCCTTGGCGCGCTTGTTTTCAAGTTCGCTCTTCTTACGCTTCTCCGACTTCATCGCGTCAAGCTCTTCAAAGCTGGGGTTGCCTTCCATTGCCGCCTTGAACTGACCCTCGTCCATTACCTCGTATCTTAAAAGGAATTCGGCTATAAAGTCAAGCTTTTCGCGGTTGGATTCGAGTATCTCCTTAGCCTTGTCGTATGCCGCAGATATGATCTTCTTGATCTCATCGTCAATGGTCGAGGCAGTACGCTCTGAATAGTTCTTTTCGTTATTGAAGTCACGGCCGAGGAATACCTCGTCATTGCCGTGCGCGGAGCCGTATACGACCGGACCGAGCAGATCGCTCATACCGTATTTTGTTACCATACTGCGTGCGATATTTGTTGCTCTCTGGATGTCGTTTGACGCGCCTGTGCAGATGTCGCCTATAACGATCGCCTCTGCAACGCGTCCGCCGAGTAACATCACTATCTGATTCTGCATGTCATTTTTGGACATATGGCTACGTTCCTCGATCGGAAGCGAGAGGGTATAGCCTGCCGCGCGTCCGCTTGGGATGATCGAGATCTGGTGGATGGCTTCGTCAGGCTGAATGATCTTGCCGACGATAGCGTGGCCTGCCTCGTGGAAGGCTGTGATCCTTTTATCCTTTTCATTGATGACCTTGCTTGTCTTCTGAGGACCGACGATCACCTTGGTTGTAGCATCCTCGATATCGTTCATGCCTATGAGCTGTTTTCCGCGTCTTGCCGCCAAAAGCGCCGCTTCGTTCAAGAGATTTGAAAGGTCGGCGCCTGTGAAGCCGGTGGTTGATTTTGCGACCGTTTCGAGGTCAACATCGTCTTCAAAGGGCTTACCCTTTGCGTGTACGTTGAGTATTGCAAGACGTCCCTTTGTGTCGGGATAATCGACAGTAACCTGTCTGTCAAAGCGTCCGGGACGCAAAAGCGCGGGATCGAGTATGTCGGGGCGGTTTGTTGCCGCAATAACGATGATACCCGAATGTGAGCCAAAGCCATCCATCTCAACAAGCAGCTGGTTGAGAGTTTGCTCGCGCTCATCGTGTCCGCCGCCGAGACCTGCTCCGCGGTGACGTCCGACAGCGTCGATCTCGTCAATAAATATGATGCTTGCTGGATGCTTGCGCGCCGTATCGAACAAGTCGCGTACACGCGAAGCTCCGACACCGACGTACATCTCAACGAAGTCCGAGCCCGAGATAGAGAAGAAGGGAACTCCCGCTTCTCCCGCAACAGCTTTAGCCAACAGCGTCTTACCTGTACCGGGAGGGCCTACCAAGAGCACACCGTGAGGGATCTTTGCACCGAGCTTGGTGAACTTTGCGGGATCGCGTAAGAATTCAACGATCTCACGAAGCTCTTCCTTTTCCTCGTCTGCACCCGCCACATTTTCAAATGTGACCTTGTTTTTGTCGTCGGTTATTATCCTTGCTCTGGATTTTCCGAACGAGTTTATCTTACCGCCCCGTCCGCCGTTTGCCTGATTCATCATGAATATCCAGAAGAACACCATGAGAAGTGCGACTATCGCGTAGGGGATGAACATGAACCACCAGGGCATAGTTACAGGCTGTTCAATGTCATAGCTCGAAATGATGCCCGCTTCGAGCTGATTGTCGATCATTTCGCCGTACATATCCATAAATTGCGTGTAATCGCGCAGGGCAAATGTGATATTACGGTTATCCTTTGTCAGTATCTGGATCTCGTTTTTGTTCGTGATCAGGAAGCTTTCGACCTGTTCGTTGCTGAACGCCTGAACAATATCGCTGAAGGTAGCGGGCTCTTCGCTCTGTTCATTGAGCACGAGAGCGGATACGACAAGTATCACCGCGATAAGCGCGCCGTAAAACAGCAATATCTTGAAGTTGTTTTTCATAAAATAAGGTACCTCTTGAAGTTATTTGTCATACATGACAGGATATATATTAATTTATGTCTGATATATTATTTGGTGTATACCTCGGGCTTGAGTACACCTATGTAGGGAAGTGCCCTATAGTCCTCGGCATAATCGAGACCGTAGCCGATCACGAATTCATCGGGAATGCTCATGCCGCAGTAATCGGGTGAAAAGTCGACCACACGGCGAGAGGGTTTGTCAAGCATCGTGCAGGTCTTTACGCTTCTCGCACCCTTGAGCTTGAGGTATTCAACAAGATGAGAAAGAGTCTTGCCGCTGTCAATGATATCTTCAATTATAAGTATATCAAGATTGGAAAGATCGGTTCTGTGAAGATCAAGAATGATGTTCACGCTTCCGCTGGACTCTGTTCCGCTTCCGTATGAGGAAACCTTCATGAAGTCGATCTGTGTGGGAATAGTGACGTTTTTCATAAGATCGCCCATGAAAACCACCGCACCCTTGAGTATGCACAGCATGAGCAGGTTTTTATCCTTGTAATCCTCGCTGATCTTAGCGGCGAGTCCTTTTACTATCTTGTCTATATCCTCTTCGGAGGCAAGTACTTTTAAAATGTCGTTTCTCATTGTTGTAATCCTTTCACCTTGTGTTTTCGCCTTTTACATAAAATAATATCTGTGAGCTTTCATTCCCGCTTGGATATGTTCCTGTACGAGAGCGTGTTCCCGGGACCCACAGAATACCGTCGTCATCGCAAAAAAGCGGCAGTCTGTCGCGCGATGCAGGGTCGCTCTCAAGTTCCCACAAAAGCTTTTTCAGCTTTCGTCTGACACCGTTAAGCTCATAAACATCGCCGGGCTTTCGAGGCCTTAAATACAAAGCTCCTTTTATTTTAGCAGAAGTTATATGTGTCTGTATAAATATTTTGTAAATATTTTTGAATTTTTCAATGTTTTCTTTGTCGCTTGAGTTAAAGCGTGCAACTGTCGCACCTGTCTGCCCGATATTGGTTATTCCGTATTCAAGCGGGATGTTGTAGTTGGGGAGGGTCGTGTCTGTGTGCTTCTTGGTCGGAGACATACAAAGCATATCCTGCTCGATCACGGCACTGAGCGACGAGGGAAGATCGGTCCTTGAATGGGGTGTTGCGTTTTCGCAAAGCTTTATTACCGCATTTACATGAACATCGGCACAGTCCTTTACACCGTTTTGCCGTAAGAAGCTGTAAATGACACGCGATCTTAAGGCTCGGTGAAGCTTTGAAAGTGCAGACAGACCGAGTTTGCCGTCGCATATGTTTTCTTTGATAAAATCATCGGCGAGCAGGGACAGGTATTCGTCATCTGCACTTAATGAAGCGGACATACGCGTTACCGCCTTTGACAGAGACGGGTTTATCTCGCGGAGAACAGGCACGACCTTGTGTCTTAGCTTGTTGCGGGTGTAGAGCGTGTCGATGTTGGTACTGTCTGTTATATAGTCTACTCGATTTTCTTCACAGTAACCGATAATTTCGTCCTTTGATGATAAAATCAGCGGACGGATCACATTGTCTCGGCGGGAGCTGATGCCGCAAAGACCCGAAAGCGCGCTTCCGCGTACGAGATTGAACAAGACCGTTTCGATATTGTCATCGGCATTGTGCGCGGTAGCGATAAGCACATCTTTTCCCGTTTCCTTTGAGATCGTGTCCGATATCAGTGCATATGCGCCGTACCTGACATCGCGTGCGGCTTCTTCAAGTCCGAGCTTGCGTTTTTTGGCGATTGACGGAACATCCGCCTTGTGAAGATAGAAGGGAACGCTGTGCCTTTGACACACACTTTCGCAAAACCGCTCATCGCGGTCGGCTTCTTCACCGCGTATCATGTGATTTACATGAACTGCGTGAAGCGTGTAACCGAACATTGGCTCGTGTTCGTGCAAAAGAGAGAACAGCACACTTGAATCCGCACCGCCCGAAAAGCCGAGCAGTATACAAAACTGCGTCTTAGGCAGGTCAAGCGACCTCATAACGCTTAAAAAGCTTTCTTTTACACGCATGGTTACATTGTTTTGCATTATTCCATTTCGTCCTTCTGGAGTGTGAGGAATTTCGTGTATTTTCCTATCCATTTCATCTTTACCGTGTCGGTCGAACCGTGACGGTTCTTGGCAACGATGACCTCGGCGACATTCTGCTCTTCGGCCTTTTCGGCGTCGTAGTATTCACTTCTGTAAAGGAACATTACAACGTCCGCATCCTGCTCGATCGCACCCGAGTCACGAAGGTCGGAAAGCATGGGCTTTGCGTCCTTTCTCTGCTCGGCGCCTCTGGAAAGCTGAGCACAGCAAACGATCGGTATACCGAATTCTTTTGCAAGAAGCTTTAAGTTCCTGGAAATATCGCCGACCTCTTGGGATCTGTTGTCGATCTTTCGATCCGCCTGCATGAGCTGCAGATAGTCGATAACTATAAGACCGAGATTGTCGATCTTACGAAGCTTTGCTTTCATGGACGAGACCGACATGCCGCTTGTATCATCTATATATATATTACACTTGCTTAATTTTTCGGCGGCGTGCGTGAGCTTGACCCAGTCGTCTTTTTCTATCTTACCAGAGCGCAGTGCATAGCTGTCTACGAGCGCTTCGCTCGAGAGCATACGCAAAACAAGCTGTTCGGCTGACATTTCAAGACTGAAAACGCAGACAGCCTTGCTCGGATCGGCAAGCGATACCTGAGACGCGATATTGAGTACAAAACTCGTTTTACCCATACCGGGACGCGCACCTACAAGAACAAAGTCGCCCGGACCCATTCCGACAAGCACTCGGTCAAGATCGGAATAACCTGTTTTTGTACCGGTCGCCCCCTCCTCGCTCTGCGAAAGCTTACGCAGATGCGTGAGGTCTGAAACGAGCACATCCTTGATATGCTTGAAATCTCCTGCCTTGTCTACCCTTATGAGTCTGAAAAGCTTGTCTGCCGACGCTTGTATAACGTCGTCAACATTGTCGTATGTGCCTGTGACTACCTCGTCTGCGATCTCCTCTGCAGAGCTGAGAAGCTGACGCAGGCGGCTGTTGTCCTGAACTATCTTTGCATAGTCCTTGATGTTCTTCGCAGACGGTACGATCTGTGCGATCAGCTTGATATAATCGTTTATATCCCTGTCCTTGAACGCGCCCTGCTTTGTCAGCATATCTATCAGCGTTACAAGGTCGATGTTCTTACTGTTTAAGAATAGCTCGCTCATGGCAAGGTATATCTTGGCATGGTCGTCTATGTAAAAGTCGGAATAGCTGATGATATCCGCAATATCCTCGATTGAACGGGGATCTATGAGTATCGAGCCGAGTACCGACTGCTCCGCTTCAAGCGAAAATGGAACCTTTCTTTGCGAAAGACCCTGCACTTGGTTGTAGCTTTCTGAATTCATAGCTGTTTGGCAGACCGGTCACACGGTCTGTTTGCTCCTGTGTAACTTTTATTTTGCGTCGGATACAACTACGTTGACCTTACCCATTACTTCAGTGTAGAGCTTTACGTCAACAGTATATGTGCCGAAGGACTTGATCGGATCGTCAAGCATGATCTTTTTCTTGTCGATCTTTATGCCGGTGAGCCTTTCAAGCTCCTCTGCGATGTCCTTGGATGTAACAGAACCGAAAAGACGTCCGTCAGGTCCTGCCTGAAGCTTGAGCTTTATAACAACAGGCTCGAGCTTCTTTGCAAGCTCCTTGGCTTCTGCGCGCTCTACCTCTATCTTGTGCTGCTGTGCGGCTTCCTTGTTCTTTATATCTGCCATCGCCTTGGCATCAGCGACTACAGCAAGGCCTTTCGGAAAAAGGAAGTTACGTGCGTATCCGTCGGATACGTTTACGATCTGTCCCTTCTTGCCCTGTGCCTTAACGTCCTGTGTGAGTATTACCTTCATTTTGTTTACCTGCCTTTCGTTATATGCGTATGTGACTTAACTTGATGTTGTGCTGTCTACATACATGTCTATCTGTTCTTTGAGTGCTATGAGTGTTTCGTCGAGCGTTGCGTCCTTTATCTGCGCGCCTGCCGACTCATAGTATCCGCCGCCTCCGACACCCTCGATGATAGAGGCGACATTTATCTTACCCGCCGAACGGGCGGAGATATGGATCACATTGTTGATCTCGAATACCGCGAATGACGCGTGTACTCCCTTGAGATCGAGAAGAATATCGGCTACCTTCGCGGCTGTTATCTTGTCATCCGGATTTGTAGACGCGCGCATAGCAGCTATTGCGAAGTGCTCGCGGTATATCTTCGCCTCGGCGGCGCATACCGCGGAACGCTTGTATTCGTCAAGATTGTTTTCGAAAAGTGCCTGAGCATCCGACGGGATCGCGCCCTCGCTTCTGAGATACTGACCTGCGCTGAACGTACGCACTCCCGTGTTACGTGTAAACTGCTTTGTGTCGAGTACGATACCCGCGAGCAGTAAAAGCGCTTCCTTAGGGGGAAGAGTACCGCTTGTGAGCGTGTGCTCCAAAAACTCGGCGACCAGCTCGGAAGCCGACGACGCGTACGGCTCGATATATTCGATCTCCGGTGTTATGCTCGGAGCATCTTTAACATGTTGCTTGCTGTGGTGGTCGATTATTATGAGCTTTCCTGTATTTGTAGCTATGTCGAGAGATTCAAATCTGAAAGGATTGTTTACGTCGACGATTATGGCAAGCGAGTCACTTCTTACAAGATCCTGCGCGTCAGATGCGTCAATAAACAGGTTTTCGTATTCGCTCGAATCGGGAAGCTTATCAATGCAGAGCTTTGCGTTGATATTGTCGCGGTTGAGTACGATCTTCGGAGATTTTCCGAGACTGAAAGCAAGCCTTGCCATACCGATACACGCGCCTATAGAGTCATAGTCGGGGCTCTTGTGTCCCATGATAAGAATGTTACTTGAGTCGTTTATAAGCTCGCAGATCTTGGCGGCGGTCATCCTTGCTCTGACCTGTGTGGATTTTGATGTGGTCTTGACCCTGCCGTCAAAGGGGAAGTTCTCGCTTCCGTTGTTGTATACTGCGGTGTCTCCGCCGCGCTTGAGTGCGAATTCAAGTGCGCTCTGTGCACCCGCCTCGCGCTGTGCAAGAGTTCCGCCGAAGCGAGCCGCGCCTATCGAGATGGTGAGAGAAAGATTTGTCTCTCCGACCTTTATATCGTGTATCTTTTCGCGTATTTTGAACTTGTCCTCAAGGAACTTGTCAAGGTAAAGGTATTCAAAAATAAAGAGATACTTGTTTCTCTCATATTCCTTGATGATACCGCCGACCTCGTTTGCCCAGCTCTTGAGTGTGAGCTCGACCTGATGTGTAGCTTCGCGTGTTTTTTCGTGTACCTCCTGACTGAGCTCGTCGAGGTTGTCGATGATGATATATGCAATAACAGTCTGCTCGTCGTGAAGTCTCTTGTTGAGTCTTGCAAGCTCGGTGCGCTCGTTCCATATAGTGATATAATACGGACTGTTCTGCGCCTCGATCTTGTAGCCGGTGATATTGTATTCGCGGTCGAACGCTGTAGCCTCGATCCCGCCGGAATCTACAGAAGAAGCGATGTCATCTATTCTCGCACTGCAGATCTCTTCGATGTTGCGCGGAACGCTTTGAGCCGTCTTGGGCAGAAGCGCTGCAAGCGAATCGTTACAATAGATGATCCTGCCGTTATCCGAGCATATAACGATAGGCAGATACAGCTCCTTTATAAACTGGAGAGTGATATTTTGCAATATGGGATCGTTTGCGTTTCCGATACCGTTGTGGAATCGGATCGTAAAAAATGCTGTGAGCTTGTCCGAAAGCAGATACAAAAGAGTATTTGCCGCAAAAATCACTACAGCGAGTAAAAATTCATTTATCTGTGTAGCTTTTACACAGACAGCGTATATGGTGAGAAGTACAAGCGTTATCGCCGGCTTGATAAAAAGCGTGGGCGAAAGTCCCGTACGATCGTTTTTCTGCATATGGTCTGACTTCCTTTCGGTTAAGATTGCTCTGTCGGTGTGTCCGCATCTTTTTTACTTCTGTATTTTATCGCGTAAGTAACACCGCAGAATATCAGGTAAATAAACAAAAGCTGGAACATTCCGAATACGACTGTAAAGATCGCTGTCATAATAAGAAATGTCGGTGCACCGTGCTCAACTTTAAATTTGATATTTACAAGATAGTATATTCCCGCAAATAAAAATATCGGGGTGAGAACGGTGACGATATTTGTCGTAAGGTGAGTGTAAAAGTGTATTTCGGTGCTTGATGAGAGTATCGGTGAGAACGCAAGGCACAATACATACACCCAGACTGTAGCCAAGGTGGGCTTGAGATCGAACAGCTCGTGTCCCGAGTACACCTTACTGTCGTGTGTAAGCTTTGCCGCAGTGAGAGTGAGAAGATATATCACCGACGCGATCACTGTCTGCACCATGATGTAGATCCCGGCAAAAACAGCTTTCATGGCATCCGAGTATACCTCGGGATTCGGAATGGTCAGCTTTAGCTCGGGAGTGTTGCTTAAATATTGTGCAAGTGTGTTTACCGAATAGTCGACCATATCGGATATCGCGGTAAAATACTCGGTGACCGAGAAGGTGCCGGTAGTGATAAGCGAATAGCATACGGTGTAAACGGCTTCGGAAAGTACAAGCGCGCTTGCCGCGTACATTACAGTGAAGGAAGGACGAGTTCCTTTCTTTATCGAAAGTCCTATAACACATGCCACAAGCACACTCATGCCGACAGAGACCGCCGCGGATATACCGGCGGTGAATCCTATAAAGCATATCGGGATAAGCGCGAACGCGGCAGCGATCACTCCGGTGTGTGCGGTAAACAGTGCGAAAAATACTGTAGACAGCACCGGGGTCAGAATAAATGATGATGACGAGCTTATCACGTATGAAAGGATTATAGCGGCAGTGCTTGCCGCGAAGTACAAAAACAGCCGAAAGAGTATCTCGGGTGTGAGCTTTTTGCTCGAGCTGATATTCATAAACTATACCCTTAAAGATTAATTTAAACTAATATAAAAAAGGAAATTCATTCAATTATATACCATTTAGCTGTATATAAATATGGTATAAAGAAAATTTTTTGTAAATTTTTAGTGAAATAATGCTTGTGAGACAAAAACGGCGTCCATCGGGACACCGTTTTGAGGGATCATTTTTTTATGTCAGCGTCTTTGTTTGCCGTTGAGACCGAGGAAACCGAAGATACGGTAGTTATTAGACCCGGCAAGATAGGCAAGCTCGGTAAATACAAGTGCGGGTATCACGGCGGCAAGCATAAGCCAGAACTTCAACTGACCGACGCTTATGAAAGACAGTACGGCGTTGTACATCCCGTTTAACAGCCATGATATATTGTAGCAGACAGCCATAGTTCCCGCCGCCCATTCAAAACCGAACTGAACTCCGAGATAGTAGCAGATGATCGCGATAAGCGCAAGCAGGATATTGACAGAGTTTGCGGCGAGAGAGAGGTAAAGACCCTTTAGGGGCATTCTTTTTAGTCTGCCGCCGTCGATGCGGATCTTGTCGTGTGCACCGATGTCCCATGCGCTGGTGTAGAGAAGATACATATAAAACAGTATGGACAGTATGCCGGTCACAAGTAAAAGCGTTTTGTTTGTGACTGTTGCCGCAGACAGCAACAGTCCGAAGATGGTCATCGCTATCTGGTTAACCGCAAGCTTTACTATATTATCGGCGTTTTCTTTCAAAAATGTAAGCATATGTATGCCATTTCCTTTCGGCTCGGTATTTATACTATATTCTAAACCAAAAGATTGCCAAAATCAATAAGCGACGGGGAAAGTTTACATTTTTTTATAATTTATCGCGGGAAAGTGGCGTAATACTCTTGCAATTCAATAAATTTGTGGTATAATTATTATAATAAATTTAAGAAAGGAGCTTGCCATGAACAGTAATATGAGCGATGAGCTTGCCGGACTCCCGAAATTAGTGCGTGAATACTGCATGAGCAAGCTCGTTATTGAAAACAGATCGCCGAAGACGGTGAGCGAGTATGCAAACGATCTGCGTACATTCTTTAAGTATATGCGCGTGTACAAAGAGTACCTGAATATTGATATCTCGGACAATAAGGCTTTGTCCGAGGTGGATATCACCTCTCTGGGACTTGATTTTTTCAATGATATCACCACGGTCGATGTGTATGAGTTTTTGATATACGCACAGAATACGAGAGGTAACGCGTGGTCGGCTCGAGCACGTAAGCTTTCGGCACTTAAAGGCTTTTACCGTTACCTGACTGTGAAAATGCGTCTTACCGAGCATAATCCCGTTCAGAATATAGAGGCTCCGAAGGCAAAAAAGACACTGCCGAAGTTCATGACGCTTGAGGAGGCGCAGATTTTCCTTAACACGATCGCCGAGGACACGGAATCAAAGACGCTCGATCGCGATTACGCGATAGTCACGCTCTTCCTGAATTGCGGTATGCGTTTGTCCGAGCTGGTGGGTATAAATCTTTCGGATATAAGCTCGGATATGGAAACGCTTCGCGTGGTCGGTAAGGGTGCTAAGGAGCGCATGATATACTTAAATGACGCCTGCCGCGACGCGCTCGGAACATACCTGACCGTACGTGCGGCAGACCCGGGCATCATAGATAAAAACGCGCTGTTCTTAAGCGGCAGAGGTACGCGCATCAGTAATAAAACGGTGCAGTGGATGGTGGGTAAGTACTTGAAGCTTGCCGGATTTGAACATAAGCGCCTTTCTGTGCATAAGCTGAGGCACACAGCCGCGACACTGATGTACCGAACCGGCAAGGTCGATGTTCGCGTGCTCAAGGATATCCTCGGTCATGAACAGCTCAATACAACGCAGATATACACGCATGTAAGCGATGAGCTTATGAAGGCTGCGATAGACTCTAACCCCATAGCGGGTACGCGTAAGTGAAAATATAAACAATAGCATAAGGACTTAACGCATGCCTGTTGTGAAAACTTAACGAAAATGAATAAATTTGCAAAAACTATTGCATAAAAATACTTTATGTGCTATAATTTATGCAGATTGATCATAAATTTATTAATAATTATTCATACGGAGGCGAATCAAAATGAATAAGGAAAACATAAAAAAGGTAGTCCTTGCGTACTCGGGCGGACTTGATACATCTATCATCATTCCGTGGCTCAAGGAAAACTACAACAATTGCGAGGTTATCGCGGTATCGGGTAACGTCGGACAGGCTGACGAGCTCGAGGGACTTGAAGAAAAGGCAATAAAGACAGGTGCGTCCAAGATCTATATCGAAGACCTCACCGACGAGTTTGTCGACGATTACGTTATCCCCACAGTAAAGGCGGGAGCTCTTTACGAGGATTACATGCTCGGCACATCGTTTGCAAGACCTGTTATTGCAAAGCGTATCGCGGAGATAGCCGAAAAAGAGGGTGCTGACGCGATCTGCCACGGCTGTACAGGTAAGGGTAACGACCAGGTACGCTTCGAGCTTACCATAAAGGCGTTCCTTCCCAATATGCCTATCATCGCTCCTTGGAGAGAGTGGGACATCAAGTCGCGTGAAGAGGAGATCGACTACGCGGAAGCGCACAATGTACCTCTTAAGATAAACCGTGAAACAAACTATTCCAAGGATAAGAACCTCTGGCATCTTTCCCACGAGGGACTTGATCTTGAAGACGCGGGCAACGAGCCGCTTTACGATAAGGAAGGCTTCCTTGAGATGGGCGTTTCTCCTTTCAAAGCTCCCGACACACCCACATATATTACACTTGATTTCGAACAGGGAACACCTGTAGCGCTTGACGGTGAAAAGATGAGCGCAAAGGATATCATCTTAAAGCTGAATAAGCTCGGCGGCGAGAACGGTATCGGACTTCTTGATATCGTTGAAAACAGACTTGTCGGCATGAAATGCCGCGGCGTATACGAAACTCCCGGCGGAGCGATTCTGTACGCGGCTCATAACTATCTCGAAACACTTACACTTGACAAGATGACCATGCACAAGAAGCAGGAGCTTTCGATCACGTTCGGTGAGCTTGTATACAACGGTCAGTGGTTCACACCTCTTCGCGAGGCTCTCTCGGCGTTTGTAGATAAGACACAGGAAACAGTAACCGGTAAGGTAAAGCTCAAGCTCTACAAGGGCAATATCATCAAGGCAGGCGCATGGAGCGACTACTCGCTCTACTCCGAGGAGATCGCTACCTTCGGCGAAGACAACGTATACAATCAGGCAGACTCGGCAGGATTTATCAATCTTTACGGACTTCCGATCAAGGTACAGGCTCAGGTCAAGGCAAATAACAAGAAGTAATAACGCAAAAGGTCACCCGAATTCGGGTGACCTTTTTGTGTATTCTCAATAATTTTCGATAACGTTCTTAAGCTTGTAAAGCATAGGCTGTGCCTTTGTCGCAAGCTCGTGGTGACTTACTACGCACAGATACATCGAAGAACCGAAGTTCACACCGATCATGCGGTGATTGTGACAGTGGCTTCC
>JAFUMW010000076.1 GCA_017482465.1 Clostridia bacterium
CATAAACTGCCGTATATGCTTTTTCATAAGCCTCAGTTCCGTATTTTTCTATATATTCATGTTTATTAAGTCCGGCCGAGCAATGAGCAGGATCGGAGCACACTGTGTTTTTTTCATGCCGAGTACCATCTTCAAGCTGCTTTAGCGTATACGTACGTGCCGCTACAGCCTGTGCGCGAAGAGCCTCACTCTCAAATGTATACGGCATTTCGGACATCACTACCATAATAAGGTAATCCTCAAGCGTGATCTTTGTGCAAGTATCTCTATCCAAAATTTCAAGTTTGAAATTTTTGTCATATTCTGTCACGGGTGCATTGGCAGTTTCACATATCTCCTGTTGTGCATCTGCTTCGGGCTCGCATATATGCTCGCTTGCCGTTTCACTCTCCGAAAGTGGAAGCAACTTTGCTTTTTCCTCTTTGAATCCGCTGTTTTCACGGGCGTAAACAATAATGTCCGACAGAAAATGCAGACTTAATATCAGCGACGCCATGAATATTGCACACAGCATTTTTTTATTCATAAAATACCTATCCTTTCAAAACATATCCGACACATTTTGTGTTAACTATTTGTGAACATTTTGCAAGAAAGCAAATTTGTACTTGCAAAACCAATAATTTTATGATAGAATACATGTATATTTATTTTTTGCAGATGAATATATTAAATGTATATTCACATTCGGGTGAAATATTCCCCGCGTTCCCGGAGGTATTAATATGAACGAATTTATCAAGCATAATCATGAGCAGGACGACATTCTTGCTGAATTTCAGGAATACTGCAAAGATATATACAGCATCCCTAAAAAGTATTTTGATCACTACAATGTAAAGCGCGGTCTGCGTAATCCCGACGGTACAGGTGTTATGGCCGGCATTACCCGTATAGGTAACGCACACGGTTACATCATCAATGAGGGCGATAAAATGTCTATCGAGGGCGAGCTCTACTACAGAGGCTACAAGATCAATGAGCTTATCGACAACTATGTCAAGGAAGGACGCTACGGCTTCGAAGAGGTCTCCTATATTCTCTTCTTTGGTGAGCTTCCCACACGCTCTCAGCTCGAAAACTATGATAAACTTCTTGATTCGTACCGCGAGCTCCCCCCGCGTTTTACCGAAGATATCATTATGAAAGCGCCCAATCGCTCAATAATGAACAAGCTCGCGACATCCGTGCTTTCACTTTATTCATATGATGACAACCCCGATGACACTTCATTTAACAATGTAGTTCGTCAGAGTATGCAGCTTATGGTTCGTCTCCCGATCATCGCCGCTCAGTCATATGCTGTATACAGAAACGCTTTCTGCGGCGACAGCCTTATGATCCACAATCCGCTTAACAATCACAACACAGCTCAGAATTTCTTGCGTATTCTCCGTCCGGACGGAACTTTTGATGAAGAAGATGCGCGTCTGCTTGATCTTTGCCTGATACTCCAGGCTGAGCACGGCGGCGGTAACAACTCAACATTCACATGCCGTACGGTTTCTTCATCGGGTACAGACACATATTCTGCAGTTGCTGCGGCTATCGGTTCGCTCAAAGGACCGCGTCACGGCGGTGCTAACATCAAGGTTCAAGAGATGTTTGACTGCATGAAAGCAGGCATCAAGGACATCAACGATGACGAGGAGATCGCCGCTTTCCTTACAAGGATCGCAAATGGCGAGGAATACGATCGCAGCGGGCTTATCTACGGTATGGGACATGCGATCTATACCCTTTCCGACCCCCGTGCTTGCACTTTGAAAAAATACGCAAAAAAGATGGCAGACAAGCGCGGTTACAGTGATGATTTCAGACTTCTCGACGCTATCGAAAGACTGTCTCCCGATATTCTCCGCGCAAAGCTCGGCTTGGAGCGTGATATTTGCGCTAATGTCGACCTTTACTCGGGACTTGTTTACCGCATGCTCGGTATTCCTACAGAGCTGTATACTCCTCTGTTTGCTATCGCGCGTATCACAGGCTGGTGTGCACACAGGATCGAGGAGATCACGACAGCAAAAAAGATCATCCGCCCCGGTTACAAGGCTATCGCAAGCTACAAGCCTTATGTTCCCTACGAGGACAGATGATCCATTATTTACCAAGTTTTCATTTTTTATACAAAAAGGTTGGCAAAAAAAATTCGCCAACCTTTTTTGTATCATGTAAAAATTTTAACCTTTTTGCGATTTTATGTCGCAATATAATAAACATCAAAAAGAGCCTCTTACGAGGTTCTTTTAATCAGAATGACTTTTAAAAGGTAGGTCTTAAATGCTATAGTTGTTGTTTTGCATCCTCGCAAATTCAGCTGTGCCGGCATCCAAATGTTTTTTACAAACTCGTTGAAAGTACATACATTATTTTCTTTACATTCAAGCAGGTCGTTTTTACCTTGCAGTACTTCTCTTTCCCATATCACTGCTTCTTTTTTCGCTTGCTGTTTTAACTTCTTTTCAGGCAAATTACCTGTAGGAATCCAAGTTTTGCATTTGAACTGCCGTTTACCTTTTTCATCTCGCCCGAGAAATACTTTGAACTTAAAAGATACTATCTTTCCGTTCTTAACTTGAGGATAAATACTCGCCATAATTTCACACTTTCTCGCAATTCAGTGTGAGTTGTTGACCTATCTATTGACCTGACAAGGATTTTGTGGTACAATAGCCGCAGTGCGGCACCCATAGCGCGCTTATAATCTCATAAAACAAAAATTCACACCCGTACACTTGAATTTTTTGAAATTTATGGTACAATAAAAAAAGCCTTGTAAACCTTTGTTTACAAGACTAAAAAGAACCTCTTACGAGGTTCTTTGGTGAAGATGAGCGGATTTGAACCGATGACCTCTTGCATGTCAAGCAAGCGCTCTAACCAACTGAGCTACACCTTCATTTATTTGGTGCCGGTGGCGGGGGTCGAACCCGCACCCTGTCGCCAGGACCGGATTTTGAGTCCGGCACGTCTGCCAATTCCATCACACCGGCGTGCGACTTATTGATTATACCACAATTTATCTTCAATTTCAATACTTTTCA
>JAFUMW010000077.1 GCA_017482465.1 Clostridia bacterium
CCTTACCTGTAACGCTCTTAAGCTCGGGATTTCCGATCATGTAAAGAAGCTGGTCTAAGAAGTGTACGCCGTGGTCGATGAGAACGCCGCCGCCCGAAATTGCCTTTGTTGTAAATTCACCGCCGAGACCGGGTATACCGTGGTCACCTGTTCTGAACGAGCAGTGTGCATGATAAACCTCACCAAGCTCGCCTGCCGCGATCATTTCGCGCACCTTATTTACCTGGTAGTGATATCTTGTGCAAACGCCGATAGCAAGAAGTCTGCCGGTCTCCTTCTGAACCTTGAGCATTTCCTCGGCTTCCTTGTATGTACGTGCAACAGGCTTTTCGCTGAGAACGTCCTTGCCTGCACGCATAGCGTCGATGGATACCTGATAGTGCATGTTTGTGTGTGCACATACCGAAACAGCGTCGATCTCGGGGTCATTGAGCGCTACGTGGTAATCGGTTATAGCGATACCGCACTTATATTCGTTAACAGCCTTTTCAGCCTTTTCGGGAATGATATCGCAGAAATACTTGATCTCCGCATTTTCATTGCTCATATATGCGGGAATATGCGCGGAGTTTGCGATACGTCCGCAACCGATTACGGCTACTTTGATTTTTTTCATTGTCAGTCATCTCCGTTTTTTATTTTAGTATAGCACAAATGCAGTCTTAAAGATATAATTTTTTTGCTATAAAATATTAATATTTTGCTCTAAAAAACAAAGCAGAGGTGTTCGTTTTCGAACACCCCTTGCTTATCGGCGGTTGTCTTATTTATTGTTACCTTCAAGTACACGGAGGATGTCTTCAAACTCATCCTTTGTGATTGCATTGTTTGCATTTGCCGGATCGGCAGCAGACTTTACAGGCTCGTCTGCGGGAGCCGAGTCAAAATTTGTGGCGATAACCGTGATTCTCATTTCATCTTCAAGAGCAGGGTCAAAGCCTACACCCCAAATAAGGTTAACATCGGGATTAGCTTCTTCGGAAATGAGTGTTGCCGCGATATCGGTTTCTTCAAGTCCAATATCAGGCGAAGCGATAACGCTGAGGATAAGACCCTTTGCGCCTGCGATCGAGGATTCGAGAAGAGGACTGGAGATAGCCGCCTTAGCCGCGATCTCTGCCTTATCCTTACCCTTTGCGCTTCCTACGCCCATGTGAGCATAGCCGGCGTTCTTCATGATAGCTGTTATGTCGGCAAAGTCAAGGTTGATCTGTGCATCAAGATTGATGAGCTCGGAAATGCTCTGTACGCCCTGACGGAGCACGTCATCGGCGATCTCAAATGCATTAGCAAGAGTGATCTTTGTTTCGGAGATGTGCTTAAGACGCTCGTTGGGGATGGTTATGAGAGAGTCTACATACTGAGCAAAGTTTTCGATACCGGCTTCAGCCTGCATCATTCTCTTCTTACCTTCGAATGCGAAAGGCTTTGTTACGATACCAACTGTAAGTATTTCCATTTCCTTGGAGAGCTTAGTTACAACGGGAGCTGCACCTGTACCTGTACCGCCGCCCATGCCTGCTGTGATGAAGACCATGTTAGCGCCCTGAAGAGCTGCTTTGATCTCTTCAATGCTTTCTTCTGCAGCTGCTGCACCTACATCGGGGTTTGCACCTGCACCGAGTCCCTTTGTGGTTCTCTGACCTATTGCGATCTTTGTTTCCGCCGTGCATCTGTTGAGAGCCTGCATATCGGTATTGATAGCTATAAATTCAACACCTCTTACACCGGACGATATCATTCGGCTGATAGCGTTGTTTCCGCCGCCGCCGACTCCGATTACCTTTATACAAACGCGGTTGGTGAGATCAGTAAGTTCTGCTGTCATTTTGTATATCCTCCTGTATATTTAACACATATTAATTTTGATTTTGCAACTGTTACAGTATTATGTTAATATCGTTCACCCTATATGATAATATAAAATTGTCAATATTGCAATAAGTTTTTGAAAAATTTATTATATTTTTACAATTTGAATTAAAATTCGCCGTATTTTCATACGATTATTACTGTTTTTTCGGCATTTTCACAAATTCAGAGTGAGATATTTGCGCTGTCGCCGAGTATTGCGGTGCATTCTGACGGATCGCTTACATCAAGCTCCGCCTTTGTTCCGTCGGGTATCTGACTGCTTTCAAGTATCTTTTCGGTCATCATGAGCTTTATATCAAGCTCGTCCGTACTGCCGCATTTTACTTTGTACATGTTTCCCATCAGAAAGCTTACGCCGTATTTGTTTCTGAAATCAATGTTTGTTATACTGCTTTCAAGCTTGCTTTGACCGATTGTTTTAAGCGCGTCGATTATATAATCGGCATTTTCGGTAAATACCGGACGGTTTCCGACAAGTGCGCGGTCTATATCCGGCAATATCAGTCTGCAAAGCTCGACAGATTCGATGTTTATCTCCGGATTTTCAAGAATACGGAGACTTTCGGAGAGAATGAGCGTTTCACCGTACACCTCGGATACATATGTGGCTGTATCCTCTGTTATGTCAAGTATTATCTTGTCGGGCCAGCGTCTTTTTAGATTTACGTTACTGATGTAAGGATAGCTTAACATCAGCGTTTCTTCGATCTCAGCCTCGCTGTAGGAGTAGAGATTTTCACCGATTACGATACCGCTTTTTATTACAAGCAGATCGGCACTGTATTTTTCAACACCCTCAACACTGACCGTTTTGACCTTGAAGAAGAAAACGAAGCATATTATGAAAAATACTATCGCAAGCACAAGCGCTATCGGAATGAAAATCAGTCTTTTGAGCTTTTTCTTTGCCGCGTTCTGTTTAATAAAGTTTTCGATCTTTTCGCTTTGAGCGGTAGTACCGGCATTTTCCTGATCTTTCACTGCGTTTCCTCCTTTATTTTTTCTTTTTGCTTACAAGCTCGCATATATCGTCGAATA
>JAFUMW010000078.1 GCA_017482465.1 Clostridia bacterium
ACACACGTTCAAGCATTTTTAACGGTCTTAGTGCTCAAATGCTCAGGTATCGTAAATTTGTCGGAAAGCCTTCGGTTATGGAGGGAGTGGCGACCGAATGGTACGTTATAGGGAAACATACTTTTTGTTCATTTACTGATGCATATACACGACATGACAGTGAACACTATCATATGCGACGCCGTAACGAAAAAAATGCTCAGGGAATACTTTGCTGTGTACCGGGAGAACTTGGCGGTATCGGACAACATGGTTTATACATTTCAAACGGTGAAAAATACGATTTTGCAATTGTAGCAAAATGTGTTGAAGATGTTTTAATTACGGTATCACTCACTGACAGAAGCGGCAATATAGTTTATGATAAGAAAGAAATAAATATAAAATCCGGCGAAGAATATACACGTTACACAGCAAAATTAATACCATTTGCTGATGATTATGATGCTGACATAAGAATATCTTTTGATAGAAATGTATGTGTATGTGTCGGCTGTGTTTCGCTTATGAATGAAAAAAATTTTCGTGGCATGAGATTAGATGTCATTGAAGGAATGAAGGAATTAGGGATTTCTGTACTTCGTTGGCCGGGAGGTAATTTTGCAGGGGAGTATTGTTGGTTTGACGGGCTTTTGGATGTTGATGAGCGTGCACCGTTTGCTTCTTATCTTCATCTTGAAACACAGGGTCATACACTCGGATACGATTTTCATGAAATAAATACCGATGATTTTATTGAACTTTGTCGTCTTATCGGGGCAGAGCCTTTTATAACGATAAATCTTGCATGGAATTCACCGGAGGAAAATGCAGCTTGGGTTGAATACTGTAATGGAGATGTAAATACAAAATATGGCAAGATCAGAGCTTTGAGAGGACATCCGGAGCCGTATAATGTTAGTTTGTGGTCGCTTGGCAACGAAATGGGTTATGGTCATATGGAGGGCGATAACAGTATTTTGGGTTATACGCGGCTTGCGCGTGAAAATGCTCAAAAAATGCTTGAGGTATGCCCGGAGCTTGAGCTGTGTTGTTCAGGCGTATATCCCGACAAGGAGTGGATAGAACAATCGGCAAAGCCGCTTTCAGGAATTGCAAAGTATGTGTCGTTACATCATTATACGTATCAACCGAATTATGTGAATCTTACACAATTAAGAAAAGAATATGAGGGGTGTATTGCTGATGTGGCAAACGCCCGAAAAAAGGTACGTGAAATGCACTCTTCACTTGGTGACCGACTTCAAATATCTTTTGATGAATGGAATTTATGGTACGGTTGGTTCAGACCCTCGACTGTCGTTGACGGCATTTACACAGGTATGTTTATGACAATGCTGATCTCAGAATCTCTTGAAAACGGTATTGGAATGGCGTGTCAGTTTGAGGCAGTCAATGAGAGTGCAATAAAAGTAATGCCTGACAAGGTGGAACTTAGTGCAACAGGACAGGCGATAGCACTTTTTAAGAATCATATCGACGGAAGATTGAAATATGCCGATGATTATGTTATTGCAACCGAAAAGAATGGCTATATTACTGTAACCGTAGTGAATCCTTTATTTGATGAGAAAAAAACGTACTTTTTTAATTGTGAGTATGTACCAACAGAGACGATATTGTACGAGGGAATAAGCTTGCTTCCGCATTCGCACTTTGAACTATCAGATTTGGAAATCGTATGTGAAAACGGGTGGCGAAAACTTGAAGTACCGGCACATAGCATGGTGAAAATAAAGTTTAAAAAACAATAATTGTTACCACCGAGACAGTTGATCTTAATGTCAGAACTTGCAAAAAAGATTAAAATGTAGTATCATGTATTAAGAACACATTCTGAAACATTAATGATTAGGGGTAAATTTTGATGAAAATAACTGTTCTTGGTACGGGAACGTGGGGGACTGCGCTTGCACAGGTGCTTTCCGACAACGGTAATGATGTTGTAATGTACGGAATTGATAAGGGTGAGATCGACGATATCAACGCCCACAGAAATACAAAATATTTTGATGACGTTGTTCTTCCCGAGAGCATCACTGCGACAGATGATCTTGAATCGGCGCTTTGCGGCGCAGAGCTGATGCTTGTTGCCGTACCGACGAAGTTTGTCGCGTCGGTGCTGATGCAAACGCGTCCGTATATAAATGAGAGCATAATCGTCGTGAATGCAAGCAAGGGCTTTGATCCAAACACCAACAACCGTATGACCGACACGATAAGACGTGTTATAGGCGATATTATAAAAACGCCTGTCGTATCCGTGATCGGTCCGAGCCATGCCGAGGAGGTCATTTTAAGAAGGCTTACCTCGATCTGTGCTGTCTCGGTCGACGAAGCGGCGGCAAGGCATGTACAGCAGATATTTTCAAACAGCTATATGCGCTTGTATGTCAATACCGACGAGATCGGCGCGGAGTACAGCTCTGCTATGAAAAACGTGATAGCGCTTGCTTCGGGAATGCTTGTGGGGCTGGGCTACGGTGACAATGCCAAGGCGGCGCTTGTAACGCGCGGTCTTGCCGAGATGGCAAGATACGCCTCTGCGAAGGGCGGACGCGCACAAACGCTTGTAGGACTTACGGGAGTGGGGGATCTTGTGGTTACCTGCTTCAGCGTGCATTCGCGTAATTATCAGGCAGGGCTTTACATCGGTAAGCATGACAGCGTTGAAGAGTTTTTTAAGGAAAACAAGAAAACGGTCGAGGGAATATACTCCTGCAAGGTCGTGTATGAGGATTTGCAAAGCTACGATTTTGAAATGCCGATAACGCGTGAGCTTTATAAGATATTATTCGAGGGCAAGCGCCCGTCACAGGCGCTTGTAGATATTATGGAGCGTCCGCTCAAGGACGAGAGAAAATGAAAAAAACAGGCGTATGCCTGTTTTTTTCACTAATGAAGCTTTCTGTATGCTGCGGGGGAGATTCCTTCATGCTTTTTGAACGATCTGATAAATGATGAGGTATCTGAAAAGCCGCACTCGCTTGCGATACATTCTATGGTTTTAGACGTAGTACAAAGCATGCGCTTTGAGGCGCTCATCCTGTAATTTAATATATAATTGTATGGTGAAAATCCTGTCATACGCCGGAATTCTGTAGAAAAATGACATCGGCTCATATGTACCGTTTCGGCAAGCTCTGATACGCTCAGATTTCTGTCATAATTCGTTGAAATATAAGTAAACACTTCGCGTAGCCACATGCGCTCGGATGCCTCGTACAGCTTTTTGCGGTTTTCGTGTATTAGCTCGGTAAGCAGGCGGTATATGAGCTGTGAGCAAAGTTCCTCGGCGTCAGACTCGTCGGTCAGCTTCAGTACGTTATCAAAATCCTTCTCAAGATTGGGATTGCATGGAATGACACAGGTATGATGAAGCTTGCATATGAGGTCAAAATATGCATTTGCCGATATGCCGTTGAAATGAATATATTTGAATTCGAAGCGGTCCTCGTTCGGGTAATACTCATGCGGCTTTTCACAGTCAATAAGCATTACCGTATCAGGCTTCAGCGTGTAGCTTTGGTTTTGATATAAAAGTGTGCCCGAGCCGCTTACTGTATACAAAAGAAGATAGCTTTCGAGCTTGCTTCGACGTATATGAAAGTCGCTTTTGCATATAACATGTCCCGTCCATTGTACGTAATAGTAAAGCTTTTCGGCGATAGCGGACGGCACGTGAATGATATTAATTTTCTTGTGACAGCTTTCCTTCAGTATATTCATTGATTTTCCTAACAAATTGTATATTTTTCAGAACAAATTGCTATATATTTGCGAATTTGTTTGTGATATGATTATAATGCGTATTAAACAAATTGTCAATATATAATGGAGGATGTCGGTGAGAAATTTTGAAAAATATGCAAATCGCCCGGTTTTCGGAGATGAAAAAACGGGGACTGTGTTTGATGCGTACGTATGGATCGACAACGGGAAATACAGAATGGATTTTTCATGGCGTACTCAAAAGGCATGTGCTGTGAGCTTTAGCGACGACGGTATTCACTGGTGCGCACCGCAGCTCACACTTGAAAGTAATCCTTTAAGCGGTTGGGAAGAGAGAATAAACCGCAACTGTGTGATAAAGCTTGACGGTATATACAAAATGTGGTATACCGGTCAGGCTCGCGGACACAGCTATATCGGATATGCCGAGAGCAAGGACGGTATCAGATTTGAAAGAAAAAGCCGTGAGCCGATACTTTTTCCCGAATATCCGTGGGAAAATGCGTCGGTGATGAATCCTTGCGTTATCTATGATAACGGCGAGTACAGAATGTGGTATTCTGCCGGCGAAACGTATGAGCCAAACGTGCTTGCTTACGCGACGAGCAGCGACGGGACAAATTGGCGCAAGGTACGCTTTAACCCTATATTTGTTTGTGATGAGAGCAATTATTACGAGCAGCAGCGTATAGGAGGATGCCAGGTTATCAGGGACAAAAATTGGGGATATCTCATGTTCTATATAGGATACGAGAATATCGACACAGCGCGTATCTGTCTTGCACGTTCGGATAACGGTGTTACCGGTTGGATAAAATCCAAGCTTAATCCGATAATCTCCCCGGATACCGGCGCATGGGACTCGGACGCTTGCTATAAGCCGACGGCACTTTACAACGAAAAAGAGGATAAATGGATGCTTTGGTATAACGGGCGGCGAGAAAACCGTGAATATATCGGTTATGCGGAATTTATGGGTAACGGTTTGTTTTGAAAGGAGCAGATATGGACATCATAAAAAAATATGTGGACAGCTTCAATGCAGACGACGAGCAGATATACGCAAACCTTGTTGACAACGAGCACGCTTATGAGTGGATGAAGGAGGAGATACCTGTATTTGAGTGTCCCGATAAGGATATCGAACGGGCGTATTATTTCAGATGGTGGACCTTTCGTAAGCATCTTAAGCTTACCGAGGATGGATATGTGTTTACCGAATTTTTGCCTAAAGTCGGGTGGAGCGGTAAGCATAATACGATAAACGCCGCTGTCGGTCACCATATTTACGAGGGACGCTGGTTGAAAAATTCGGGAAAGTATCTCGGTGATTATATCAGATTTTTCTTGAGCGAAAAAGAACAGTCGCATAAATACAGCGCATGGATGATATACGCCGCTCTGCAAATGTGTAAAATAACGGGTAACTATGATCTTGGAGATGACTTTCTTTCAAAGATCTGCGAATACTACGATTATTGGGAAGAAACGCACGGGGCAGACAGGGATAAATTCTGGTCGTATGATGGTCGCGATGCGATGGAGTTCTCGATAAGCGGTACATTGCCCAATAAGGTAAGCCGTAAGGGTATCCGTCCCACGCTTAATTCGTATATGTGTGCCGACGCGTATGCTATAGCAGAGTTTGCGCGTATGGCGGGAAAGAATGATATAGCGCAAAAGTACACTGAAAAATATGAAGCGCTGAAAAGCATGATAAACTCCAAGCTGTGGGAAAACGGATTTTACCGCGCGTTTCATTATTTTGACGGCGAGGATATCGGCAAGCTGTTTGAAGCGCACAAAAATGAAAGTCCGCGTGAGCTGATAGGATATATTCCGTGGATGTTTTCCATTCCGCCTGTCGGACGTGAGAGTGTGTTTGATCTGCTTATTGATGAAAATTCATTTCATTCAAAATACGGACTGATGAGTGCAGAGCGCTCTCACGAAAGATTTTTATACGAGGTCAATCACGAGTGCCTGTGGAACGGATATGTGTGGCCGTATGCAACGTCACAAACACTGACAGCGATGTATAACATGATAAGGGAATACCCGGATACGGAAAAATATAAGGATATGTACTGCAGGCTGTTAAGACAGTATGCTTGCTCTCACACTCTTACAAAAGAGGACGGAAGAGTTGTCTCATGGATAGATGAGGTGCGCCATCCCTTGCGCGATGAGTGGTCGAGCCGAAGCATACTGCGTGATGACGGTTGGAAGCCCGGCAGAGGCGGATATGAGCGCGGTAAGGATTATAATCACTCTACATTCTGTGATCTTGTAATATCGGGTATTGTCGGAGTGCACGGTGATAATGAATTGAAGCTTTCTCCTAATATTCCGAGCGATTGGGAGTGGTTTAAGCTTTCAAATCTTCATTTTAACGGCGGTGTATACACGATAGAATATAACAAGGCAAACGGTATAACCGTAAACGCATAAAACATGATCGGGCGGAGCATATTTTCGCCCGATTATTTAGTTTTTAAAATATGTGAGTGTTTTTTACATTATTGTTGTACAAAGAATGGCTTGATGAAAAAGTGACATTTTTGATGACTTGTGCGTACACTGTTGAAATTTGCTTTGAAATATGTTATACTGTCATGGGTAACGTTTTTTATACAGGAGGTGGATACGTGAGTGTACAGGCATCAAGTGATAATGCTTTGCCAAAGGAAAGGCTTCGACTTACAGAGCTTTCGTATCTGAACGTGCTGTTTACGCTTATGGTGATCTGCATACACATCATGTCAGAGCCGATAAGCACGCTTGACAAAAGCTCGCTTCAGTATTTTGCGGTCTTTGCGCCGTGGAAGCTGTTTCAGTTTGTAACGCAGGCGTTTGTATTCTTAAGCGGAGTCAAGCTTTTTATCAAAGCAGGTGACGGCATCGATGTCCGTAAGTTTTACATCGGCAGAATAAAGCGTGTGATTTTGCCGTACCTTGCGTGGGTGATCGTGTACTACCTTTATTTTGTTGGTATCGGTTGGTACAGCTTTTCGCTTTCAGAGCTTTTACACTATATGATTTTCGGAGACCTCGCCTCGCACTTTTATTTCGTAATAATAATATGTCAGTTTTACCTGCTGACTCCGTTATTTGCACGGATATTCAAAAGGTGCTCGCCGTGGATACTGTCTGTCTATGCGTTATTTATCTCGCTTATATTCGGCGAGTTTTTACCGCAGATACTCGGTTTTATTTCACCGAAGCTTGCTTTTACATATAATGACAGACTGTTCACGACATATCTGTTTTATTTCGTGATAGGCGCAGCTGTGGGCACGAATTATAAAGAGGTCATCGACCGGCTCAGAAAAGCAAAGATAACGGTGTACTCGATGTTTATATTTTTTACCGTGCTTAATCTGGTGCTTTCTTACCTTACTTACAGCGGAAAGGTATATATACATTGGATATACACGCTTCATTTTGCGTATTCGGTATCGGCGATCGCCGCGTTTTTGACCTTTGCCGCCGGATTCACCGTGAAGCGTCCGACACTGCCGAAGGCTGTAAAGCTTGCGGATGCATCAAGCTATATGCTTTATTTGTCCCATATCCTCATAATTTTCGCCGGCAGATACTTCATTATCGACCGCATTACAACAGATATAGGCGTGAGATTTGTTATCACTCTCGCAATTCTCGCGGTATATACCGTTGTGTCGACCGCTGTATGGAGCTTTGTCAAGGCAAAAATGAGGCGCACGCGTAAATGAATATATTATCATGTACGCGGAAAAAATAAACAGAGTATCGCATACGCGATATCAGGAGGTAAATCATGAAAAAATTATTTTCACTTTTACTCGCACTTTTAATGGTAACAACATGCTTCACAGGTTGCTTCGGCAAGAAAGATGATGTATCCGATGATTCGCAGTCGGTTTCCGACAGCGTTGTTGATGACACCGAGGATACCGGCGAAGAAGTTTCCGACAATACTGTAAACGAGGACAGCGCTAAGTACACTGTTGACATTGAGCTATCCGAAAGTAACCCCGATGCTGAAACAAACGATGTTGCTACCGCGGACATCGCGGCTGCTGTTAAGGAGCTTTTGGGTGAAAGCTATCTGCCTTCTATGCCCCTTGACAATGAATTCCTTGAGATGACTTACGGCGTAAAGCCCGAGTGGATCGACAATTTCTATGCGGAAATGCCTATGATCGGCTTCCATCCGGACGTATTTATCGCGGTTAAGGCTGCTGAGGGCCAGGCAGACAATGTAGAAGCGGCACTTAACGATTATCTCGATTATTCAAAGGAAGGTGCTATCCAGTACCCCGCAAATCTTCCCAAGGTAAATGCCGCAAGAGTTTACAGACTTGGAAACTATGTATTCTATATCCTTCTTGCCGCAGTGCCTGAAGAATATATGGATAATGAAGAGGGCGCTTTTGACTTCAGCGTTGAAAGCAACCAGAACGTTGTAAACAAGATAAACGAGCTTCTCATAAAGTAAAATTAACGGAGTCGGAAAATGGTTTTCAGCAGTGTAGTATTTCTTTTCAGGTATCTGCCGCTTGTGCTTCTGCTTTATTTTGCAGTGCCGAAGTGCGCCAAAAATTTCATACTGTTTGTTGTCAGTCTGCTGTTTTACGCGTGGGGCGAGCCTGTTTATGTCGTGCTGATGATCTTTTCGACGCTTGTTGACTACACTCACGGACTGCTTGTTGACAAATACAAAAAAGCCGGACGAATGGGCGCTGCAAAAGCGGCGCTCATATCGTCTGTTATAATTAATCTCGCCTTGCTCGGATTTTTCAAGTATTCGGGGTTTGTCGTAAACAATATCAACGCGCTTTTCGGACTTTCCATACCGTTTAAGGGTGTTGCGCTTCCGATTGGTATATCGTTTTATACCTTCCAGACGATGTCGTACACGATAGATGTATACACGGGTGCGGCTAAGCCGCAGAAGAACATAATCTCGTTCGGCGCGTACGTCGCGCTTTTCCCACAACTGATAGCCGGTCCTATCGTACAGTACAAAACGATAGCAGAGCAGCTTGAAAAACCGATAATAAACTCGGACATGTTTTCAAGCGGTATCATGCGATTTGTTGCTGGTCTTGGCAAAAAGGTACTTCTCGCCAACACCGCGGGGGAGATATTCGATACCTTGACCGCTTCGGGTGTTGACGGTCTTTCCGCTCTCGGAGCATGGCTTGCAATTATCGCTTACACCTTCCAGATATACTTTGATTTCTCGGGTTACTCGGATATGGCGATAGGTCTCGGACGTATATTCGGGTTTAAGTTCCTTGAAAACTTCAATTATCCCTATATGTCAAAGAGCGTTACCGAATTCTGGAGACGATGGCATATATCTCTCGGAAGCTGGTTCAGGGATTATGTATACATTCCGCTCGGCGGAAACCGTACGACAAAAATCGGACATATCAGAAACATTCTTATCGTGTGGCTTTTGACCGGAGTATGGCATGGTGCTAACTGGAACTTCATTTTCTGGGGCGTTTATTACGGTCTGCTTCTGCTTCTTGAAAAATTCTTCCTTGCAAAGCATTTGAAGCGTGCTCCCGGGATAGTGGGACATATTTATACACTTTTAATAGTTGTTTTCGGCTGGGTATTCTTCGTTTTTGAGTCACCGGCTCAGATCGGCACGTTTTTTGCCGCGATGTTCGGTGCTAACGGAGCACTTGATCCCACCTCGCTGTATACTCTTGCAAACAATATACCGCTGTTGATAATGCTTGCCGTTGCTTCGACAGATATTCCGACAAGGTTTATAAAAAAATATTTCGGAGAAGGATCAAGCCCGACGCTGTCGGCTGTCGGTAGGATCGCATACGTCGCGGTGTTCTTTATAATCTGTACGGCGTTTCTTGTAAACTCCACGTATAACCCGTTTTTGTACTTCAGATTTTAGCAAGGGGGAGAGAATATGAAAAAAGCAAATATTATTGTATGTGTGTTCTTTCTTGCAGTCCTTGCGGTTCTGACTGTAGCAAGCATGGTAAACCCCGTGCGCGAGTATTCTGAGAGCGAGAACCGCAATCTCGCACAGATGCCGGAGTTTTCACTTGATGCTGTCTTTAACGGAAGCTTTACCAAGGAATACGAGGAATTTGTCGTTGACCAGTTTGTATGGCGTGACGGTTGGATACAGATGAAATCGGGAATAGAACGCGCTCTTGGAAAAACACTGTCAAACGGCGTGTATTTTGCAGATGACGGTTATTATATCGAACATAAGAGTGCGACCGACATTGACGCTGAGTTGCTCGAGAAAAATATAGGTTTCCTTGAGGGATTTGTTGACGGAATGTCGCAGACAATTAAAGGCAATACCGTTGTATCCGTTGCACCTACGGCGGCAGTGGTCCACAAGGACAAGCTTCCGAGGCTGAACGATGAGTTTGACTGGGATGGTATGCTTGATGATATGGCGGAGCGCTTAGGCGAAAACTTTTCGGATCTGCGCGAGATTATGTCCGAGCATAAGGATGAGTATATCTATTATCGCACCGACCACCATTGGACGACCGACGGTGCATATTTTGCGTACACCGAGCTGATAAAGAAATTCGGATTTGAGCCGCTTTCCGCCCACGAGTTTGACAGGGTGATATTGAGCGATGATTTTTACGGTACAGTCATAGCAAAGGTGAATGTGCCAACGGATGCCGATACGATGGTAAAATATGAGCCCAAGAAAGACCTTGAATTGAAAGTGAACTATAATCTGGGAACAAAGGTGACAGACACGTTTTATGCCGAAGAAAAGCTTGAAACGCGCGATAAATACGCGTATTTTCTCGGCGGAAATGACGCGCTTGTCGAGATAGAAACAGGCGTTGATAGCGGACGTACGCTCATGCTTGCCAAGGACTCTTATGCAAACTGCATGATACCGTTTCTCGCCTGCCATTTTGAGAAGATATATATCGTTGACCTTAGATATTTCAATTTAGGACTTGTAGAATATACGAAAACTCTCGATGATGTTACCGATGCGCTTGTGTTATACAACGCCTCCGGCTTTGCCGCAGACAGATATCTTTTCAAGCTTGCAAGATAGGTTTCGTGACAGAGATTTAAAAAAATTATAAAAATTACGGTTTTTTACTTGCAATATAGATTATTTTGTAATATAATTATTTCGGCGAAAGCTTTTAGTAAAGAAAACGGAGGAATAGGAAATGAGCAAACTTCATATTATTGACCATCCTATGATACAGCACAAGCTTACCATAATGAGAAGCAAAAAGACAGGAAGCAAGGACTTCAGAGAGCTTCTTAACGAAATAGCTATGTTTATGGGCTATGAACTTACACGCGACCTTCCTCTTAAAGACGTTGAAATAGAAACTCCCGTGTCAAAGATGACCGCTAAGACGATCGCAGGCAAGAAGCTTGCCATCGTTCCGATCCTCAGAGCGGGACTTGGTATGGTAGACGGACTTTTAAGTCTTGTTCCTGTTGCCAAGGTAGGTCATATCGGTCTTTACAGAGACCCCGATACCCACGAGCCTGTTGAATACTATTGCAAGCTCCCCTTTGATATTGAGGACAGAATAGTTATCGTTGTAGACCCGATGCTCGCAACAGGCGGAAGCGCTTCCGACGCGCTCCAGATGCTTAAGGACAAGGGATGCTCGCATCTCAGACTTATGTGTCTTGTAGCTGCTCCCGAGGGAGTTGAAAAGGTAATGAAGGATCATCCCGACGTGGATATCTTTGTTGCGGCGCTCGATGAAAAGCTTAACGATCACGCATACATCGTTCCCGGCCTCGGAGATGCCGGTGACAGACTTTTCGGCACAAAGTAAGCCGAATCCTAATCATAATTATACTTCAAGGGTGTGTTGCTGATGCAATATGCCCTTGATTGGTCAAGGACATTATGCGAACACTTTATATCGGAAAAAATGACGCGGGGCAGAGGCTTGATAAGTTTATTACCAAGACCTTAAAGGCTTTCCCGCAGTCTTTGCTTTATAAATCCATACGTACAAAAAAAATAAAGGTCAACCGCAAGCGTACCGAACCGGGGTATGTGCTGTGTGAGGGCGATACGGTCGAAATGTTTATTGCGGAAGAATTTTTTGCTTCAGATGCGTCTGAAAACGCGTTCATGAAGCTAAAGCCTCTGATAGATGTTGTGTACGAGGATGAGAACATAATAATAGTAAACAAACAGCCGGGACTTATCGTACATTCGGATGAAAACGAAGAGGTAAACACGCTTATCGGGCATATAAAGGCGTACCTTTACCGCAAGGGTGAGTATGACCCGGAAAATGAGCAGTCATTTGCTCCCGCGCTGTGTAACCGTATCGACCGCAACACCGGAGGTATCGTACTTGCCGCTAAGACCGCGTCTGCGCTTCGCTTTTTCAATGAAAAGATAAAGAACCGCGAGCTTGACAAGTACTATCTCTGTGCTGTACACGGAAGGATGCATAAAAAGGAAGATACGCTTTGTGCATACTTAAAAAAGAACGGCGAGATGAATATGGTTGATGTAAGTACACAAAAGTCTGCCGGGTACAGAGAGATCGTAACGAAATACAAGCTGCTTGAGGAAAAGGGCAAGCTGAGTCTTCTCGAGATCGAGCTTGTTACAGGAAAGACACATCAGATCAGAGCGCATCTTTCGTCGATAGGCCATCCACTGCTCGGCGACGGCAAATACGGTATAAACAAGGATGACCGCAAGGCGGGATATTCTTATCAGGCTCTTTATGCGTACAGGTTAGTTTTTTCCTATGCGAAAAGCGGCGGAGAGTTCGACTATCTTTCGGGGCAGAGCTTTACAGCTGATCTTTCAAAGATATACTTCTTAAAGGAATTTGACGGATATAAGCGTTATTTTACAAAATAAAAGGCGCATAAGCGCCCAAGGAACTCCGCATAGGCGGATCGGAGATTTTAATGAAGATGTTATACTCGCGTCCGAGTCGGGACACAGAAGAAGTTCTTGATAAAAAAGGTGTTCCGACGCGCAGGATCACGCCGCTACAGAATGTTTTGTTTTGGCTGATCTCGGCAATTATAGTCAATTTTATTCTTGAGATATTACAAATACGTTCACTTACAGGTGCACTTATACATACCTTTACCCGCGGTCATATTTTTATTATAAATACCGCACTGATATTACTTTCAACATCGCTGATGCTCGTGGTCAAGCGTAAGCTTTTCGCGTTTGCTTTGCCATCGGTGCTTTGGCTCGTTGTCGGTATTACGAATACGATACTTTTGTCATTCAGACCGCTGCCTATATCCTTTTCCGATTTCAGACTTGTCGGCGAGGCGGCGGAGATATTCAGTCTTTATCTGAGCGTACCGCAGATAATTATAGTGGTCGTTGCCATAATTGCGATAATTTTCGGACTTGTGTGGCTTTTTATAAAGGGTGTGCGATTTGAGTGCGAAAAGAAAAAGAGCTTATGCGTGTTTGTTCCCGTATTTGTTTTGCTCGTTGCATTTGCGGTAACTATAAGTATTTTTGACTTTTTCCCGCGCGGCGATGAAACTCCCAACGAGTTTTATGAACGAAACGGATTTGCGTATAACTTTTTTAAAAGCGCGGGCACTACAGGCGTTTACACGCCTAACGGTTACTCGGATGATGCTGTCGATATGCTGAAATATGATCTTGATGAGATAGGCGGCACTCAGAGTGACGAGCGTCCTAATATAATTGTGGTTCAGTTAGAATCGTTTTTTGATATGACATGGATGCACGGGATAACAATGACCGATGATCCGGTACCGAATTTCAGAAAATTAGCCGAAAACGGTGCTAACGGGTATCTGTTCGTCCCCTCTTACGGCGGAGGTACATCAAATGTTGAGTTTGAGGTGCTTACCGGCATGAACCTTGACCACTTTACAATAGGTGAATCGCCCTACTACACACTTCTCAAGAAAAATGTCATAAACGACGCGATCGCCTTCAATATGAAGGATCTCGGTTATACTGCACATGCGATCCACAATCACAACGCGCTTTTTTATGAACGTACAAACGCGTATAATAACCTTGGTTTTGACACGTTCACTTCCATCGAGTACATGAACGGTCTGAGCTATAACAGTCAGAGCTGGGCAAAGGACGATGTTATCACCGATGAAGTCATGTCGGCTTTGAGATCGACCGATGGTGAGGATTTTGTATTCGCCGTATCGGTTCAGGGACATGGCCCTTATCCCGAAACGGTCGACCCGAATGAATTTGAACACTATATAGATGTACAGGCTGATAATCTTACCGAGCCTGCGCGCGCGGGACTTTCTTACTACGCAAGCACGCTTTGGGAGATGGACAAGATGCTCGGCGAGCTTATAAGCGAGCTTGAAAGCTATGACGAGGACTGTGTGCTCGTTATTTACGGTGACCATCTGCCTGCGGTAGATTTCAGTGTAAACTATATCAGCGCACCCAACGCCTATACGAGTGAATATGTAATATGGTCAAACTTCGGTCTTGAAGCTGAGGACAAGGACCTTGAGACCTATCAGCTCATGGCACATATGCAAAGCCTTCTCGGCTTCAGCGAGGGAACGCTTACACGTCTACATCAGAATTATTCGGGCAGAGAGGACTATCAAGAGAAGCTTAAGTTACTCGAATTTTCAATGACAAACGAAGAGAATACTGTCCGTGAGGGCGCAATTAGCTATTCAAGTCACCCGATAAGGATAACTTCGATCACAGAGGATGCTGGAGACATTCTTGTGCATGGTGAAAACTTTACTCCATGCAGTAAGATAATGGTCGGAGATACGGTGATCGATACCATTTTTGAAAGTCCGGAGCTGATCATTACGGATGCGGATAATGTTACGCATTATGATGGCATAGCCGTCTGTCAGATGACACGAGATAACAGCACGGTGCTTGAAACGGTAACACTTAAATGACAGGCGAGACAGTCTGGAATCCGTGGCACGGATGCCGTAAATATTCCGAGGGATGCAGACATTGTTATGTATACAGGCGCGACGGCTCTGTCGGGCGTGACGCATCGGAGATAACCAAAAATCAGGCGTTTGACCTGCCCGTGAAAAAGAACAGAAACGGTGAATATAAGATCCCGTCGGGTACTGTCGTGTACGCGTGCATGACAAGCGACTTTTTTCTTGAAGAAGCCGATGCGTGGCGTAAAGAGATATGGTCGATGATACGCGAGAGAAGCGATCTTGAGTTTATTATAATCACCAAGCGTATAGTGCGGTTTGATAAGTGTATTCCCGAAGATTGGGGCGATGGATATGCTAACGTGAGCATCGCGTGTACCGTGGAAAATCAACAGGAATGTGACACAAGGCTGCCGGTGTTCATGAGCGCGCCGATAAAGCGTAAGCTTATCGTGTGCGAGCCGTTGCTTGGACATATAGACATGAGCCCGTATATCACTGATGAGATCGAAAGTGTGATCGCGGGCGGAGAAAGCGGTAATGAGGCTCGCGTGTGTAATTACGACCATGTACTCGACATAAGGCGGCAGTGTATAGACGCAGGCGTAAGATTTCGTTTCAAGCAGACGGGAGCGCGCTTCTTAAAGGACGGCAAGCTATACCGTATAGAGCGCAGATATCAGCACAAGCAGGCACGCGCCGCAGGAATAGATGTGGAATAAAAAAGCTCGGACAGTGTGTCCGAGCTTTTTGTTTGGCTGATTTTAAGTTATGAGATTTTCAATAAATTCTTTCATCCTTCTTGCCGGCCTTTTGAACCCGAAGTAGAACAAAAGCTGTAAGAACGGAAAAGGAAAAAGAAATAATGGCGCTTCTCCGGTTATTTCTGTACCAATAGAAATATGCACGATATCGACGATCGTTCCCGCAACGCCATACACAAATGCAAAAGCCGAAAACAGATATATGGGCAGAAGCAAAATGCAGACTAACAAATGCATCCTTACGGTTACAGAGACTACGGTTGGTCGGTCCTGCCCAAGTATTTTTGCGCTTGCTACAGGGGCAAAGGTATTTTGGGTGTGTCCACCAAGGAAAGCTTTCCTGTTTTTTTCTGCAACATAAAAGCCGTTCTCGGAAACTTTTGCACGATAATCGGCATATTCAGGGTCGGAAACGGATTTGATTTTTTGCAGTATTCTTTCTTTTGATAATTCGGTTTTGATTTCAAATTTTTCAAAGGGAAGAAGTTTAAGTACAGTATTTTTCATATTATTTGTGACCTAAATTTCATCTGTTGCAGTGGCATATTTCTCTAACTTTGAATAATACTTGTATTCTTTATGTACGTATTATAGCATGATTTTGACCGTTTGTAAATACTCGTTTCCCGAATATATGCTGTATTTCACTTTATCTTAAGGATAACAGGTGTCAGTATCTCTGCCGATTTTTCAAGTATGACCTCGCCGTTTTTTACACAGAATTTACAAGGCTCAAATCTGCCGTCGGGGGAGAGAACCTCTATCTTTTTCGGAATATTCTCGCAAACAAGGTGTATGCTTTCAATGGGATCAAGGCTGATATTAAATACGCCGCAGAACAGATCTCCGTCCTCCATATCGGCAACCCTCAGATACACCTCGTCATCATCGGGAACATAGATCGGCAGATCGCCGTATTGCTTCAAAAGCCTTATTAACTGGTTCTTTCTGGTATTATTCAGAAAAGCAAATGCGGTAGTAAAATGGAAGTTTGTATTTGCGTCACCGCAGAACACGATGACAGTGCCGCCCAAGGCGTTTTTATAAACGGTTGTTGCGGGGAAGAGCATCTCTCTTGAAACACCGTCGGGAACATGGTAGCACCGAGAATCAACAATGACCGAGTCATCCAAGATCTTGATCTCGCGCGCATTAGTCTGCTTGGTGCTGTGAGTTTTTTCAACGCTGTACAGCTCACCCGAAACATTTTTGCCGCTCCAGGGCGTTACCTCAACACCAATAAATTTCTTGAATCCTCTGTTGCACAGACGTTCTGCCGCACCGCCGTCAAGTACAAGCGTGTGTGACAGCATATCTTTGATTTCATTGTCGGAAAAGAGGGAATCGGTCATACCGTCAAGAAATGATATGTTTGATTGCTCGGTCGAAAAATAAAACGGCAAGCCTAATCTTTCAAGCACACACATCGCCCAACCGCTGGCAGACGCCTTTGTATCATAGCCCACAGTGTTGTAGCAATAGTCGGGAGTGCATGAGATCGGTATTCTTGCTCCTCTCCACTTCAGCGAAGGAACGATTTCGGATAATGTACGGTAAAAGCCGCTGTATTTGCTCAGGATCTTACGGTACATTCTTCCGGCAACAGGTTCAAAGTTTGCCATTCGTGTTATCCAGTGCTTTGCGCCCGAAACACCTTCCAGAATAGTACCGGTAAAATGTGTGTGAAGTGACATCGCACCCGTGCTGTAGCGATTTTGCGGACAGGTGTCGGTCTCAGCCAAGAAGTTATCAACGTGTCCTTGATTATTAAGAACAGCTATCTGTATTGCCGCTCTCATAAATGTATTTGAAAACTGTTTCGGGCCCTGTGGGTGATAACGTCCGTTGTTGATACGTACCTGAACGGGATTTCCTTTGCCGGCGAGAATGGTTGCAATTTCTGTCGCCGCTTCGCAGGAAGGTCCGACACAGCAAAATGAACCCGGAAGGGACGGATCGACTGCATCTATGCCCTCACGCATATATTTTGCACATTCTACCAGTGATTCAAGCTGTGTTTCGATATACATATCGCGGTATTTTGCATCCACTGCAGAGCTTCCGACACAGTGAGCGAATACTTCCTCGCGTGTTTTTCTGAGACCTGACTTTTTTTCGAAGGCGTCAAGATGCAGCTCACACGCACAACCTCTTCCGGCGCGGATGATATGCCAAGCCTGCGGCTTGAATAAAAAACCCGACAAGTCAGAACTTGTCAGATTTTTTGTCAGAGGACTATAAAAAAGACATTTTCGTGCTTTTGTGTTAGAGGTTTGAACCCTTGCGGTCATTGTGCGAAGTCGGTTCTCAATCTCTCGGTTGTTTCCGATCCGCCGATAAATATCACTTTGACTTCTTCTTTGGATTCGACGACCACGCATTCGATTATCTGTCTGACGATCCGGTCATCGTATTGACTCTGTTTTATTTTTGCATTGTACAACTATATACCATAAAAGTATGGCAATAAAAGATACCGATTGAGCTATCGAAATTCTAATGACCATAAGCTCGTCAGTTCCCGTATCGGATATGACGTGAAGCATATTTACGATGGTATTATTAACAAAGTGATCACCCATTGCCACATACAAATTTTCTGTAAGCTTGGTCATCATTGCAAATTTGAATCCTACCAAAGCAGATGTGGTAATAAGCATTATCGAAGTAGTTATGAATCCCCCCATGCTAATTGTACCGTCCAAATAGCTTCGAAGCGGTGAGATAATGTGCCAAATGCCGAACAAGACGGACGCAAGAACAGCAGAGGTAATAAAGGCATATTTTCTTTCAAGCAACTTTTGAAACAGTCCTCTGAATATACCTTCTTCCATTATTACGTTGATAATGTTTCCTATAATACAAATCAGAAAGAAAATAAACGCGGTTTGATCGCCTGTATTTTCTTCGACAGAATACGCACTTACGTACAGTTTAAGTAAGTCAAAATTTTCTTGAAACCTAAGAATTAAAATTTCAACAGAGTACGCAAATATAAAGGTCGCTGTTCCGAAGCTCAAACCGATCAGCAAGTTGGGTAACACTTTTTGTTTCCTAAACCCTACCTCGCTCAGCTTCAAGCTGTAAATTTTAACAATGATGAAAAGAACAGCAATACCTATCAGCTTATGCACAAAGGCTTCTCCTAAGAAGGTTTTATCTGTTCGCAGTAGAAAATATTCTAATATGCGAAAAACAAAGCATATCAGATATATAAGCAAAACAACCGATAAAGATCTTTGTTTTTTGTTAAGCATAGAGTTTCTCCTTACAGATAGTCGCTAATTCAATTGCTTTTTTTGTTACGCCTTTGGATAAGAGCGTTGATCTCCTCGGCTTCCTTTTTCATACTCATCAAATTCAATGAAAGTGATATACAGTACATGATGACACTCATAATAGCGAGGATCCATACGGGAGTGCTTGAAAACCAACCGAATATTGCTCCGAAAACAATTAATGTAATAATTACGATCGAAATGTCAAGCGACATTTCGAGTATGGGATATTTGAGTTCAAGCTTGTGTAAAAGCATTAGACATAGGTGAATAACGATGTTAGCGCCGAGCGTTTGAAACAGCGTAGGAATATACAGGTATTCCGCTTTTAAAAACAGTGCGATAGTTGCCAAAAGAATTAATGAAATCCCCGTTGTAGCAAACATATTTACAATATATTTCTTCATATGCATTCATCACCTCTCAATGCCTTTTTCACTTGGCTTAAATAGCCGCGATTTATATATACCTTCTCACCATTTTTCAAAATCGCTTCCATCCTGCTGTTAAAAAGAGGCTTAATACTGTCCAAGGCATTGATATTTAAAATGCAAGATTTGCTTATTTGCACAAAGCCATATTCTTTTAAATCGTCCATTAACTGATACAAACGGTGATCTGTGTGATAAACTGATCTTTCGAGATAAACGAAGGTCTTCTTATCGACACTTTCTATGTAGTAGATATCCGCAACGCTTATCATTTTCTCGGCATTATCTATGTCGCATTTTATTTGCCTCTCTACCGATTGCAAGAAGGACAAAATGCGTTTGACCTTGCCATCCTCATTCGCATAGCGAAGGGTTATCTCAATATCAGAGCAGGATGGAGCTGGTGGTTTCTTAATTTTCATAGCAAGCTCCTTTTTTAAGATTATATCATATTTTTAATCGAAAAAACAGCACTGTAACCGAACTGCGTTTTTATGATACCAAAATACAAAAACATAAGAAAAAAGGCTTTGAGAATTACTCTCAAAGTCCTTTGATGGTCGAGCGGAATTTTTAATATCCGAACTATTAGAAAACGAGTCCGAACCTAAAAAGTTCAGACTCGCTGATCTTGGCTGCGGCACTAGGATTCGAACCTAGGAAATGACGGAGTCAGAGTCCGTTGCCTTACCGCTTGGCGATGCCGCATTAACAGACTATATAATACCATATTCCGAGAAAAATGTCAATAGGTAATTTTAATTTTTTTCAAATTTGTTTGATTTTTTAGTCTGTCTCTCCTCACACATTTTATTTTTTGCTTATTTGACTAAAAATATGCTATTTTTATAGTATTTCTTGCACAAAAAAATAAGATTATTTTTGATTGTTTTGCCGCTTGAAAACATTGCCCTTATATGATAGTATATATATACCCAAAAATATCAGGAAGGAAAACGGAAATGAAAAAACTTATTGCATTTTTACTCGCGGTCATTATGATTGCTTCGGTCGTGCCTTTTACGGTGTCTGCCGAAGCTCCCAAAACCGTATACGGCGGAGAATCGCTCGAGGTTACGGTCAAGATGACAAGCGATTTCAAATACGAGATGAAGGAGGACGGATACAAGTATATTCACTATACTGCAACAGCAGGTGAGTACGGTAACGGCAACTACGTGCTTAACTTTACTCCTACCGAAGTGTCATTGTTTGATTATCCTTATATAGCTGTTCGCTACAGGACAAATTCCACCCGCGCATTCGACGTCAATATGATAAAAAGCGGCAAGGAAAGTAATCCTGCGAACAAATATACGACCGTCAGTAACGATATGTGGCAGACACTTATCGTTGATCTGAACGAAATGACAAAGGGCGCGGGTCTTGCTGAGGCTACAGACAAGGTCTCGCTCAGAATCAAGCCCTTCGGCGCGCATGACAAGATCATTATTGACGGCGCGTACGTTGACCTTATGTATATGGCTTGCTTCAAGACAGCACAAGAAGCTGAAAAGTTTGTATATTCCGGAGAGGGTACTCCCGTAACCGGTGAGGTAAGCGTTACAAAAGCTCCCGATGCGATCAACAAGACAGAGGCGGCAGAAAGCGAAAATAAGAGTGAGAGCGCTTCGAGTGCTGTTTCCGGTCAGCCTTACGATATCAAGCACGTATTCGGCGGCGAGTCGCTTGAATACGTTGGCACCTGTTCAACCGACTTCCAGTACGAGATACTCGAGGAGGACGGCAAGAAATATATCCACTACACCTGCGAGCCCGGCACATACGACAACAGCGGTATTCATACCACGTTTACCCCCGAGGGCTTCTCGCTTTACGATTATCCCTACGTACGTATCCATTACAGAACCAATTCGCACAAAAATTTCAGTATGAATATGTACAGCAAGAAGGGCGAAAGCTGGATGAGCAAGAACCCGACGACAACCGGCGACGGCACATGGCGTGATGTTATACTTACCGTTAACGACATGATCGGCGGAAAAGGTCCTCTCGGCGCATCCGAAATAGGCGTTTACCTTATGATCAAGCCCTTCGGTGCACACGAAAAAACGCTTCCGCAGCCCGGTTACGTTGACTATATGTATATTGCTTGCTTCAGAACGCTTGAGGATGCACAGGCATTTGTATACACGGGCGAAACCGATCCTGTCGGCTCAGGTGTTGAAATAACCGAAACACCTTACTACTATGCGGATGAGGCGTATCTTGCAGAGCTTAACGCTATGACAGACGCACGCATCGAGGCGATAAAGAATTCACCCACAGAGGTTACGGTAACAGGTACGAAGTACTACGTTGCCGCAAACGGAGACGATGCTGACGACGGTCTTACACCCGAAACAGCATGGCAGACGATAAATAAGGTAAACAGTGTAAAGTTCAACGAGGGTGACGGTGTATTCTTCAAGCGCGGCGACAGCTTTAGAACGACCGTTCCGCTCAAGAGCCACGGCATCACACTTTCGGCATACGGAAGCGGCGCAAAGCCGAAGATAATCGCATCTGTTGACGCTTCGGGCGCTGACAAATGGCTTGAAACCGAATACGAAAACGTATGGGTTTACAGCGATGTTCTTGATGCTTCCTCGCGTGACGTTGGTACAATAGTATTCGACGGCGGACGTGCGTGGGGTATCAAGGTAAGCTGGACAAAGGGCGATATCCGTGTTGATAACGGACTTGTTTCCAACGGCAAGGACGAGCCTTACGAGGTAGACGACCCCGAATTTATTGATCACCGCGATCTGCAGGGTAATCTTGAATTCTACCACAGCTGGTTTGACGATCACCTCTATCTCTATTGTAAGGACGGCAACCCCGGCGACGTATTCACTTCTATTGAAATAGTCGATAACGGTCACGGCATCTCGATGGGAAGCAACACCGTAATCGATAACCTCGAAGTGTTCGGTGCAGGCTCGCACGGTATCGGCGGCGGTACTGTCAAGAACGTACTCGTTCAGAATTGTGTGCTTTCCTGGATAGGCGGCTCTATTCAGGGCGACAGCGGCCCCGGTAATACTACCCGTTACGGTAATGCGGTAGAATCCTATGGCTCAAGTGACAACTTCACAATCCGCAACTGCTACGCAACACAGGTATACGACTGCTGTTGGACAGCGCAGATACAGGGTCCCGGTACGTTCAACAATATCAAATTCTATGGAAACGTAGCCGAGTATTCCAATACCGGTCTTGAGGTATGGCAGGAGGGCGGAACTATCTCGAATATGGATCTTTACGACAATATCACGAGATACGACGGCTACGGCTGGAGCCATCAGAGACCTAACAAGGGCGGAGATATCTTCAAGAATGACAAGCCGGGCACACCGTACAACGACGGTAACTTCTTCTATGGCGGCTTCGGCGGAGCGTCGACAAAATTTGTAAATAACCATGTACGCAATAATATAAACTTTATTACTGCTTCGACCGGTCACGCGCTTCGCGCTACAGGTACGGAACAGTACAACTTCCACGATAATATCTATGTAAACTCCACCGATAAAAACATCGGTTCTATCGCGGCTAACCCCGGACGCGGCTCCGGTGCACTCTGGTGGCCTAAATTCACCGAGGAAAATGTACTCAAGGCTGTAAAGACAGGCTTTGAGCAGGGCAGTAAGTTCTATTGGGTAGAGCCCGAGCGCGAGGTCAGAATGTATGACCCGAACAACGGCGTGAACGTATTTGACGACATTGCTGATAACTTCTGGGGCAGAGAATATATCGACTTTGTAACCCTCAAGGGACTTTTCAACGGTGTAAGCGAAACAGAGTTCTCGCCTAACGGTACTATGACACGTGCTATGCTCGTAACCGTTCTCGGCAGACTTTCGGGCGACAGCATTTCAAGAGCGAAGAACGTAAGCTTTACAGATGTTAATCTTGGCGCATGGTACGCACCTTACGTACAGTGGGCTGAAGAAAAGGGACTTGTAGACGCAGGCGCGTCCTTCAGACCTGATGACAAGGCAACACGTGAGGAGCTTGCTGATATGCTCTACAGATACGCAAAGAGCGAATACAAGGCAGGCGACGTATCGGGCGTTGCGATGAGCTTCTCCGATGCGGCAAGCGTTGACGCGAAGTACGCAAACGGTATCAAATTCTGTACTTCAAACGGTATCATCGGCGGCTACGAGGACGGAAGCGTTAAGCCGAAGAACTCGGCGACAAGAACAGAGGTATCTGCGATGATCGAAAGATTTGTAAGCTACCTCACACATACCGAGGCAGACGGAGAGCTTGCATATCAGAACGCAAAGAAAATTGAATTCAAGGGTGCTGAACTTCGCAAGATAGTTGACGTAAAGAGCGTTCGCGCGCAGGTAGTGGGCGATACGGTTGAGTTTACTCCCTTTACTGCTACGGGAAGCCCTGTTATCAATCTTTACGACTACCTCTCGAAGGACATCAGATTTGTTGAGTATCCGGCGATACTCGTGAAGTATTCCACAACTGTCGATTCCGATGTAAGCGCAGAGCTTATGTACAAGACCTCTGCAAGCTTCCAGATGAAGACGACCGGTGTTGCTGGAAGCTCGTCAAAGGAAAGCGGATATATGCTCTTTGACTGCACTCCCTACTATTCGACCATTTCGCTTGCCGCTTATAACGATGACTGCGGACTTGCGATCTATCCGTGGGGAAGCGAGGAGGTCACATTCGGTGAGGGAGAAAAGTTTGTGATCGAGTCGGTTACTTTCTTTGACAGCGTAAGCGCTGCCGACAGATATGCAAAAACAGGCGCGTGAACTTAACATCAAGTATAAAAAGTAGCCAATTTCAAAGAAAATGGTGACAAAATCATATAAAAAGTAGCCAATTTTCTATAGATATTTATTTAAAAGTATGCTATAATTAAATATGTCCGGCGGCAGGGATGTTTTCCCTTTTCGAATTTTTTGCGCGAGTGGCTTTAATATCGAATTCTCTGCTGTCGGATATTTTTATACTTTTTTATTATGTTTTTCAGAAAGGAAACAAAAACATGAAAAAATTGATAGCATTGGTTCTTACGGTTTTGATGCTTGTGTCGGCCGTGCCGATGACCGTGTCGGCGGCAACTGTTGACGCAAAGATCAACGGACCGATAGCACTTACCGACGGTGTTGATTATACAGCCGCGGGTATTGATTACGTTTTAGCCGAGGAAAATGGTGAAAACTACGTCCACGGTGTCGTAGCTCCCGGTACATACCAGAACAACAAGCTTACTGCAATATTTGCTCCCGTAAGTTACTCGCTCACCGAATATAAGTATATAAAGATTTGCTACAGAACCGACTCGCCCAGCACAAAGATGGACGTTTCCGCGCGTAGCTCTGTCGGCGAAAGCTGGATGAACGCTCATCCTGCCTGTATTGGTGATGGACAGTGGCATGAGGTAGTTATAAATACAGATGACATTATAGGCGGCAAGGGACGCATCCCTGCAGGTGAGGTCGGAGCGCAGTTTATACTCAAGCCCTTCGATTCGCTCACTATTACTCTTAACAGAGAGTATTTCTTTGACATAAAGTATATCGCATGCTTCAAGACCGAGGCAGAAGCAAATGCATATAAGTACACCAAAGCGGATGACAAGGCGTCTGTCGATCTTGAGCTTGTTGACATCTTCTGGGAAGAGGCTACCGACGAGGTCATAAACGGATACATGAAAACCATGGACGAAATGATCGAGAATATCGAAAATTCGCCCACAACCGTTGAGGTTACAGGCACAAAGTACTATGTATCCGAATCGGGTGACGACAGCAACGACGGTCTTACGCCCGAAACCGCATGGAGAACGGTTACAAAGGTAAACACGCACACATTCAATTCGGGCGACGGTGTATTCTTTAACCGTGGCGACGAGTGGAGAATAACAAGTCCTCTTTCGGCAAAAAGCGGAGTTACATATTCCGCATACGGAAGCGGCGCAAAGCCGAAACTTATTGCTTCGGCAGACGGCTCGGGTTCGGCTAAGTGGATACCCACAGCGTACGAAAATGTATATGCATTTGTAGAAAATATCCCCGGTACACGCGATGTCGGTACTCTCGTATTTGACGGCGGACGAGCTTGGGGTATCCAGATTCAGCAGACCAAGGAGGGCAACCGTCTTCCTATCGGTACTGTATTCAACGGTATTTCAAGATTTACCTCGGACAATGGACCGTTTGCGGGTCCCGAGGATCTCAAGAACGATCTTGAATTCTATCACGATTGGACCGGCGAAACACTTTATCTCTATTCCAAAGAGGGTAACCCCAGCGTAAGGTTCTCGTCTATTGAAATAGTTGACAAGGGTCACGGTATCTCGCTTTCCAATGATACTGCAACAAATAACGCACACGATATCGTTATTGACAATATCGCCATATTCGGTGCGGGCTCGCACGGTATCGGCGGCGGTAATGTAAAGAACGTTACTATTCAGTACTGTACACTTAAGTGGATCGGCGGATCTATTCAGGGTAAATATATCTTCAACTCCAACTACGGTGTACGTTATGGTAATGCAGTTGAGTCATACGGTAACAGTGACAACTTCGTTATTCACGATTGCTATGCATCGCAGGTATACGACTGCTGCTGGACTGTTCAGACACAGGCTGCAGGTCAGTTCTACAACGTAAAGATGTATAACAATGTTTCCGAGTACTGCAACTCCGGACTTGAGGTATGGCAGAGCGGCGGAACAATTTCGGATATGGATCTTTACAACAACTATACACGCTTCAATGGCTACGGTTGGAGCCATCAGAGACCTAACAAGGACGGTAACTTCTTCTACGGCGCAAGCGGTACGGGTACTTATATCAATAACCACGTACGCAACAACGTGAACGTGTTTGCATCTGCCAACGCACTTTTGTGCCGTTCGACAGGCCCAGAGCAGTACAACTTCCACGATAACGTATATATCATGGAATCGGATAAGTACATGGGCGGTCTTGCGGCTAACCCCGGTCTTGGTACAGGCGGATGGGGAAGCATGAACACAAAGTACACCGAAGCTGCGCTCAAGCGTGCAGTTTCCACAGGCTTTGAAAAGGGCGCGAAGTTCTACTACACAGAGCCTTCGGCTTACACAGAGGATATGTACGACACCTACAATCCCGAGGTAGGCGTTGATGTATTTGAAGACATTGCCGACAACTTCTGGGGCAGAAATGCTGTTGACTACGTTGCTCTCAAAGGATACTTCAACGGTGTAAGCGAAACGTCGTTCGCACCTAACGGTACTATGACACGCGCTATGCTTGTAACAGTGCTTTCACGTATCGCAGGCGAAAGCGCAAACGCCGCAGACGCTACGTTCACAGACATCAACAAGAATGCATGGTATGCTTCCGGTGTTGCATGGGCTGAAAAGGCAGGCATCGTAAACGCGGGCGGCAAATTCAGACCCGACGAGAATGCAACAAGAGAAGAGCTTGCCGATATGCTCTACAGATATGCACTCTATGTATACAGAAGTCCCGACCTTACCAAAGCACCCGAATTCAAGGATATGGCTTCGGTAAACGCGGCGTATGCTGACGGCATCAAGTTCTGCACATCAAACGGTATCATCGGCGGATATACTGATGGTACTATCAAGCCCAAGAACAGCGCAACGCGTGCCGAAGTGGCTACGATGATCCAGAGATTCAATAACTACCTCTCAGTATCTTCTGTTGACAAGGAAAAGGCACTTGCCGGTGCTAACATGACGATCGTTAAGAGCGATGAGCTCAAGAAGCTCCTTGACAACTCCGGTGTACGCGCCACAACAGAGGCTGACGGCACTGTTAAGTTCGTACCCTTCTTGCAGAGCGGTGCTCCGAGAATTAGAATTCTTGATATGTTAAGCAAGGAAATAGATCTTATCGACCATCCTTATCTTGTTGTCAAGTTTGAAGGTGAGATCAACTCAAGGACGGTCGTTGCGACTGTTGACAGCGTAAACATTTCCAACAGCGCTACAACATATATGAACATCGCTTCTTATGCAAGCTTTGAAAGCGGTTCGATGATAATCGATCTTTCTTCGCTTTATGAAACGATAAACCGCGACAGCTATACCGATAACCTTGCGATAAATATCTTCCCCTGGGGACAGGAAGCGGTAGTGCTCAGCAATACCGAATATTTCATTATTGACGAGATCGCGTTCTTCGACAGCGCGGTCGTTGCAGAGGCTTACGCAAGCTGATAAAATAAAACATATCCGGCAGCAGGGTTGTTTGGCTTTCCGAGTACGGAGCAGTAGCTCTGTACTCGGTGCTCCTGTTGCCGGAGCTTTTTATAATGTTTTGTTAAAGGAGAAGCAAAATGAAAAAAATTGCTGTTTTTATCCTTACGCTTATTATCATCATATCAGCTGTACCGATAAGCTTGTCGGCTGATACTGTTGATGCAAAAATTTACGGTCCGATCACGATAATGAACAGTATGTCACTTACCATGGTAGGCATTGACTACGATCTGGCAAGCGATGATGAGGGAAATTATATTCACGGAGCGGTCAAAGCTGGTACATACAGTAATAATAAGCTTATGATCGTGCTTGAAGCACAGGATTTTGCGCTTACCGATTACAGTTATATAAAATTTGTATACAGAACCGATTCGACAAGTAAAAACATAGATGTTTCCGTGCGAAGCAGTGCGGGAGAGAGCTGGATGAACACCGCAACAGCCTGTGTAGGTGACGGACAGTGGCAGGAGATCATTGTAAATGCAAGAGATATCACAGGGGGAGCGGGTGCGATACCAGAAGGTGATATCGGCGTGCAGTTTACGCTCAAGCCCTTTAATGCGGGTAATGTAACGCTTGAGAAGGACCATTATTTCGACTTGAAATATATAGCCTGCTTTAAGAATAAGGATGCAGCTGAAGCATATACCTTCAGTGCATCTGACGATATGATCTCATTTGAGGATATTGAGTATTTTTATGAAAAGGCTGAGAGCCGGCTGATAGACGGATACATGGCTGAAATGGATGCTATGATAAGTGCTATCGAAAATTCTCCCACAGCTGTCGAAGTAACGGGTACGAAGTATTATGTATCCGCCGACGGTAACAATGAAAATGACGGACTTACTCCCGAAAGCGCTTGGAAAACGGTCGACAAAGTGAACAAACATACATTTAACTTTGGCGACGGCGTGTTTTTCAACCGCGGAGATGAGTGGAGAACCGTAGATTCGCTTATGGCACAGAGCGGTGTTACATATTCGGCATATGGAAGCGGCGCAAAGCCTGTTATCATAAGCTCTGTTGACGGCTCAGGCGCGCATCAGTGGATATCGACCGAGTACGAAAATGTGTACGCGTTTGTTAACGCTATCCCGGACAGCCGCGATGTTGCTACTATCGTATTTGACGGCGGACGCGCGTGGGGAATACAAATACAGCAGACAAAAGATGGAGACCGCCTTGAGATAGGCAGGGTATATAACGGTATCGAGTGGTTTGATACTGCCACAGGAGCATTCTCGGGTGCGGGTGATCTTAATAACGATCTCGAGTTCTATCACGATTGGAATAGCGATATTCTTTACCTTTATTCAAAGGACGGTAATCCGGGCGAGAGATTTGTAACTGTTGAGATCGTGGACAAAGGCAACGGTATCAGGCTGACCAACGATGAAGCACTTGGCTACGCGCACGATATCGTTATTGACAATATTGCCGTATACGGTGCCGGCTCGCACGGTATCGGCGGAGGAACTGTAAAGAATGTGACCGTTCAGTACTGTACGCTTGAATGGATAGGCGGATCACGCCAGTTTAATGATCCTGCCCAAAACACACGCTTCGGAAACGCTGTTGAGTCCTACGGCAACAGTGAAAACTTTGTTATCCGCGACTGCTATGCGTCGCAGATATACGACTGCTGCTGGACAGTACAGATCAGCGGTCCGGGAGAGTTTCGTAATATAAAAATGTACAACAACGTATCCGAATACTGCAACTCCGGCCTTGAGGTATGGCAGAGCGGCGGAACAATTTCGGGTATGGATCTTTACAACAACTACACGCGCTTCAACGGCTATGGTTGGAGCCATCAGCGTCCGAATAAGGGCGGAAACTTTTTCTACGGAGGTGCATCCGTCTCTTCGTCGTATGAAAACAATCATGTAAGAAACAATGTGAACCTGTTTGCTTCCAAGGAGGCTCTCTTGGTCAAGGCGACAGGCCCGAAGCAGTATAATTTTCATGATAATGTGTATGTTATGGAAAGCGATCTGAGTCTTGGCGGAGTTGCGGCAAATCCGGGACTTGGAACGGGAGCTTGGGAAAGCGGAGGCATAAAGTATGAGGAATCGATCATACGCCGAGCCGCAACCACAGGCTTTGAAAAGGGAAGTAAGTTCTATTACACCGAGCCCGACGCTTACAAGGACGATATGTACGATATATACGATCCTGAAAACGGTGTTGACGCGTTTGAGGACATCATGGACAATTTCTGGGGCAGAAGCGCCGTGGATTATGTTCTGCTCAAGGGGTATTTCAACGGTATAAGCGAGCTTGAATTTGCACCGAACGGCACGATGACGCGTGCTATGCTCGTGACCGTTCTCTCGCGTATCGCAGGAGAGAGTGTCGAGGGCGTTGAAGCTGACTACACGGATATCAATAAGAACGCGTGGTATGCACCCGGTGTTGCATGGGCTGAAAAATCTGGTATCGTAAGTGAGGGCGGAGCGTTTAGACCCGATGAAAAGGCAACGCGCGAGGAGCTTGCTGATATGCTCTACAGATACGCGCTCTATGCCTACAGAGCTCCGGACCTTACAGGCTCGGATGAATTCAAGGATTTTTCTTCCGTTAATGCCGAGTATGCCGACGGTGTGAGATTCTGCACTGCAAACGGCATTATTGGCGGCTACGATGACGGTACTGTAAGACCGAAAAACAGCGCGACCCGCGCCGAGGTCGCAACAATGATACAGAGGTTTAATAAATACCTTGCCACCGCACCGATCGACAATGACAAATTGCTTGAAAATACAGGCGCTGCTGTTATAAGGGGCGATGAGTTGAAGTTGATGCTTGATAACACCGGTGTCCGCGCGACGACAGAGGGCGATATGGTGAAGTTCGTACCGTTTCTTGAAAGCGGAGCACCGCGCATCAGAGTGATGGATATGTTAAACAAGGATATAAGTCTGATCGAATACCCTTATATCGTTGTGAAATTCAGCGGAGAGCTTAATACCGCGGCTGTTACTGCTACGGTAGACAGGATAAATACCGCAAACGGCGCAACGAGTGCAACCGGGATCGTTTCATATGCGTCGCTTGACGCAGGGAATGTCATTATTGATATAAGCGATTACATTGCTTCGATCGAAACGTCAACGTACGCTGACGAGCTTGCGATCAATATCTACCCGTGGGGACAGAACGCAGTTACACTCAGTAATTCCGAATACTTCATTATCAATGAGGTCGCGATGTTTGAAAGCAAGCTCGCGGCACAGGCATACGCAGGTTAAATATGACCGTACAGGTCTGTTTATAAAAAAGGAGAAACTATATGGCACTTGAAAGAACAAACAGAGAGCTTATTGATAAGTATATTGCCGAAACAGAGGCGCTTATCAAAGAAATCGAAAACTCACCTACAACCGTTGAGATACTGGGAACTAAGTACTATGTTGCCGCAGACGGTAACGATGAAAACGACGGTCTTACGCCCGAGACCGCTTGGAAGACGATCGCAAAGGTAAACGCAATGAGATTCCTTTACGGCGACGGTGTATTTTTCAAGCGCGGTGACGAGTGGCGTCAGACCTATTCGCTTGAAACACACAAGGGTGTTACTTATTCGGCATACGGTGAAGGTCCTAAGCCCAGACTCATATCGTCTGTTGACGGCGCCGGTGAGGACAAGTGGGAAGCTACCGAATATACGAACATATACAGATTCAAGGAGGAGATACCCGGTCAAGCACGCGATGTCGGAGTTATAGTGTTTGACGGCGGCAAGGCGTGGGGCATACAGATCCAGAAAACACGCGAGGGCAACCGTCACGAGATCGGCAGAGTATTCAACGGTCAGGAATGGTTTGACACCACAAAGGGGCCGTTTGAGGATCAGCGCGATCTTGATAACAACCTTGAATTTTATCATAACTGGGAGGAAAACACCCTTTACCTTTACTGCAGAGAGGGCAACCCCGGCAAGGTGTTTAAGTCTATTGAGATCGTTGACAAGGGACACGGCATAGTTCTCAAGGGCAATATGGATGTTGTTATCGACAACCTTGAGATCTTTGGCTCGGGCTCACACGGTATAGGCGGCGGTGATGTTATCAATGTAACCGTACAGTACTGCACACTCAAGTGGATCGGCGGCTCGATTCAGGGAAAGTACATCTTCAATTCCAATTACGGCGTACGCTTCGGTAATGCTGTTGAGTCTTATGGTTCAAGCGATCATTTCGTTATCCATCACTGCTACGCTTCTCATGTATACGACTGTTGTTGGACAGTACAGTTCGGTGCGGCGGCTGTAATGAGAGATGTGCAGATGTATAAAAATGTTGCCGAGTTCTGCAACACGGGTCTTGAGGTATGGCAGAACGGCGGTCTGCTTGAGGACATGAAGCTTCATGATAACTATACCCGTTACAACGGTTACGGCTGGAGCCATCAGAGAATAGGTAAGGACGCAAACTTCTTCTACGGTGCAAATGCCTGCGCGAGAATAAACAGAAACAACGAAGTATATCACAACATAAACTACCTCTCGCAGAGGTTTGTGCTTCTTGCAAGACCTACCGGTACTGAGCATTATAACTTCCACGATAATATCTATATTATGGAGGAGGGAAAGTTCTTGGGCGGTGTTACAGAGCATCCTGCGACATCTTCGGGTGAATGGAAGTGGGACGTTCCCTACGATGCCGAAACGATTGAGCGTACGCAAGGCGAAGGCTTTGAGCCCGGCTCGAAGTTCTATATCTGTGAGCCTGAAATACTCGGAGATATGTACAAGCTTTGTATTCCCAAGGAATAAAAAACTAAGGGTGCGGTATTTTACCGCACCCTTTTATGATTTTGATTTTTTTCTGTATTCGCTCGGAGAATACTCGAATTGTTCCTTAAAATTCCGGTTGAAGGTGCGAAGCGAACGGTAACCGCTTTCCAATGCACATTCGATCATGCTTTTGCTCGTTGTGTCAAGCATTTTGCAAACATTGTTAAGGCGAACGGCATTAACGTAATTGTTGAATGATATGCCGACCGTTCTTTTGAAATATCTTGAAATGTAGGAATAGTCGTAACCGAGCTTGTGTGAAATCCCCGAAAGAGAACATTCTTTGTCAAAATTCTTTTGTACGTATTCAAATATGTGGTGAAGAATACCTCTGTGATCCGAAACAGTGTATTTGGCTTTTTTGTCAAATTCGTTGCAAAGAAGATATAATACACCCTTCTTTTCATATTTGCCGCTGGAGTTTTTGACCGTTTTGAAAAGCTCGGTCAGATATTCCGGTGGGGTGAGCTTGTTACAAAGCGGTATCTTTCCATCAATCTTTGAGTAATATGAAGCGATCATGTCGTTGGCGAAAATACAGAGTATGTGCTTTCCCTCGGTCATATCAAACGAGTGAACCTGGTTAGGAAAAATAAGTACGGCTTCTCCTGCCTTTAGCGAATATTCATTGCTGTTTGTCTTTATGTTCGCGTGCCCCGAAAGCATGGTGATGTATTCAAAGCTGTTATGCATATGTGCCGGAAATGAAAAATTATCTTGACATGAAATCGCAAAATTCTCGGATATGTCGGAGTCGTTAAATTCATAGAACATGTACAACACCTCGTAAGACAAATTTTGTCTATTATTATATACTTAATGACGAGAATTGTCAAGTGATATGTGATATAATGACTATAAGCGAAATGAAGTTTTGAAGGGAGAGATGACATAATGTGGATATCATCTACCGAAAACAAAAAATGGCTGAAAGAGAGCGATTTTTCAAACGAAAAGGGAAGCGAGCTGTTGATAGGTGAAAAGATTGGCAAGCCGATTTTTGGTTGGGGATGCTGTATAAGTGAATTATGTGTAAATGCGATCGAAAGCCTTGGGAATGAAACAAGAGAGGCGGTCTTTAAGGAGCTTTTCAGTAAGGAAGGATGCGATTTCAGCTTTTGCCGTGTTCCGATGGGGGCAAACGACTTTGCTCGATCCTGGTACAGCTATAATGAGTTTGAAGGCGATTACGAGATGAAGTTCTTCTCGATAGAGCGTGATCGCAGGTATATAATTCCGGCGATAAGGACAGCACAAAAATATTCTGAGGAGCTACGGTTGTTTGCCTCGCCGTGGAGTCCTCCCACATGGATGAAATTTCCAAAGGTTTATAATTATGGAAGACTGGTCATGACCGATGAAAATCTGAAGGCATATGCGCTTTATATGCGTAGGTATGTAGAAGAGTATCTGAAAGAGGGCATAAAAATCGATCAGATACACGTTCAGAATGAGGTGGTTGCCGACCAGAAATTTCCATCATGCCTTTTTTCTCCCAATGAGTTGATCAGGTTTATCGCAGACTATCTTATCGACGAAATAGGGGAGCTTGCCGAAATTTGGTTTGGCACGCTCAATGCTCCCGAAGGGTATGATGACAGGCATAATAATTATCTTAATCTTGCGATGCAGAATGAAAAGATCAAGAAAAACATCAAAGGCGCGAGCTACCAGTGGGCAGGTAAATTCGGTGTTATTCAGGCAAGGGAGGATTATCCCGAGCTTGATGTGATAAACAGCGAATGTGAATGCGGAGACGGTCAGAATACCTGGAAGTATTCGCTTTATTCTTACGAAATGCTGCACCATTATCTTAAAAATGGAGCGAGAGCGTGCGTATATTGGAATATGGCTCTTGATTCGTCGGCTCTCAGTACTTGGGGCTGGCAACAGAATTCTCTGATAACAGTCAGGGACGATATGATCGTATATAATCCCGAGTATTGGCTCATCAAGCACTTTTCACATTTTGTAAAGCGCGGAGCGGTAATGCTTTCAACAACGGGAGACTTCAGCTCGAACAGCACGGTGTTTGAGAACCCTGATGGATCGAGAATAGCCGTTTTGATGAATCCGTTTGACTTTAAAAAAACGGTCACTATAGATAATAGGAACTATATGTTGAAACCGCGTTCCTTCAATTCTATCACGCTTTGATATACAACAGATCCGCTTTGGCAACAGCCGGAGCGGATCTGTTTGCGTTAAATTAATGTATTTAATTTGTGCTGATGAAGTTGTTGTGTTGAAATGTGACAAATGAGCCTGCAAAGAATTGTGAAAGATGATGGTTTTGCAGTCATGGTTCATAAAAACACAAATATAATTTTGTTTAAATAAACGACAATTTCGCTCTTGCTTTTACCGAATGCGGTATGATATCATTTTTGTAAGCGCAGCTTGAAGGAGGGAACAAGAAATGCCTGTATATTCTGCAAAATCTATTTCTGCAAAGCATCTTATCGGCGGTGTCGGCATCAGATTCAAAGCTGTTGAAGCTGACGGAAAGGCATATTATCACGGTGTGAGCGAACCCGGGGTATATAGATACAATCCGATAAATTTTCTGTTTTGCACTACCGAGGTCGATCTTGTCAATTACCCGTATTTTTGCATAGAGTACCGCACAAATTCAAAATGTGAGGTGCTTGATATAACTTTAGGTACACAAAATGGCGAAAGCTGGTTAAAAAACCGTTCGAAAATGGCTGCTGACGGTGAATGGCACAAGGAGTTTTTTTCAATTTACGATATGACAGGCGGCGCCGGTGTACCGGAAAAGAATGACACAGGCGTTTATATAAACATAAAGCCGTTCGGCACAGGCTCTCTGATAGTACTGGCGGAGCAAGGATATTTTGACATAAGGTATATCGGCTGCTTTACATCAGCCGATGAAGCGAAGGAACATGTTTTTACGGACACCGATGAAGTCTTGGAGGCTCCCAAGGCAGACGTCTTCTGGCAAAAGGCTGATAAGGGTGTTATATCCAAATACATGAACGAAACGGACGCGCTTATTGACGAGATATTATCATCCCCAACAACAGTTGATGTGACGGGACGTAGATATTACGTTTCAAGCACGGGTGATGATAATAATGATGGACTTTCACCGGACGCTCCGTGGAAAAGCATGGAAAAGGTAAACGGCTTTGAATTTGAAAAGGGCGACGGAGTATTCTTTAAGCGCGGTGACATATGGCGTATAGAGATTGAGCTCCGCACTCAAAGCGGCGTTACATATTCAGCCTACGGAGCGGGTGCAAAGCCTAAGATCATCGCTTCTGCGGACGGCTCCGGAGAGGATAAATGGATTGAGACCGAATACCCGGGTGTATACGCATACACCAAAAAAATACCTGCAGTAAAACGAAATGTCGGAACAGTGGTATTTGACGGAGGGCGTGCGTGGGGCATAAAGGTACTCAAAAAGACAAACGGTAACAGACTTGATAACGGTACTGTTTTTAACGGTATCGAAAGTTACAGCATTTCCGAGCGTCCCTTAAAGGATCACGGCGGACTTGTCGGTGATCTTGAATTTTATCACAACCGTGATGACGACACGTTGTATCTTTGCAGTAAAGAGGGCAATCCCGGAAAGCGGTTTAAAAGTATCGAGATATCCCGTAAGGGTCTCGCGGTATACATGAACAGTGAGGATATAGTGATAGATAATCTCGAGATCGTAGGTGCAGGTACGCACGGCATTGGCGGGCAAAGTGTTAAGAACGTAACCGTGCAGTATTGTGTGCTTAAGTGGATCGGGGGCACTGTGCAGACATTTGAAAACAGGGAGTTCGGTCTTCGTTACGGTAATGCGATCGAGTCTTACGGCAATGCTGAAAATTTTACGATAAGGTATTGTTATGCTTCACAGGTTTACGACTGTTGCTATACCGTTCAGTGCGGAAGTAAAGCCACATTCAAGGATGTGCATATGTACAAGAATGTTGCCGAATTCTGTAACACGGGACTTGAGATATGGCAGGGCGGCGGTCTGCTTGAAAATATGAATCTTCACGATAATTACACCAGGTTCAGCGGATACGGCTACAGCCACCAGCGTCCCAGGAAGGACGGAAACTTTTTCTACGGTGCGTCAAATACTTCAAGCACATATATAAACAATAATGTGTGCGGTAACGTAAACTGCTTCTCGTCAAAATATGCGCTTCTTGCGGCGGCAACCGGACCGAAGCAGTATAATTTCCACGACAATTTGTACATCCTCGAAAAGGGAAAGTATATCGGCGGAATAACCCCGAACCCCGGAATAGGACGCGGACGAATGGTTGATGTGGAATACACCGAAGAAGAACTTTCATATGCCGTTTACAACGGCATCGAGCGCGGCGGCAGGTTCTATTACACCGAACCCGAACTGCTTGGAAATATGTATGATCTGTATACCGTGCAAAAGCAGAAAGTGTGAAAGTGCTCTGTTATATATACAAAAAATAAACTGCAATTTGTGCATTTTTCTGCACTTACTTGATTTCAGAGCGAAATTATAGTAATATAAATTTGTGTAAAATTTCAGGAGGAAAAACAAATGAAAAAATTATTATCACTCGTTTTAGCACTTCTTACAGTGCTTGCCGTTATGCCGTTTTCGACGGTATCCGCGGCAGAAAACGATCCGATTACAGTGTTTGGCCCGCTCAACCTTGATACGCATCAGTTGATCGGCTCGACAGGTCTTGCCTTTTCGGTGGTCGTTGACGGTGACGACATCTATTACCGCGGTGTGGCACAGCCCGGTCAGTATGATAATAACGGACTTATATGCACTTTTGCGGCGATCGAGTTCGATATTATCAATTATCCCTATATAAAGTTTAGTTACCGTTCCAACTCGGTAAGTCCCAAGATCGACATATCCTCAAACAGCAGTGTCGGTGAAAGCTGGATGAATTCTCATCCGGTAATGCAGGGCGACGGACAGTGGCACGAGGTAGTGATAAACCTTAAGGATATCACCGGCGGCGGTGGACCTATTCCGGACGGAGATAAAACTGCTTTTCTGCGTATCAAGCCCTTTAACTCGGGCAATGTAACTCTTGCTGTAGAAACATATTTTGATCTGCAGTATATCGCCTGCTTCAAAACAGAGGCTGAGGCAAAGGCATTCAAATACACAGGCGAGACCGAGGTCGCCGAGATGAAGTATGATGCCGAATACTTCTATGAAGAAGCTACAGACGAGATCATTCAGAAGTATATGGATGAGACTGATGATCTTATAGAAGAGATCGAAAACACTCCCACCGATGTTGAAGTTACAGGCACAAAGTATTATGTTTCCTCGTCCACCGGTAGTGACCATAATGACGGTCTTACACCCGAAACAGCATGGAAAACAGCTTCTAAGGCAAGCAATTTCTCAGGCTACAAGGACGGCGACGGAGTATTCTTCAAGCGCGGCGACACATGGAGGACCACTTCGACCTTTAAGGCGTACAGTGGCGTTACATATTCCGCTTACGGAGAGGGCGCTAAGCCCAAGCTCTTGGGTTCGATCGACGCATCCGACACCTCAATGTGGATCCCGACCGAATACGAAAATATATATGCGTTCACAACTCCGATCGATGGAACAAACGGTGACGTTGGTACTATCGTATTTGACGGAGGACGTGCATGGGGTATCCACGTACAGGGCAAAACAAACGGTCAGCGTCTTGATAACGGTACCGTGTTCAACGGACTTGAGAGCTACACTATACCCGTAGGCGAGTTCAGAGGACATCAAGATCTGAAGGGTAACCTTGAATTCTATCACGATTGGGACACAGAGACTCTCTACCTCTACTGCGAGGGCGGTAACCCCGCTGAGGTCTTTTCGTCCATCGAGGTTGCCGACAAGGGTAACGGTATCGGACTCCAAAATGATTCTGCTGTCGGCAGTGCACATGACATTGTAATTGATAACATTGAAATAGTAGGCTTCGGTTCACACGGTATCGGTGCCGGCAATGTTAAAAATGTGACTGTACAGAACTGTGTTTTAAAGTGGATAGGCGGCTCTATTCAGGGTAAGGGCTTATTCGGACGTGATTACGGCGTGCGCTTCGGTAACGCTGTTGAGTCCTACGGCTCAAGCGATAATTTTATTATCAGATACTGCTATGCTTCACAGATTTATGACTGCTGTTGGACAGTACAGCGTCAGGAAGCGGCGGTGATGAACAATATCCAGATGTATAAGAATGTATCCGAATACTGCAACACAGGTCTTGAAGTATGGCAGAGCGGCGGTTCAATCACAAACATGCAGCTTCATGACAACTACACACGCTTCAATGGCTATGGCTTCAGCCATCAGAGACCGAGTAAGGATGGCAACTTCTTCTACGGCGCAACATCGACAAACTGCACATATGAAAATAACGACGTATACAACAACGTAGGTCTTTTCGCGTCCCGTCAGGTTCTTTCCTGTGGAGCGACAGGTACAGAGCATTATAATTTCCACGATAATATCTACATCATGGAAAATGACAAGCTTGTCGGCGGAGTTACATCACAGCCCGGTCTGAGCCGCGGAGCGATGACAAACATGAAGTATACCGAGCAAAATATTGCCCGTGCTTCGCAGAGCGGCTTTGAAAAGGGAACAAAGTTCTACTATACAGAGCCCTCGCCGTATGAAAATATGTATGCGATATGTCTTCCCCAAAATGGTGTAAATGTTTTTGAGGATATCTCGGACGATTTCTGGGGAAGAGATGCTGTTGACTTTGTCAGCCTCAAGGGACTTTTCAACGGCGTAAGTGCAACCGAGTTTGCACCGAACGGAAGTATGACACGCGCAATGCTTGTAACCGTTCTTTCGCGTATCGCAGGAGATAGCGGAAAATCTAAAACAGACTTTGCCGACGTGAGCGCAAACGCGTGGTACGCTCCTGCTGTAGGCTGGGCTGAAGAAAACTCTATCGTAGAAAAGGAAACTTCTTTCAGACCGGACGACAAGGCAACGCGCGAGGAAATGGCGTATATGCTTATGAAGTACGCTGATATGCTTTACGTTAAGTACGATCTTTCGGGCGCAAAGAGCTTTAGTGATTTTGAAAGTGTTGATGCAAAATATCAGGATGCAATAAAATTCTGTACGGTAAACGGTATCATCGGCGGATACGAGGACGGTACAATAAGACCTAAAAACGGCGCAACACGTGCCGAGGTTGCGACTATGATAAAGCGCTTTATCGGGTATGTC
>JAFUMW010000079.1 GCA_017482465.1 Clostridia bacterium
CATCGGCAACGGCGACATCGTAACATCACAGATCCCCAAAAACGGAAGTATGCTCTCGAGCGAGACCGGAAAGGTGCTTCTTTATACCGGAGACACCGAGCCGACGCTTACGGTAACAGTTCCCGATCTTATCGGCAGGACAGCCGCCGCGTCAAACAAGCTTGCTATCAACGCCGGGCTCAACATCAATATTTCCGGTGCTCAGAACTATGACAGCGGCTCAGGCGCGGTAGTTATATCACAGTATCCCGACCCCGGAACAAAGCTCACCCGCGGTGATATCGTCACTGTAGATGTTCGTCACATGGACGGTACAGACTGACAGGAAATGAATAAAAAACGGACAGTAAAAAGCAATAACAAACACTGTCCGACTCACCTCTCCGTCGCAGGCGGACAGAATGCGGCGGAGAAGGAGTATTTATGAGATTTTGCGATATTCTGTCTGATGTAAAGATCCTGGCAACCAATATTCCAAGCTATAATTTCTGTTTCGGGAAGATATGCTCGGACTCATCGAAAGCAGAGCTTGGCGATGTTTTTGTATGCAGACGCGGAAGCACTGCGGACGGTCACGACTTCATCGAAAAAGCCTACAAGCTCGGTGCACGTACATTCATTGTCGACCGTATTACCGATTATATGCTGCAAAATCCGCAATTGCGGTATATACGTGTTGCGGACACATCTCTCACCGAAGTCAAAATGCTTGATGCGGCGTACGGATACCCGAGCCGCGGTATGAAGCTTATAGGAATAACAGGTACAAACGGAAAAACATCAACGGCGTACATGATAAAAGCGATACTTGACGCCGCAGGATACCGTACCGGACTTATCGGAACTGTCAAATCGTTTGCAGGAGAAGATGACATAACTCATACAAGCTCTGTGAGCAAATTCAGTTCTATGACCACGCCGTCACCCGTCGAGCTCTTCTCTCTTTTAGCGGACATGAAAAGACGCGGCTGCAACGCAGTCGTCATGGAGGCATCATCTCACGCATTAGCACAAAAACGTCTTGACAGTCTGCGCTTTACTGTCGGAATATTCACAAATCTGAGCGAAGATCATCTTGATTATCACAAGGATATCTCAGATTACAGAAACGCAAAGGCTCATTTGTTCGACCTGTGCAAAACGGCGCTGATAAACACCGACTCACACGACGGCAAGCTGATCGCCAACGCGTGTCCGTGTAATTTTTTTACATACGGCACTGACACAGATGCTGATTTTTTCGCCGATGCTCCTTTATTTGAAAGCACGCAGACATCATTTACTCTGTGCGACAACGCCCGAATGAATATAGTCTGTCCGATACCCGGCGAATTTACGCTTTACAACGCGCTCGCCGCGGCTTCATGTGCAAAGCTGTTGGGCGTGACCGACGAAGCGATATGCTGTGCTTTGAAAGGTCTGAAGCAAATACCGGGCAGACTCGAACGTGTAAGCGTTCCCACAGGTACAAACGTATTCATAGACTACGCGCACACACCCGACGCGCTTGAAAAGGTGCTGATCACATTGAGAAAAAGCTGTAACGGCAAGCTTATAACCGTGTTCGGATGCGGCGGTGACAGAGAGCGTGAAAAGCGGCCGATAATGGGAAGGATCGCGACCTCTTTAAGCGATATAACGGTAATAACAAGCGATAATCCCAGAAGCGAAGATCCGAAAAAGATCATATCCGAAATAGCGGTCGGCGTGAAACGCAATTCAGATTTCAGGATAATAGAAAACCGTGCCCAAGCAATAGAGTTCGCACTATCGGTTTCCAAGGCAGGTGACACCGTGCTTCTCGCGGGAAAGGGTCATGAGGACTACGAAGTAGTCGGCAATGAAAAACGTCACTTTTCCGAGCACGAGGTAATAAAAAGTTTATATAAAGAAAGATAATTTGTAATAAGACAAAGGACTTGACAGAGCATGAACAGAATCGTACTTGATAACGGAAGCTTTACGGTCGATGAGATCGTGGCGATCACAGGCGGAGCGGTCATAAAGAACGGCGGCTCAAGCATCACATCCATTTCCACAGACTCAAGAGATTGCACAGACGGTACACTGTTTGTTGCAATAAAGGGCGAACGTTTCGACGGACACGATTTTATTGAAGATACAATGAATGCAGGCGCTGTTTGCGCGCTCTGCGAGAGAGTGCCTGATAACGCCTCGTCATTAAGCGGAGATCTTGTTATCGTTGAGAACACAATAAGCGCCCTTGGAAAGATCGCTCATGCGTATCTTGAGCGATTGTCGCCAAGCGTGGTCGCTGTTACCGGAAGCGTAGGAAAAACTACCACCAAGGAGTTTATATACGCTGTACTCAACGAAAAGTACAACGCGCATAAGACCGAGGGTAACTTCAACAACGAGCTCGGACTGCCTCTGACAGTGCTTTCCATGAAAAAGGACACGAACACGGCTGTTTTCGAGATGGGCATGAGCTTCAAGGGCGAAATATCATATCTTTCCAAGCTCGCCTGTCCGAAGATCGCAGTCATTACAAACATAGGCAACTCCCATATAGAAAATCTCGGAAGCCGAGAAAACATCTGCGCGGCAAAGCTTGAGATAACCGACGGACTTGATCCCGACGGATATATACTCTTGAACGCAGACGAACCGCTGTTGTTTGCCCAAAAAGATCTGCTTGATCACAAGATCCTGTTCATCTCTATGCAAAATCCCGCAGCCGACTTCCGTGCGCTCAATGTCAGAACATATGACAGCTATTCGATATACGATCTTGTATTACCGAACAGAGTCGTAACCAATATACAGATACCCACGATAGGCATACACAATGTACATGATTCGGTATTTGCCTTTGTATGCGGTCTGCTCATGGGAATGAGCGATGACGAGATCAAACGCGGGCTCATGAAATTCAAGAACACAGGTATGCGTCAGAACGTATACGAATACGGCGGCGTAACCATCATCGAGGACTGTTATAATGCAGGTCCCGAATCAATGAAAGCCTCTCTTGATGTGCTTGCAAAGCTTTCGTTCAAAAACGGTACACGTTCGATAGCCGTGCTCGGAGAAATGCGAGAGCTCGGCGAATACAGTAAGCAGTTACACATGGAGATCGGCCGCGCGGTCGCATCCAAAAATATCGGAAAGCTCTTCACCTTCGGGCGCGACGCCGAAAACATCGTGCTCGGCGCGATAAACCATGGTTACCTGCCCGAACGCGTTGGAATAAACGGTGATATAGAAACACCCCAGACAACGGCAAATGCACTTCGTACCATATTAAAGCCCGGAGATGTTGTACTTTTCAAAGCAAGCCGCGCTGTAAGGCTCGAGCGTGTAATCGAGATGTTAAAAAAAGCTCTTGATAACTCCCCTCTCGCAGAAAACTGAATTTCAGCGTTATTAAGATAAAAGAAAGGAAAATCCGCCTTGTTTAACTCTGTCTATGTTTTCTTTATAATCACAATTATCGGCGTTTTTGCACTGTCCGCGCTCTTTACAAGACTTATCATACCCAAGCTCAAAAGCATGAAGCTCGGACAGACTATTCTCGATATAGGTCCGCGCTGGCACAAAAACAAAGAGGGCACTCCCACTATGGGCGGAATAGCATTCATTTCCGCTATACTGGCAATATCGGCAGTTATGATCCTGCCAATGATGAAGCTTACCGAAAGCTCTTTGCCGACCAAGCTCATAATCACTCTTGTTTTTGCGGTACTCAACGGTGCTATCGGTATAATAGACGATATGACCAAGTTCAAGAACCACAGGAATGAAGGTCTCAGCGCCTCACAAAAGCTTTTACTTCAGCTTTTAGTCGGCGGTCTGTATCTTATGGCAATGCGCTTTTTCGGCGGACTTACCACCGTCATGCACATTCCTTTTACCGACATTGGATTTGATCTCGGTATCATCTACTATCCTTTTTCACTCATACTTATAGCGGGAATAATCAACAGCGTCAACCTCACAGACGGTATTGACGGTCTCGCTTCAAGCGTTACACTCGTTGTTTGTGCCGCGTTTGCCGTGCTTGCTTTCTTCGTATCAAACACAGAACTTGCGCTTTTAAGCGCCGCACTTATCGGCGGATGCCTTGGCTTTTTGACTTATAATTTTTATCCGGCTCGCATTTTTATGGGTGACACAGGCTCGCTCTTTTTAGGGGCAGCTGTCGTTGGATGTGCATATCTGTTAAACGATCCTCTCATCATCGTTGTTATCGGTATAATCTATGTTATAGAATCGCTTTCGGTTATGATCCAGGTGACCTCCTTCAAGCTTACGGGAAAGCGCGTTTTCAAAATGAGTCCCATACACCATCACTTTGAAAAGTGCGGTTGGAGCGAGATCAAGATCGTATCGGTATTTTCGCTCGTAACACTGCTCTTCTCGACAGCCGCAGTAATACTCACACTTATTTAACAACACTACAGTTGTTGGATCGTCCGATCTACGGCAAAATGGAGATTTAAATGAATAACACTCAAAATAATAACAGCCGCCAAATTCCGCGGCAAAACCTCAAAAACACCAAGCCTGTGCAAAGCGGTAATTCAGGCAAGCCTGTACAGCGTCGTAAAACCAATATGCCGATCGAGCCCCGTTCACCCGAAAAGATCGTTAGATACAAAGGCTCTATGGACCGTACCTTTCTCATACTCGTGCTCATCCTTATCTGCTTCGGTTCTGTAATGGTATTCAGTGCGAGCTATGCTTACTCAATGGCAAAAAACGACGGAAACGGCTACGCATTCATAAGCAAACAGATAATAAATGTACTTATCGGACTTGTATTGATGTTTGTTGTCTCACATGTACTCGACCCGCATTTTCTCGAAAGAAACGCCAAAAGAGCATATGTCATAACCTGCCTGCTTCTTTTACTTGTCTTTATCATCGGTACGGTAGGCGGAGGAGCAAAGCGCTGGCTTGTGATCGCAGGCATATCAATACAGCCGTCCGAGATCGCAAAAGCTACGTTGGTTTTTGTACTGGCGTCACATTTCCAAAAAAACTCTGAGAAAATAACCAATCCGAAAAACACAAAAGAAGGTATTATCTACGGACTTGTACACCCCTTACTTTATACAGGTATAGTTTGCGGACTTGTCATACTTCAGCCTCATCTTTCGGGTACGATAATCCTCTTTCTGATCGGTATTGCCGTAATGTGGGCCGGCGGTACAAGCGCTAAAGCAATATTGATCCCCGGCGCTGTTGGCGGAACACTTCTTACAGCAGTAGCACTGCTTGTCCCATACACAAAACGAAGGATCGACATATGGCTGCACCCCGAAAACGATCTTACAGGCGACGGTTGGCAGACCATACAAGGCTTGCGCGCCATCGGCTCGGGAGGCTTGCTCGGCCTCGGTCCGGCAAACAGCAGACAAAAGCACATGTATGTTTCCCAGCCTCAGAACGACTTTATTTTCAGTATACTCTGCGAGGAGCTTGGTTTCATAGGTGCTGTTGCAGTAATAATATTATTCATACTGTTGATAATAAGAGGGTATCAGATCGCCATAAAAACTCCCGATACCTTCAGTTCGCTCGTAGTTACCGGTATCATAAGCAAGATCGGAATACAGGCCGCCTTCAATATCGGTGTTGTAACAAACCTTATCCCCAACACAGGCGTATCGCTTCCCTTTTTCAGTTACGGCGGCTCATCCACGATAGTCTTGCTTGTGGAAATGGGTGTGATACTGTCAATTTCACGCTTCTCGCGGCAAGAGCGATAGCATAACATATTCTTAATCTGAGGTCTTTATGAGAGTAATAGTCACCGGAGGCGGTACGAGCGGACACGTAAACCCCGCACTCGCCATCGCCAATACAATTAAAAAGAACATCCCCGGCTCCGAGATCATTTTTGTCGGAACAAACAGAGGTATCGAAAACAAGCTCGTTCCGAAGGCGGGATATAAGCTTTACCATGTCGACGTACGCGGTATCAAGCGTTCGCTCTCGCTTTCTAATCTGAAAAGCTTATATCTGGCGGTAACCTCGCCGATCAAAGCAAAAAAGCTTATACGTCAGTTTAAGCCCGATGTAGTGATCGGCACAGGCGGATACGTGTGCTGGCCTGTCATGAAGGCGGCGGCTGACATGAATATACCGACAGCACTGCATGAATCGAATTCCATTCCCGGCGTTGCGATAAAAATGCTTGCAAAGCATGTTGACCGCATTTTTGTCAATTTCGAAGCTACAAAAAATAAGTTCCCCGAGGACTACAGAGATAAAATAGTGCGTGTGGGCAATCCGCTTCGCCCGGAATTTCTAACACTCGATTATAATTCGGCACGCGATACGCTCGGTATAAACGGAAAGTATGAAAAATTCATTCTTTCGTGCGGCGGAAGCATGGGCGCGGAAAAAATAAATGAGGCTGTAATAGCACTGATGCGTGACTATACATCAAAGCACCCGGAAATACTCCATCTCCACGCTACCGGCTCTATTGAATACGAGCAGACGATGAAAATGTACAGGGAAAACGGACTCGACAAACACAGCAATATAAAAGTTGTTGAATACATCTATGATATGCCCGAACAGATGGCGGCGGCAGACCTTGTGATCAACCGCGCGGGTGCAATGACGCTTTCCGAGCTTGCCATTCTTAAAAAGAGAGCTCTGTTGATCCCCTCACCCAATGTAACCGACAATCATCAGTACAAAAAC
>JAFUMW010000080.1 GCA_017482465.1 Clostridia bacterium
AGAGCCTTGCAGAACTCGTTGATCTCATCTTCTGTTGCGCTCATACCGGGCTTGATCTCGATTATAGCCGCGGCTATCTCACCCAGACGCGGATCGGGCAGACCGATAACAGCCACATCCTTGATCTTGTCGTTTGCTCTGAGGAAGTCTTCGATCTGTACAGGGTAGAGGTTCTCGCCTCCGCTGATGATGACGTCCTTTTTACGGTCGACAAGGTAGATAAATCCGTCCTCATCGCGCATAGCCATGTCTCCTGTGTAGAGCCAGCCGTTGTCGAGAACATCCGCGGTTGCCTTTTCGTCCTTGTAGTAGCAGGTCATTACACCGGGACCGTATACTGCAAGCTCGCCGACTTCACCGTCGGGAACATCGTTCTTTTTATCGTCAACGATGCGAACCTTCCAGCCATAGCCGGGAACACCGATAGCGCCTACCTTGTGTGTGTTCTCAACACCAAGGTGAACGCAACCGGGGCCTGTGGACTCGCTGAGTCCGTAGTTTGTATCATAGTCATGTCCCGGGAACACGCTCTTCCAGCGTTTGATAAGGCTTGGCGGAACAGGCTGTGCACCGATGTGCATAAGACGCCATTGAGCTAACTCATGTTCTTCAAGCTTGATCTCGCCGCGGTCGATAGCGTCGAGTATATCCTGCGCCCACGGCACCAAGAGCCATACGATCGAGCATTTTTCACGCGATACTGTTTCGATTATGGATGCGGGCTTGACACCCTTTAATAGGATAGCCTTGCTTCCCGAAACGAGGCTTCCGAACCAGTGCATCTTCGCACCTGTGTGATAAAGAGGCGGAATACATAGGAAAACATCGTCGTGTGTCTGACCGTGGTGGTTCTGCTCGGTGAGAGCGGCGTGTAAAAGGCTTTCGTGATTCTGTAATATCGCTTTTGGAAAGCCTGTAGTACCTGACGAGAAGTATATAGCCGCGTCATCGCTGTCTTTGAGCGTGACATCCGGCTTCGCGCTGGAGAAGTTAGCCGAAAGATGCAGATAGTTTTCTGCAAAGGTCGGACAGCTGTCTCCGACATAGAATAAAAGCTTTACATTATCGATCTTGTCGCATATCTCCTCGACACGTCCTATAAACTCGTTGCCAAAGATCAGAGCGTCCGAGTCGGACAGGTCAAGACAGTATTTGATCTCATCGGAGGTATATCTGTAGTTAAGCGGAACAGCAAGCGCCCCCGACTTTAATATACCGAAGTATATGGGAAGCCACTCAAGGCTGTTCATTAAAAGTATTGCGACCTTATCGCCTCTCTTGATACCGCGGCTCATGAGAAGATTGGCGCACCTGTTTGCCTTTTCTTCAAATACGCTCCAGGTGATCTCACGGCGGTACGACTCGGAGTAGCCGGACTCAATAAGCTCGTATTCTTTCCATGTAACCCTTCTTTTTTCCTTGATTTCGGGGTTTATTTCGATAAGCGCGGTCTCGTTGGGATAGTTTTTCGCGTTTTGTTCGAGGTAAGCTGTAATCGGCATGATTTTACCGTCCTTAAATAAATAATATATACAAATTTAATTATACACCAGCAAATTCTTACTGTCAACCTAAAAAAAGGATTTTTTCATCGTTTTCGGCGTAACTTTTGCTTTTATATCAAAAATCGAGCATATCTGTACTTATGCACGCTATCTCACGTCGTCCGTTATGCGTTGTATCGAAGCTTATCTTTTTGCCGCTTATAAATCTTGCGTGCAGATCACACCTGATGTCGATGATATCAGGCTCGATCGTTTTAGCTTCAAAAAGCATGTGCGATTCGCCCGTTTTCAGACTGTAAGCAAGAAGCGGGCGCATACCGGCCTTCGGATAACCGTCTCCGATGATATATTTGCCGTCGGGCGACACGTTGCAGTGTATATCTCCGCCGCCGGGAATATCAAAGTACGGGATACGGTGTTCCGCAAACTCGCCTGTTATAACATTTATTATGTACATACTGCGGTTTTCGGAAAAAGGATCGCTGTAATTGTCGGCGGTGCAGTGAATGACTATATTATTATCATCCACCCAACAGTAATGTGACGCGTAGGTTTTTGCAAACAGCGTTTTTATGTTACCGTCAAGATCACCGCAGACAAGAGATGTACGCCATGGGCGCTCGGGTGCTGGGAAGCTGCGTACGAGCATGATGTATTTGTCTGACGCCGGGTTGAAGGTGATATGATTTACAAGCACCTTTTCATCTTTTTCAAATCCCGCGGCAATTGCAAGTGTGTCATAGTGAAGTATCTGGCGTGATACGCCCTTTTTTGTATCGACCAGAAAAACTCCGTCGTTATGCGGTGCGTTCATGTCGGCACTGCTATCACTGATTCCCGCATATCCGTAACCCGGACGGAAATCGTATATGCGCGCGAAATTTACCGCAAGCCCGTATTTTCCGTCAGGTGAGACGCACGCGCATGCACGGTCGGTAAAGCTTTTTGCGCCTGTTGCGAAATTGTGTGTTACCGTAACTATATCGGTGTTTCTGCGTATGTTATAATATACGGTGTCCTTTTCGGTTGGATGATACTGCAGCATTGCACCCTGTTGGAAATTCCATGCGGAAGTTTCGCCTATTTTGTGAAACACCTTGTCCTTGACGTAGCCTACCTCGGCTATGTCATCCTCGCGCGGAAGCCTGTCTATAAAGCTGACTCTGTGACATAAATGTCTGCCTGAGCCGTCGTCGGCACGCATATCGTAATAGCCGAAAAAATAGTGGTATCCGTCACTTGGAGTGATGATATCGGCATTTAATGAGAATTTGCTTTTGAGATCATTCATTGTCATAATTGTTCCTGCATAAATTTTTTATATGTTTCCTTTACAGTACGGTAGGCTGCTTTCGGCTTGCGGTATTCGTTGAGGATGCCCTTGTTGTTAAAGCCTCTTGCACGGTTAAGTCCGAGCTCGGGACTTGTACGCATATCGCAGAACTGCCATATGTAAAAGCCGTGTACCATAGGGTCGCTGTGAAAAAGCTTCAGACAGTACTCCAAAAGCTCTGACTGATACTCCTCGGTCCATTTGATGTTGTCGAATGTGTGATGCCCGTAAAGTGCCGCGCATCCGAATTCACTGAAGATAACAGGCTTGTGTGACATACCGAGCCGATCCCGACGCTCGCGGAACTCTTCAAGAAATTTATTCCATGAGTTCTTGTCACCGTCATACCATCCATAATACATATTTATGCATATCATGTCGCAGAACTCAAAGCATCTGTCGATCATCGGGCGGCTTGACGCGAATGTGACTATACGGTTTCCTCCGTTTTCCTTGAGATATGTATAGAACAGCTTTGACATATTATAAGCGGCATCGCTTGCCGAAAGTATCTCGTTATGAAGTCCCCACACCGTGATCGCGGGATGATTGTAATAATATTTTACCATCTCGCGGTGCATTTCAAGTGTGCGTTCAAGTATTACGGGATCGGCAAGCGTTTCTTCCGAAAATCCGTTGCCCCATATCGGTATCTCGCTCCAGAACATGATGCCGTTTTCATCAAGCAGGTCAAGAAATGTATGCGAATTCGGGTAATGAGCGCGTACCGCGTTGCAGTTCAGATCCTTTATCAGGTCAACATCGCGCTTCATAAGTTTTTCGGGAAAAGCGAAGCCCCAGTCGGGATGATCGTCGTGACGGTTTACACCGCGTATTTCGATGGGCTTGTTGTTAAGTAATATCTGCCCGTTCTCGACGCATATCTTACGAAAGCCCACACGCTCGGCAAGATCGTCGGTCTCGGTCTTTATATAAAGCATGTACAGCTCGGGTGATCCTATGTCCCATAAACGCACATTTTCAATGACGAATTCATCTGTAATTACCGCACGCGTTTCTCCGCCGCCAAGCGTCACGTCAAGCACGGCGACAGTCTCACTTTCAAGCATGATCTCGATCCTTGAGCTTACATCGACGTTTTTGGCGTTGTAAAGCTCAAGACACAGGTAAGCCCTTGCAGACGTAAGGTCGTCCGATAGAGTATATTCAAATCTGTCCGAGAGAACGCATATACCATTGAGTGTTTCCGTATTTACACTGCGTGCTATACCGCCGTAGTTGTACCAGTCAACGAGCCTTTGCGGTACGGATCTGCTGTCAATGGTGTTGTCGGCGCGTACCGTGAGACGGTGCTCGCCTTCGCTGACCTCCGGTGCGATAATATCAAATTCGCAGAATCCGCCGTAATGACCTCCGATAAGATCTCCGTCAAGGTAGATACTCGCATCGGTCATTACCGCGCCGAAATGAAAGCGTAAAGTGCCGCCGTCTGTGTAAAAGTCCTTTTCGTACCATGCCGCGCCCTCATACTCCAAAAGACCCGGCTCGTGATTCCAAAGACCCGGAACGAATACGGTTTGGGCTGACGGCAGGGCGGCCGTGTATCCGCTGTTTTCGCCGATCTTTTCGGGATCGGTCATAAATTTCCAAGCGCCGTCAAGTGAGATGCTTTTTCTTAATTTATGCTTTTGATATGTTCTGCCCATGATAATACTCCGTTATATTATTGTTTTGCCGTCAAGCACGGCTGATGTAAGGGTGTCGTCTGTGTAACATAGCTTTAACGAAAAGAAAGGTCGGTCGCTGTCTATAAGCTGTAAAAAGATACGGTCTCCTTCCCAAAGGGTAAGCTGAGAAAGCTTTTTCTTGTCTATCCATTCAAGTACACCCTCGTCGCAGTCCTTTATCTCGCCGGTGTATGCGTCGGAAGTGAACAGGTGCATGTATTCGGTCCCCCAGACATTACTTATGAAGGTGACAATACCGCGGTATCTGTATGAGGTCAGCGTAAGTCCGGTCTCTTCGAGCACCTCGCGGCAGACGCAGTCTTCGGGACTTTCACCCTCTTCAAACTTTCCTCCTATGCCTATCCATTTGCCCGCATTTTCATCGTTTTCCTTGGATACGCGGTGGAGCATAAGGTATTTGTTATCTCTCTCGATATAGCAAAGTGATGAGATTTTCATATCTGCGGCACAGCCTTTCTTAGAAAAATGTGTGTTTTCCCCCAATATTCTATCACAAACGCCTGTAATTATCAATATTTGGCTTAAAAAAAGCTTGAAGTTTTTTCGGTTTTCTGTTACAATATAGATGTTGCAGGAAATCCGGTTTTCAGCAAACTAAATAACAGAATGGAGATGGTAATTTGACTACATACGTATGGCTTATACTCACAGTGGCATTCGCTTTGCTCGAAGCCATGACCGTACAGCTTGTATGTATCTGGTTTTCGGGAGGTGCTTTGATAGCACTGATCGCGGGACAGCTTGGTCTGGGCATATGGGGACAGGTCGCGATTTTTATCGTAACCGCCGCAATATTGCTTATATTCACAAGACCTGTTGTCAAAAAGCTTTTGCATAAGCAAGGCACCGAGACCGACCTTGACCGTATCATAGGTAAGACCGTTGTAATTTCCGAGAGGGTGGATAATTTTGCCCCGAGCGGGAAATGTAATATAAACGGTGTTACATGGAGCGTACAGAGCTTTGACGGTTCTCCTATCGAAGCAGGCGAGCAGGTCACTGTTGAGCGCATTGAGGGCGTACGCCTGATCGTAAAAAGATAACAAATACATAACAGTGCCGCAAAGCGGCAGAAAGGAAACAAAATGATAATAGCAATTATACTTATACTCGTTCTGGCGATGCTGGCTTCTTGCATCAAGATCGTTCCGCAGGCTCACGCGTATATCATCGAGCGCTTCGGTGCGTACAATGCAACATGGAACGTAGGTATCCATTTTCTTGTTCCCTTTATCGACAAGGTTGCAAGCAAGGTAAACCTCAAGGAGCATGTTGTGGACTTTGCGCCTCAGCCTGTTATCACAGAGGATAACGTAACCATGCATATAGACACTGTCGTCTACTATCAGATCACAGACCCCAAGCTTTACTGCTACGGCGTTGAAAGACCCATGATGGCTATTGAGAATCTCACAGCCACAACGCTTCGTAACATCATCGGTGATCTTGAGCTTGACGAAACTCTCACATCGCGTGACACGGTAAACACAACGATGAGATCTATACTCGATGAGGCAACAGACCCGTGGGGTATTAAGATCAACCGTGTTGAACTTAAGAACATCATTCCTCCCTCTGAGATACAGGATGCGATGGAAAAGCAGATGAAGGCCGAGCGTGAAAGACGTGAGGCGATACTCAGGGCAGAGGGTGAAAAGAAGTCCGCCGTGCTTATTGCCGAGGGTGAAAAGGAAGCGGCTATCCTCAGAGCTGACGCGAAGAAGGAAGCGGCAATCAGAGAAGCCGAAGGTCAAGCGCAGGGTATCCTTGCAGTACAGACAGCGATCGCCGAGGGTATCAAGCGTATCAATGAAGCCGCACCCGGCGAGGGATATCTTACTATAAAGGCTCTTGAAAGCTTTGAAAAGGCAGCCGACGGTAAGGCGACAAAGATAATCATCCCCTCCGAGATACAGGGCATCGCAGGTCTTGCCGCAAGCCTCAAGGAGATCACCGAGGACAAGGACGAGAAGTGACAGTATAGAATAAACGTAATAAGCCCCGACAGAGCTCGTATCTGTCGGGGCTGTTATTATTTTATTTCAAAAGCTTCGATCTGTCGAGCTTTATTCTTGTCTGTCTGAGGTCCGTGTCCTCGGTCATGAGCCAGTTGTCGGTGTATGTGCAATACCAATAGGTAACGAGAAGCTCATCGTCGCTCACCCAGAAAACCGTCGAGTTTGAATAAACGCCCTTCGGATCGCTTTCAATGTCGAGGATATCGGTAAAGGTCTTTGCACCGTCATAGGTTACTGCTATAGTCAAAGGTGTACGCTTGCCCGAATGATTGAAGTACATATCAAACTCCGAGTTGTTCCATATCACGAGCATTGCCTCGCTGCCCGGTACGCGTGTGATATACGGCGAGGATTCGGGTGCTGCAAGTCCTGTTATCTGCGGCTTTGACCAGGTCACACCGTTGTCGTACGAGTAGGACTTGAACATCGAGCCGAGCTGTGTACGGATGACCATAACGAGTATGCCGTCTATCCATTCGGCAACGTAAGGCTCAAGCGCACCGCGCATGGGTACGGTTGCTCCGTTCTGACTTAAGCTCCAGGTGTCACCGTCATCATCGGAATACATTACCTCGGCTATGATATGCTCACTTGGAGTGCATCTTCCGCCCGAAAAATGCATTACGGGAAGAATAAGACGTCCGGTGGAGGTGCGTATAACAGCATGGCTTCCGGCGCTCGCGTAGTTAACCGAATCGGCTATTATATGAGGCTCGCCAAAGGTTTTGCCGTCATCATCGGACTTTCTCAGGATCATTGTGGTTTTTACCGTTCGACCTTCATAAAAGCAGATGTTTTTGTGGTAAATAAGCGCTATCTTGTTATCCTTTGTTTGGAAGAGATTCGGAGCGTAAACATTAATGCAGTCGGCATCGTTTACTGCTACACGCTCATCCTCCCAGGTGTGACCGTTGTCGTACGAGCGAAGCGTGCTGATGTTGCAGGGGGCTTCATCGTTGGAGCGCAGTTCGCTTTCGTCGTAGCGCTGCCACGCGAGCAGTAACGCGCCGTCGTTGCATCTGACGATGCTCGAGTCTGAGTTTCTGGGGTTGCTTGAGTCTGCCTTCAATAAGCAACGGGGGGTTACTTCTTTAAATAGCATATTTTTTCTCCTTTTTCGGTTATATATTTTCAATTTCGTTCACTTTTTCCTCGCTTCCGCTTTCAAGCGAGCGCAGGATAGCGTTCATTACGAATACGGGAGCTATGAAGTCTTTATATGTAGTTTTTGGCTCACCGCCGTTTAGAAGCTCGTGAAATTCTTTAAACTCCTTATAGAAGCAGGGGCTGTTTGCAAGGTCGATCTGTGAGCCGGTGATACGGTTTTCGGAAAAGCGGGACGCATAGTAGCAGGAGTAGCCATGCTCAACAAATACGCCTGTTACATCATAGTTGCCGTATCTAAAGATGACCGTGGTCTGATCTGCCGCCTTATATGCTTTTACCGAGCTCGGATACCGTCCGAATATCTCCATTACCATCTCACACAGATGCTGCGCGTAGAAGAAAAATCCTCCGTATGCGCTGTCGCTTGCAAGCGGAGCGCGTACCAGTCCGCCCAGCGTTCTTCCGTCAACAGTATCGGTTACGTCGGCTCTGAGCTGCTCTATGATCGGGTCGAGCCGCAGTGATGAACCTCCGGTCACTTTTACGTTTGCCGCTTTAAGCCTTTTGGCAAGCTCAAGCGCGTCGCTTTCGCTTACTGTTATCGGCTTGTCGATAAACATCGGCACACTGCTTTCTATATAGGGTAGAGCATATTTCAAATGCTTGCCGCCGTGGCGTGCTGTGATTATCACACCGTCTGTATATCCGACAGCCTCATCATAGCTGTCCATGATGCCGACACCGTATTTTTCTTTCAATTTTAGACAGGCGTCGATCTCATCGCTGTACACTCCGATGATCTCGGTGTCCGAAAACTCGGATCTGTTGCTGATAAGATCGAGAAATGAATCGGCGTGTGAGTTTTCACACCCGAGAATAACTGCTTTTTTCATTATATATCACCCATGCATCTTTTTTTATATTATGGACTATATTTTTTACAAAGTAAATGGCAAAAAATACATAAATGTATTGCAAAAAATGAACGGATGTGGTACAGTATAATAAATGAGGTGATGAAATGATAGAAAAGATTGTTGATTTCAGGAGCAAGGATCTGATATATACGCATTATATACACAAGGAGCTTTCCATAGGAAATTTTAACGTCGAGGCTCACAATTATTACGAGCTTATCTATATCGTAAGCGGCGATGTTTCATATGTGATCGAGGACAGAAGATACAAGCTTAAAAAGGGAGATCTGATAATCACAAGACCCGCCAATTATCACTATATAAATATCGATTCCGGGGTAGACTACGAAAGATACGATCTCTTTTTTGACGAGCGTGCGCTCGGTATACATAATACCTCGCTGATACCTCAGGATACAGAGGTCGTGAACCTGCGCGCCAACAAAATAGCGTCAGAGCTTTTCGGGAAACTCGATTATTACTCCTTCAAGCTTTCAAAGGAGGATTTTATATCGGTCGCATCTCTTATCATCACCGAGCTGTTTTATAACCTCAGTATTTCGGGTACGAAGAAAAACGGAGCGGATTATTCAAATGCCAGCCCGCTCGTTTCAAAGGCGATCGCATATATAAACGAGCATCTGTTTGAGATCAGGGATATAAAGGAGATATCGCGTGAGCTTTATGTAACCGACAGTTATCTTTTCAGGATATTCAAGAAAGAGATGCTTCAAAGCCCCAAAAGGTACATAAACGACAAACGTATACTCGCCGCGCAGAGCATGATATCAATGGGCGAAAGACCCACCGATGTATGTGAGAGATGCGGATTCGGAGATTATACGTCATTTTACAGGAGTTATATAAGCTTTTTCGGATACTCTCCGTCAAAGGAGCACGTGTTTAACAGGTGAATCGTACTTTTGTACTGTTTTTTGTCACTATAATACCAAAAAAAGCTGTAATTTTGTGTGACTTTGTCTTGATTTTATCAAAGTATTGTGGTACAATGAATACAATAATGTCAAAGTCTTAACAAACGGCTTTGAAAAATAAAAAATGAAAGGGATCTATCAATATGCAGAGATTTGTTCTTAACGAAACATCCTACCATGGCGCAGGCGCCATCACAGCTATCCCCGAGGAGATCAAGAACCGCGGGTTCAAAAAGGCTTTCGTAGCTACAGACCCCGATCTTATCAAGTTCGGTATCACAGCGAAGGTAACAGACCTTCTCGACGCGGCAAACATTCCTTACACTGTATACTCCGATATCAAGGCTAATCCCACCATCGAAAACGTACAGAACGGCGTATCCGCTTATAAGGCTGCAGGTGCTGACTGCATCGTTGCTATCGGCGGCGGTTCGGCCATGGATACCGCAAAGGCTATCGGTATCATTATTACAAACCCCGAGTTTGAGGATGTTCGCTCTCTTGAGGGCGTTGCTCCCACAAAGAACCCCTGTGCTCCTATCATCGCGGTTGCAACAACTGCGGGTACAGCGGCAGAGGTTACTATAAACTATGTTATCACAGACGTTGAAAAGAAGAGAAAGTTTGTCTGCGTTGACGTTCACGACATTCCCGTTGTTGCTATCGTTGACCCCGACATGATGGCTACTATGCCTCCGGCACTCACGGCGGCTACAGGTCTTGACGCGCTTACACACGCTATCGAGGGCTACATCACCAAGGGTGCGTGGGAGCTTTCGGATATGTTCCACCTCAAGGCTATCGAAGTTATCTCCCGCAGCCTTCGCGGTGCGGTAAAGAACGAAAAAGAGGGCAGAGACGGTATGGCACTCGGTCAGTATATTGCAGGCATGGGCTTCTCTAACGTAGGCCTCGGTGTTGACCACTCCATGGCACACACGCTTTCGGCTTACTACGATATGCCTCACGGTAAGGCTTGCGCAACACTGCTCCCCACAGTCATGGCGTACAACGCACCCTACACAGGTGAAAAGTACCGTGACATCGCACGCGCTATGGGCGTTGAAGGCGTTGATAAGATGACACAGGACGAGTACAGAAAAGCGGCGGTTGATGCTGTTCAGAAGCTCGCTGAGGACGTAGGCGTTGAATGCTCGCTCAAGGGAGTTGTCAAGGAAGAGGATGTACACGCGCTCTCGCTTGATGCGTATGCAGATGCGTGCCGCCCCGGCAACCCGCGCGAAACAAGCGTTGAGGATATCGAAGCACTCTATCGCAGCCTTATGTAATTACTGTATAATTGCAGAAAATATCGGCACGGTCACGAGTCCGTGCCGATATTTTGCTTGGTGTCTGTATGCATTTATGAAACCGAGTGAAAAACGCAAAAAATGAAAAAATTTAGTTTTTGTGCAAAAAATCGTTAAAATCTGCTTTACAAATTATAGGTTTTATGATATAATATCGGCAAGGTCATTGACAAAACCGTAACATACGGCTTTGCATGCTCTTAAAAAATCATTTTGGAGGAAAATCAACAATGAAAAAGATTCTCGCTCTCGTTCTCGCACTTTTGATGGTTACGGTTGCGTTTGCAGGCTGCGGTAATACCGAAGCAGGCGGCGAAGACGTTTCCGGAGAAAAGGTAATCAAGATCGGCGTATTCGAGCCTTCCACAGGTGACTCCGCTTCCGGCGGTAAGAAGGAAATTCTCGGTATGCAGTATGCAAACGTAGAAACTCCCTCTGTTACGATCGGCGGTGAAGAATACAAGGTTGAACTCGTACTCGCTGATAACGGTTCTTCCACAGACAAGGCTCCCTCCGCGGCTACAGCTCTCGTTGACGCTGATGTATCTATCGTACTCGGTTCTTACGGCTCGGGCGTTTCCATGGCAGGAAGCGAATTCTTTGATCAGGCAGGTCTTGCCGCTATCGGCGTAACCTGCACAAACCCCAACGTAACAGCAGGCAACGAACACTACTTCAGAATCTGTTTCCTTGATCCCTTCCAGGGCTCGGTTCTTGCAAACTTTGCAGTAGATAAGTTCGAAGCAGATAAGGCATATCTCCTCGGTGAGCTCGGCAACGAGTACGACCAGGGTCTTATCACATTCTTTGAGCAGGCATTCACAGCAGCAGGCGGAGAGGTTATCAAGGATTCTTTCCCGACAAACAACGCTGACTTCACAACCTACCTCAACAAGGCAAAGGCTGAAGGCGCTGATGTTATCTTCACACCTGTATCCATAGCTTACGCTACACAGATCATCACACAGGCTGCTGACCTCGGCATTGAGGCTCCTATCCTCGGCTCAGACACACTCGATGACAACAAGGTTCTCGAGGCTGCTAAGGACACAAACATCGGTCTTTATGTTTCCACCTTCTATCAGGAAGGCGGTTCACCCGAGTTTGACGAAGGCATCAAGGCATACATCAACAGCAACGAAGATGCTAAGACCTCTAACGGCGGTAACGATACCATCTCCGCTGTTACAGCAATGGGTTACGACGCTTATTATGTAGCTCTCGAAGCTATCAAGGCAGCTGATTCGGCTGACAAGGCTGACATCAAGGCAGCTCTTCCCGGCGTTGTTTACGACGGCGTATCCGGTCACATCGAATTTGATGATATCGGCGATGCGGTTCGTGACACAGCTTACATCAAGACCTCTGACAACACAACAGCTACATGGGTTCTTGAAACAGTACAGAAGGCCGGCTGATAAACGGTTTGCGTTTTAAGCGTGATCGCTTGGCAGGGTTGAACTCTGCCAAGCGATTAGTTGCTTTTTTTGATCTTGCGGAAAGTGTGCGAAAATGCTCGCATATTTTCCGCACGGTCAAAAAATACGGCTGATATTTTCCGTGATTGACTATGTGACAATTATTCCGCCGATGACGGATGACTCTAAAATTGAGAGGTGTTTTTGTGGAATTTATAGCTTCGATCCTGATGTCGGGTATTTCGCTCGGCGGTCAGTACGCACTTATCGCCATTGGATACACGATGGTTTACGGCATCTTAAGACTTATAAACTTTGCTCACGGCGATGTGTTTATGGTTGCAGGTATGGTGCTTATATACATGGTAGCATCGGTTCCTTGGTACATATCTATCCCCCTTGCGATAATAGCGACCATATTACTCGGCTTTGTTATTGAGCGTGCGGCATATTTGCCGCTTCGCAGTGCCCCGCGAATGAGCGTTATGATATCGGCTATCGGTGTAAGCTACCTGCTTCAGAATCTTATGACATACATAACAGCAGGTCAGCCTATGTACTATCCCGATATTCCTTTCCTTTCGGATACCGTGCCGGTATTCGGAACAGAAACACAGTGGGCAAAGCTGATCACGCCGGTCATCGTTATTGTTCTTATTGTTGCGCTTACTCAGCTTATCAATCATACCAAGATCGGTATGGCGATGCGTGCGGTGTCAAAGGACTTTGAGACCAGCCGCCTTATGGGTATTAAGATAAATAAAGTTATTTCCGTAACATTTATTATCGGTTCGGCTCTTGCGGCTGTAGGCTCTGTGCTTTATTTCACAAACTTCTCGGTAATCGTTCCTACCTCGGGTGCGCTTCCCGGACTCAGAGCGTTCGTTGCGGCAGTATTCGGCGGTATCGGCTCGGTACCCGGTGCAGTTGTAGGCGCGTTCGTTATAGGAATATGTGAAAGCATTATCAGAGGTACGAGCTTTGCTACATTCTCGGATGCGTTCACATTTGCACTTTTGATAATAATCCTCGTTGTAAAGCCCACGGGTCTGTTCGGCGAGAAGATAACAGATAAGGTATAAGGGGGCGTGGAAATGGTGAATCAAAAGAAAAACATAAAAGGCACCCTTATCTCGATCTTATGTATACTCGTGTTTATGGCGGCGGTAGCTGTGCTTGAGAACCTTAATCTCTGGGTGCCCGCATCAAGCCTTCCCAAGTGGCTTAAGCCTACATCAATGCTGTTCACAGTGCTCAAAAAAGGCGCAGTGTACTCTCTTATCGCGGTATCGCTCAACCTGCTTAACGGCTTTACCGGACTTTTTTCGCTCGGACATGCGGGCTTTATGCTCCTTGGCGCATACACTTATGCTATACTTTGTACGCCCTCGTCCGTAAAAGATACCGTGTACTATAAATACAACGGCTCGTCGGTGAATTTTTCCATGCAGGAATTTTATCAGAGCTTTTTGGGTAATGAGACGCTGAGTATGATACTTGGTGTTGTTACCACCATGATACTCGCCGGTCTTGTAGCGGCGCTGTTCGCTTTCCTCATAGGACTTCCCGTTCTCAGGCTCAAGAGCGACTATCTCGCAATAGCAACTCTCGGATTTGCCGAGATCGTACGCGCTCTTTTCCAGTGGGAAGCACCCTTCTGGGGCAGGATCACAAACGGCGCGAATATGATAAAGGGATTCCCGAAGTTTTCGGACTTTAATATAGAAAATGCCGACGGTAAGGTCGTGTTCTATATGTCGACGCTCTTTCCGTTCATAGTGGCGGCGGTATGCATCGCGGTAATGGTGCTTATTATAAAATCCACATACGGACGCGCGTTCCGTGCGATCAGAGATGACGAGATCGCGGCGGAGGCTATGGGTATCAACCTCGCAAAGCACAAGATGATGTCCTTCTGTACATCGGCATTTTTCGCCGGAATCGGCGGCGTTCTGTACGCGATGTATTCAACGACCGTACAGGCAAAGCCGTTTACATCGGCTCTTACATATGAACTTTTGCTTATCGTCGTTATCGGCGGTATCGGCTCTGTGTCCGGAAGCTGTATCTCCTCGTTTTTGTTTGTCGCATGCTCTGAGTGGTGGCTCAGATTCCTTGATAAGGAAACGGTCATCGGCGGCTTTAAGGTCCCGCTTTTACGCGACGGCTTCCGTATGGTAGTATTCTCGGTGGTCATCATGATAATCGTGCTTTTCTTCAGAAAGGGTATCATGGGCGACAAGGAGCTTCCCGAGGTTGCGGGAAAGATAAAGAACCGTATCTTCCGCAACGGTAAAAAAAGTAAAGGGGAGGCAGAAAAATGAGTACAGGCAAGAACATTCTTCACGTTGAAAACGTGACAATGCAGATCGGCGGAGTTGTTGCCGTTGACAATCTTACGCTCGATGTAAACGAGGGCGAGATCGTTGCACTTATCGGACCTAACGGTGCGGGAAAGACAACGGCTTTCAATGCGATCACGGGCGTATACGAACCGACCAACGGCGCAATAGATTTTCTCGGAAAGAGAATGATCGAAAACCATCCGCAGGGAAAGATGACAAAGATATACGCCGGAGAAAACAACGGCGTGTATAAGAATACAATAGTAAAAACTCCCGATAAGATAACAAAGCTCGGTATAGCGAGAACCTTCCAGAATATCAGACTTTTCAAGGGTATGACCGTGTTTGAAAATGTGCTTATTGCAAAACATTTACATCAGACAGGTAATCTTCTCTCGGCTACATTCAGACTTAATAATAAGGAAGAACAGCAGATGAGACGCGAGACTCTTGAGCTTCTTGAAATGCAGGGACTCGCGCACCTTAAGGATGAGCTTGCAACAAGCCTTCCTTACGGTCAGCAGAGAAGACTTGAGATCGCACGCGCGCTTGCCACAAAGCCGAAGCTTTTGCTTCTTGACGAGCCCGCTGCCGGTATGAACCCGCAGGAAACACAGGAGCTTACCGCGTTCATAAGACAGCTTCGCGATGAATATGATCAGACGATACTTGTTATCGAACACCATATGGATCTTATCATGGATATTTCCGACAGGATCTATGTTATCGATTTCGGTAAGCTGATCGCGACAGGCGATCCGGCACAGATACAGGCTGATCCCAAGGTCATAAGAGCGTATCTCGGAGGTGACGACGATGCTGAAAATTGAAAACCTCAGTGTATCATACGGCGGTATAAAGGCATTACGCAACGTAAGCCTTGAGGTGACGGAGGGTGAGATAGTAACTCTTATCGGCGCGAACGGCGCAGGAAAGAGTACGACGCTTCGTTCGATAGTCGGTCTTGTGAAGGCTCATGAGGGACATATCGAGTTCAACGGAAAGAATATACTCGGACTCCAGACAAACAAGATAATTGAAGAGGGAATAACTCTTGTTCCGGAGGGACGGCGTGTTTTCCCCGATCTTACAGTGCTTGAAAACATAAAGATCGGCGCTTATCTTAGAAGCGACGATCTTACCGACGACATAAATTGGGTCTATGACATATTCCCCAGACTTAAGGAGAGAAGCTGGCAGCTCGCGGGTACGCTTTCGGGCGGCGAACAGCAGATGCTTGCCGTTGCACGTGCGCTCATGAGCCACCCTAAGCTTCTTATGATGGACGAACCTTCGCTCGGACTTGCTCCGCTTGTCATCAGAGATATATTTAATGTCATCAGAGAGATAAACAAGCAGGGCGTTACAATACTTCTTATTGAGCAGAACGCGAATATGGCGCTCAAGATCGCGGACACCGCGTATGTGCTTGAAACGGGTAACATTACGATGTCGGGTACGGGAAGCGAGCTGCTTGCAGACGAACGTATCAAAGAGGCATATCTCGGAAAAAGTAAGAATAAATAATATTTCCAAAAGGGTAAAATAAAATGAAAAGAGAACTTATAAAGGCAATTTACGCCGACACCGCGGCATACTCGGGTAAAGAGGTGGTGCTCGGCGGTTGGGCGAGAAGCGTACGCGACAGCAAGGCGTTCGGCTTTATTGATCTGTATGACGGAAGCTGTTTCAAATGCGTTCAGGTAGTTTTCGAACGCGATAAGATCGACAACTATGACGAGATCGCCAAGCTCAATGTAGGCTCGGCTGTAGTTGTAACAGGCGTTGTGGAGCTTACTCCCGAAATGAAACAGCCCTTTGAGATCAAGGCAACAAAGGTAGAGGTAGAGGGTCACTCCACTCCCGATTATCCGCTTCAGAAGAAGCGCCACACGGTGGAATATCTCCGTGAGCAGGCATATCTGCGTCCGAGAACAAACCTTTTCTCGGCAGTGTTCAGAGTGCGAAGCGAAGTAGCTTACGCTATTCACAGTTTCTTCCATGACCGCGGATTTGTATACGTACACACACCCCTTATCACAGGCTCTGACTGTGAGGGTGCGGGTGAAATGTTCCGTGTTACCACGCTTGATCTTGACAATATACCGAGAACTGATGACGGCAAGGTCGATTTTTCAAAGGATTTCTTCGGAAAGAGCGCTAACCTTACAGTATCGGGTCAGCTTGAGGGTGAGACTTACGCTATGGCGTTCGGTAACATCTATACCTTCGGTCCGACCTTCAGAGCTGAAAATTCAAATACCGCAAGACACGCGGCAGAGTTTTGGATGATCGAGCCCGAGATAGCGTTTGCCGATCTTAATGATAATATGCAGCTTGCATGGGATATGATCAAATACATCATCAACCATGTTCTCAAAAACTGTGCCCAAGAGCTCGAGTTTTTCAATAATTTTGTTGACAAGACTCTTCTTGAAAGACTTAACGCGCTCGCTGTAAGTGATTATAAAAAGGTCACATACACAGACGCGATCGAGCTTCTTAAAAAGAGCGGCGCTGACTTCAAGTATCCCGTAGAATGGGGATGTGACCTGCAGACAGAGCATGAAAGATATCTCACCGAGCAAATATTCAAGAAGCCTGTTTTCGTTATTGACTATCCCAAGGAGATCAAGTCCTTCTATATGCGTATGAACGACGACAACAAGACTGTTGCGGCTATGGACCTTCTTGTGCCCGGTGTCGGCGAGATCATCGGCGGAAGCCAGAGAGAAGAGCGACTTGACGTGCTTCAGGCGAGAATGGCTGAGCTCGGTCTTAATGAAGAAGATTATTGGTGGTACTTAAATCTTCGCCGTTACGGCGGAACAAAGCATGCGGGATACGGCCTCGGCTTTGAACGTATAATCATGTACCTTACCGGTGTATCAAACATCCGCGACGTAATTCCTTACCCCAGAACGGTAGGAAATGCTGAATATTAAAAAGATAAAGGGAGTCCGAGATCGGACTCCCTTGTTTTATAAACAGGATCAGTACTTGTTTCTGATATTTAAAAGCCTTACGACTACCGGGCTTAAGATGATGTTTGCGCCAAGCTCAAACAGGAAGTTGCCGCCGACAAGACCTATGAGCATATAGTAAACGATGTTGCCTCCGGCTGCCCACTGTGTGATCGTATCCATGAAGAAAGCGACACAACCGAGAAGGAATATTCCTGTGTTGACTAAAGGGCAGGCGATAGCCGCTAAAAATACGGCAAGATACTTATTCTTGCTTGCGAATGCCTTGTATACAAGACCCGAGACAAGACCGCAGAGCGTACCCTTTGCGAGTACGGTTATGATAGTGCCGGGTACGTCTATAGCGAGGAATGCCGCAGCGTCACCGCTCCAGAGTACAACAAGACCGAATACAAGTCCGAGCCACGCACCGACACCCGTACCGCAGGTCGCCGCACCGATAACGATCGGGATAAGCACGAGCGATATCGAGAACGGACCGAGCTTGATAAACGCGCCCATGAACTGCAAAACTACAACAAGAGCGGTAAGTATAGCCGCCAAAACGAGTTTACGTGTATTTGTTTTCAAAATGATCACTTCCTGTAAAGCATTATTTTACATGATTATAACAAATAATCCAAAATCTGTCAATACAAGTTTTAAATAAAGTTTTGAATAAAAATAGCACAGTTTACGCAAATTATACGATAAAATGTGTGTATATACAGGCGAATTTTACATATCCCGCCTTGACATAAATCGGTGACTGTGTTATAATTATACGGTATAAAATTTTTCACAGCAGAGTATTTGAAGGAAGGAGACGTTCCGCGTGATGCGGAACTCAAACTAAAATGCATTGGTCAGATGAAATTGCGCAGAAGATAATAGAGCGCAATCCTAATAAAGAAGAGTATGTGTGTGCCGCAGGCGTAAGCCCGTCGGGTTCGGTACACATCGGTAATTTCAGAGACTTCGCAACACCGTGGTTTGTTGTAAAGGCTCTTGAAAAGCGCGGAAAGAAAGCGAAGCTCTTGGTCTCGTGGGACGAATTCGACCGTTGCCGAAAGATCCCTGCCAATGTACAGGCGGTCGTCGGCAGTGATTATGACAAATATATCGGTTGCCCGTATGTTGACATTCCCGACCCGTGGGGATGCCACGAGAATTATGCACAGCACTTTGAAGAGGAGTTCCTTAAGGGCATCGAGCCGTTCGGAATGAAGCTTGATTGCCGTTATCAGGCGGATATGTACCGTTCGGGTAAGTATACAAAGGATGTAATCGAGTCGCTTCAGAAGCGCGATGAGATATTCGAGATACTTGATTCCTTCAAGACAAAGGACAACTCCAAATCCGAGGAAGAGCTTAAAGCAGAGCATGACGCGGCAAAGGCTGCTTACTATCCCGTAAGCATTTTCTGCCCCGAATGTAAGACCGACTTTACGACTATCACGTCGCTTAGCGAGGACTGCACAGAAGCTGACTACACCTGTAAGTGCGGCCACAGCGGACACTTCAACTTCCTTGAAAACTTCAACTGCAAGCTCGGCTGGAAGATAGACTGGGCTATGCGCTGGAGATACGAGGGCGTTGACTTTGAGCCCGGAGGAAAGGATCATGCCGCGCCCACAGGCTCATACAGTAACTCCAAGATAATTTCAAAGGATATTTTTGGCTTTGAAGCACCTATATTCCAGGGCTACGAGTTCATCGGTATTAAGGGTATGACAGGTAAGATGTCAAGCTCGTCCGGACTTAATCTCACACCCGAAACTCTCTTAAAGCTCTATCAGCCCGAGGTTCTCTTGTGGCTCTATTCAAAGACCGAGCCCACAAAGGCGTTCGATATCTGCTTCGACGACGGTATTCTTCGTCAGTACTTCGAGTTTGATAAGATGCTTAACGACTGCAGAGAGGGCAAGGCGACCGATCTTACACAGGATATCATGTACAACTGTCAGGTCAAAGGAAGAGAGCTTGCGACCGTTCCGATGTCGCTTATCGTACAGCTCGGCTCGATCGTAAACTTTAATGTTCCCATGCTTGAGACCGTGTTTGAAAAGATCGGTACACCGTACAAGGAATCAGACTTTGCAGACAGACTCGACAGAGCTAAGTTCTGGCTTGAGCAGTGTGCTCCCGATCAGGTAAACAAGCTCAGGGTAACACGTAACTTTGAGGTATATAACACACTTAACGATGACGAAAAGAAAGCGATAGAGCTTCTTCACGCATATATCGCAAAGGGCGGATATACGCTCGACGAGCTCAATACCGAGCTTTACGACATTCCCAAGCAGGTATACGGCACAGAAATGGGAGACAAGGAGCTCAAGGGTATTCAGGGCGCGTTCTTCCGCACCGTTTACAAGCTTCTTATAGACAGAGAAAAGGGACCGAGACTTTACCTTTTCCTTTACGCGATCGACCCCGAAAAGTATGTCGGACTTCTTGATTTCTCCTACCCTCAGACAGAGGAGGAGATCGCGGCGGACACACCCGTCGTGGAAAGCTGTCCGGTTGAAGTCAAGGAGGAGATCAACCGTGAGCCCGACCCGGTAGCACCCGTTAAGGATCAGGTAACGATCGACGACTTTGACAAGATCGACCTTCGTGTATGTGAGATACTCAAGGCAGAGGGTGTTCGCAAGTCGCATTCCTGCCTCAAGCTTACGCTGTTTGACGGTATCGGCGAGCGCGTTATCATGTCCTCTATCAAGGAAGAATATTCACCGGAGGAGCTTGTAGGTAAGAAGATAATCGTTATCGCTAACCTCAAGCCCAACCGTATCTGCAACGTAAACTCGCAGGGTATGTTGCTTGCGGGTACTAACAACGCATGCGGCTGCAAGGTGATCTTTGTAGACAACTCTGTTCCCGCAGGAACGGCAATTAGATAAACAACAAACCGGCGTTTCGATAGAAACGCCGGTTTGTTGTTATATTTCTTCCATATCGTCGATCACGTTTTTCAGATGACATGGTTCGAGTGTTCCGATGCACATGTCAAGAAGCAGCTTGTCAAGAGTACAAGTGTTATTTACACATGCTTCAGCAGAGCTCGCTTCAATAAGCGTATTGCCGCGGTAACGCTCGATCGAGATCTCGTAGCTTTTGTTACCGCAATGCAGTGCGCGGTATATCAGCACAGTGTCGGTGTCGACATTCTTGATGGCTCGGATGTTGTAGGTGCTTTTGATCTTATTCATGTTTGGTCCTCCGAATAAAAATGTTATTATGTATTTTTAAGCAGTGTTTTTGACATGTCAGTGTTATTGTTGCTTACAAGTATATTGTATCACAAATTGAGCGTAAATGTAAGGGTGTATCATTCGACATATTTCGAACTTTGAGATATGATCGGATCATTACATGATTTACTGACCTTAAACAGTGTGAAACGCTTTAAAATCGGTGTTTTCAGCCTCGTGGGGCGGATAAGTTTACATTTTGTACACAACTTAAAAATGACAAAATTATGAACTTTTTGAGAAAAACGGGGTAGAAAGGGGCAAAAAATCAAACAATATGTTGATAAAGAGCTGTTGATATCGGGCAAAACAAACAAATATCAACACATGTGTTGAAGAAGCGTGCAGTAGTAATAGCAAAAAATATTAGGATTTTTTTGAAAAAAGAATTGTATAATTATTGTAATTGAAGAAAATATATGGTACAATGTAGATATCGGTGTCAAGGTCTGTTTTTTTCAGCCTTGACAGATCAAATATTTGCGGATACAATAAAATATAATAAAATTTGCCGCAATATCGGTATGGAGGTTTATTATGAGCGAAAAGTATATGGACAAAAATTTGCCCGTACACGAACGTGTCGAAGACCTTCTGTCTCAGATGACGCTTGACGAAAAGATAGGTCAGCTTCATCAGGAACAGCTTACGGCTTCGCGTTTTCCCGAGGTTACAGAGCTTGCTAAAAAAGGTCAGCTCAGTTCTTGTATTCTCGCATTCTCGCGTTGGGCGGGTAACGAAGAACAGGAAAAATTCCAGCTTGCAGAGCTTAACAAGGTTCAGCGTGCGGCTATGGAGCAGTCCAGACTTCACATCCCGGTGATCTACGGACGCGATATCATCCACGGCTCTGTTACAGAGTTCCCGATCCCGCTTGCTCTTGCATCCACATGGGATCCCGAGATCATTGAAGCGGGCGGCGCTATCATGGCGGAAGAAGCAAGATACGACGGTATACATTGGACATACGCGCCTATGCTTGATATGTCGCGCGACCCGAGATGGGGACGTATTGCTGAATCCCCCGGAGAGGACACTTGTCTGGGCGGCATGTATGCAAAGGCAATAGTCAAGGGTATTCAGGGCGATGATATGCTTGCAGGCAACAGACTTGCGGCTTGCGCTAAGCACTACATCGGATACGGCGCTTCCGAGGGCGGACGCGACTATTCAAAGGCTGAGATCTCGGATTATGCACTCCGCAACTACTATCTCGGCAACTTCAAGGCGGCTGTTGACGCAGGTGTAGCTACCGTAATGAGCTCGTTTAACGAGATCTCCGGTCAGCCTACATCCTCAAGCCCTTATCATATCAAGCAACTTCTTAAGGAAGAATGCGGATTTGACGGATTTGTTATCAGCGACTGGGATTCGATCAAGCAGCTCGTTAACCAGAAGGCGGCAAAGGACGACAAGGAAGCGGCTATGTACGGTATCAACTCGGGTATCGACATGGATATGGGTGATCACGTTTACATTACATATCTTAAGGAACTTATAGAAGAGGGTAAGGTCTCGATGGAGACTATCGACGAGTCTGTAAGACGCGTGCTTACTGTTAAGTTCAAGATCGGACTTTTCGAAAATCCTTATTTCGCAGAAGAAAACACAGCGGACAAGGTATTTACTCCCGAGTTTAAGGAAAAGGCAAAGATAGCCGCCGAAAGCTCGATGGTTCTTCTTAAGAATGAGAACAATGTGCTCCCGCTTAACAAGAATGAAAAGGTCGTTGTAACAGGTCCTCTTTGCAGAGAGCGCGATATGATGCTCGGATGCTGGTCGGGCCCCGCGCGCGGAAACGACTGCGTATCCTTTATCGAGGGTATGTGGCAGGTAGCCGGCAAGGACAAGATCATATACAGAACAGGCGACCATGCTGACAGCATGTACAACTGTTTTGCAGGCGCTGATATCGCTGTTATCGCAGTCGGCGAAGGCAGACACCTCACAGGTGAAGCAAGAAGCGTTGCTATGATCGAGCTCATGAAGTATCAGGTTGACTACGCAAAGTTTGCAAAGAGCCAGGGCAAGAAGGTAGTTGCTGTCGTATTCTCGGGCAGGCCGCTTGCAATCACAGACATCATGCCTTACTGTGACGCTGTTCTTTGGGCATGGCATCCGGGAAGCATGGGCGGTGTAGCTGCGGCTGAAGTTCTTTACGGAGACTTTAACCCCTGCGGTAAGCTTTCCGTAACGCTTCCGAGATGCACGGGACAGATCCCGATATACTACAATGCACCGAGCAACGCACGTTGCTATAACGGTTACTACTTTGATACTATCAACTATGCCGACACGGTAGACACACCCTTGTTCCCGTTCGGCTACGGTAAGTCGTATACTACATTCGAGTACAGTGATCTCACTATCGAC